>CAZVJA010000271.1:0-6193 GCA_964626885.1 uncultured Planctomycetaceae bacterium | reverse complement strand
GTCATCCGCCCGAAGCGGTGCGGCGTGTGGAAGGCGGGGGCCGGGGTGTCGCCCGGCGACCATTGGCTGTACTGCATGTTCGTCGCCCCGCCGTGTCGGTTGAGGTTCACATGCCACACGTCACCCGCCTGCGGAGGCGCATGGCCAACGAGTTCACGGAAGTTGCGGAACGGAATCGCCACCTCGACTGCCCAGTAACTGTCGATGTCGGAATCGTCGTTGAGCGTACCAACCGTTCGCCCGGCGATGCGCACTCCTTCAGCGTCCCACACTGGAGCGCGGGGTTGTTTGGGACCGTTCGGCCGGTGATTGTCGACATAACCGCCAATGACATTCCACTCGATGTTGAAGTACACCTCGGGCTTGTTTGCGTTCGGTGCGAACATGATTTCGAAACAGTCGTCCTCCGGTACTTTGCCGTCGTGGTCGGCATGCCGCGCGGTGATGTGCGCGTCTTCGCAGATGTGCGCGATGTAGAGGTTCTCGTCATCCCACAACAGCTTGGCGACGCTCTGCTCCTTCTTCCCCTCCTTCCACCAGGGGAAGTGAAACTTGCCGACGGCGGGAGCGGCCAGCCAGGCAGGTTCGTCGAGCTTGCCGTCGACGACAATCGGCACGCCGGTGCGGAGGATCTCATACGTCGGGGGAAGGAACGTCGATCCCGTTTCGGACGTCTGCTGATACGACGCTTTCGCCATGCGAAGATATTCGGCCAACGGAGGCAAGCCGACGGTTCGACGGCGGTCATCGACATGCTCGGGATCTTCAATCGGTCGCGGCGTGAAATCGCTCACCAATTGGGTTCCGTAGCGTTGCTTCTTGTTCTCCGCCACCAACACGCGATCGGTCAAAAATGCGATATCCTGAGATTCAACCTCGCCTGCGGGGGCCTGTTCCATCAGCTCGAGACAGCGTTTTTGAAACGGCAAATCGGCGTCGGCGTGCTGGACAATCAGCCACGCCGCATGCGCGCCGTCTGCTCCAACAAGCGATTTGCCCGGCCAGCCGTGCTTCTCGATGATTTGGTTCAGCCGTTCGCGATGCTTGCGGTCGACCTCAGACAGCCGAGCCGCTTTCTCCCGCACGGCGGCTGGCGTCTCCTCCGCCGTCAATTCTTTGAAGCTGCCGACGGGACGACCGGTTTCCTTGAGCAATTGAATCATCTCGACGCGCCCCTGCTGGTCGAGTTGCATCATCGACAGCAGTTCCCGCCTGAGCATCGGCTCGGCTTCGTCGGCGTACAGATTGGCCGCAAGGAGACACAAAAAAGCGGCTGACGTGAGGTATGGAATGTGGGTCAAAATAAATCTCTGGGTCGAACTGTCTACTATCTACCAGCTATCCAGACCAACACTACAGGAGCTGCCAAAATGAAGAGTGATCCGAAAAACACAATAACGCACCGAATAAACGAGTTCGGGAATCTCCCATTGCATCGCTTTCGAATCGCACCATGGATTATGCCGATAAGACTTCCCATCGCGCTCGAACTTTGGCCGAACAACCAAATAAACAGAACCCCCATCCCGGCCCCATCCGCATCGGGGGCCTCCAAAAAAACGCGAACGCGAATGTACAGACGAGCCACCAGACAAGCAGAAACTCTGAAAGCGTCATGCCCCGTCCGCTATACCAGCGCTCCGGACCGACTGGCAAACGATGGTCGATATGAGACGAATCTTTGTCTACTTCTCGTTCCACTTCAGCACCTTCGTCGACTCCATGTGCATCGGGAACCGTAAGTCAGGCATTGCCTGACGATCACTGGACTCTATTGTCGGAATAACTGCCAAGCGGTGCCTGACCTGCTGCTTGTGTTGAGGATTGTTATTAGATACGGGTCTCCCGCTCATTCGTGAATAGAGTATAATCAGATGTGACTAACATCCGCACGCCCCATTTATGGCCGGGACGACGCAATGAGCACCGCTAAGGACGACGTTCGCAAGATCCTGGATCAACTTCCAGAAGATGCCTCGTTTGAAGAGATCCAGTACCACATTTATGTCCGCCAGAAAGTCCTCAAGGGATTACAAGACGTCGAAGAGGGACGCGCCGTCTCGCAGAACGAAGCCGCGCAGCGGATGGCAAGATGGACAAATCCATAAAATGGACTCTGGCCGCGCTGGATGATCTGGAGCAGATTGCCGAATACATTGGGCGCGACTCTCAATTCTACGCCGCGGGAGTCGTTCAGGAAGTTTTCACCGCGGCCGAATCGATAGGCCGTCTTCCCCTCGCCAGCGGCATTGTTCCGGAATTCGAGGACGAGTCGATCCGTGAAATCCTCGTTCGACGGTACCGAATGATTTACCAAGTGCGAGACGAGTCGGTGCACATGCTTGCGATTGTCCATGGGGCGCGTGACTTGCCAGATGCGTGGGATGACCGAGCTCACAAAACCGAATAACCAATGCCTGATTTGCATGAAGATCGTTCGAAGAGATACCTTTTCCCGATGCCTGAACCAGTTTCGTGGCCTATATTTGACGGCCCCCGTTGGGTCGCATATCATGCAGTTCGCGGGTTTTCCCCCGCAGGAGTTTTCCATGTGCCTCGAATCGTCCAAATCGGGCGTTGTATCGTCTCGATCGATTGCCGGCGTCGCCGGTATGATTATCGGGCCGCCTCGGGCGGCGCGACGATGAGGCATTGACCTTCGATTCACCGACGAAAGTTCAACACCCTCAGGTCGCAAGCCTGGGGGATTTTTTTTGGTTGGCTGGAGCCACGCTGATCTCTGATCGCTGAAAGCCCGACAATGTTCCGAATCCAGATCTACGACACCACGCTCCGCGACGGCAGTCAGGGAGAGGGTGTCAACTTTTCGCTGCAAGACAAGTTGCTCATCACCGCCAAGCTCGACGAGTTGGGGTTCGACTTCATCGAAGGGGGATATCCCCTGTCGAATCCCAAGGACGAGGAATACTTCCAGCGCGCCGCCGATATGGACCTCAAGCACGCGATCGTCTGCGCGTTCGGCATGACGCGCCGCCGCGGAATCACCGCCGATAAGGACATCGGCATGATTGCCCTGCGCGATTCGAAAGCCAAGGTGATTACGCTCGTCGGCAAGAGCTGGGATCTGCACGTCAACGAAGTGCTGCGGATCGACGAGGCCGAAAACCTGGCCATGATCCGCGACTCGGTCGCCTATCTGCGGGCCGAAGGGCGCCGCGTGATCTACGACGCCGAACATTACTTCGACGGCTGGCGGAACAATCCGGAATTCGCGCTGAAGACAATTGTGGCCGCACAGGAAGGTGGAGCGGAGATCATCGTCCTCTGCGACACCAACGGCGGCAGCCTTCCGGAGCGGATCGCCGAAGGGGTTGAAGCGGCCCGCAAGGCGCTCAAGATTCCCGTCGGTATTCACTGCCACAACGACTGCGACGTCGCCTGTGCCAACTCGCTGGCGGCGGTGAGGCACGGCGCGGTGCAGGTGCAGGGAACGATCAACGGCATTGGCGAACGGTGCGGCAACGCCGACCTCATCAGCATCGTAGCCAACCTCGCCCTCAAGCAAGGGCACGATGTCCTCGTCGACGAAGGAGTGCACCGGCTTACCGAGCTGTCGCGATACGTGTACGAAGTGGCCAACATGAATTTCCGCTCGAATCAGGCCTACGTCGGAACGAGCGCGTTCGCGCACAAGGGGGGGATGCACGTTCACGCCGTCAATCGTGTCACGCAAAGCTATGAACATGTCGATCCCGAAACAGTCGGCAATCGCAGGCGGATTCTCGTTAGCGAACTCTCGGGCCGGTCGAACATCGTCGCCAAGACGACGCAGCATCGGGTCGATCATGATGACGACCTGATGCGGCGAATTCTCGAACGGGTGCAGGATCTCGAAAACGAAGGCTATCAGTTCGAGGCGGCCGAGGCATCGTTCGATCTGCTCGTCATGAAAGTTGCCGGGACTTACCAGCCGTGGTTCGTGCGCGATCATTACCGTGTGAATGTCGAAACGGGCGAAGGAGTGGAGCCGGTGACGGAAGCGACTGTGAAGCTGACTGTCAAAGGGAACCTCGAACACGTCGTCGGCGAAGGGGACGGGCCGGTCAATGCGCTTGATACGGCGCTGCGTAAGGCACTCACGCCGGCTTTTCCTCGGCTCGCGGAGATGCATCTCGTCGATTACAAGGTGCGGGTCATCAACTCGGCCGAAGGGACCGCCGCGCGGGTCCGCGTGGTAATCGAAAGCCGCGATGATCACGACGTCTGGAGCACGGTCGGCGTCAGCGAGAACATTATCGAGGCAAGTTGGCTGGCGTTGGTCGATAGCGTCGAATATAAGCTTTACAAGGACGCGGGCGAAATCGGCAACGGCACAGCGACGAAATGACGAATGTCTCCTGAAGCCCTAAGCCCGAAGCACAAATGACGAAAGAAATCCGAAGCACGAAGCACTAAAGGACCATTCTCGCCAAGACCTTCGCACGATTCACAACTTTCTAAACAAGTTCGCCAACGTGTTTGGACATTCGGGCTTGGTGCTTCTTTCGTCATTCGGACTTCGTGCTTCACATCAAGCGACACGTACATGACCATCGACCTTCCAAAACAGTACGAACCCAAACTGGCGCAGGAGCGCTGGTACGGCTATTGGGCCGAGCGGCATTACTTCGATGCCGACCCGAACCCGGCGAAGAAGCCGCACACCATCATGATTCCGCTTCCGAATGTTACGGGAGCGCTGCACATGGGGCACGCCCTCAACGGGACGCTGCAGGATCTCCTCACCCGCTGGCGGCGGATGCAGGGATGCGAAGCTCTTTGGATGCCCGGTACCGACCACGCCGGCATCGCCACGCAGGCGGTCGTCGAACGCCGCATGCTCGAGGAAGAAGGGAAGACTCGACACGACATCGGCCGCGAAGCGCTCGTCGAGCGGATCTGGAAATGGAAGGACGCCTACGAGAAGCGGATTCTCGGCCAGCTCAAGCAACTCGGCGCCAGCTGCGACTGGCGCCGCACGCGGTTCACGCTCGATGAAATGTGCTCGCGCGCGGTGCGGCGAACCTTCTTCAAGTTGTTCCGTGATGGACTGATCTACCGCGGAAAGCGGCTCGTCAACTGGGATACGTATCTGCAAACCGCTGTGGCGGACGACGAAGTCTTCCATGACGAGGTGGACGGTTTTTTCTGGACCTTCACCTATCCCGTGGTCGGCGGCGACGAGAAGATCGCATTTTCGACCACGCGGCCGGAAACGATGCTCGGCGACACCGCCGTCTGCGTGCACCCCTCCGACAAGCGGTACACGCATCTTGTCGGCAAGAACGTGAAAATTCCGCTCAACGGCCGCGAGATCCCAATCATCGCCGACGCCTTGCTCGCGAAGATGGACATGGGAACCGGCGCGGTGAAAGTCACCCCGGCCCACGACCCGAACGACTACGCCGCCGGGCTCCGTAACAAGCTGGAGATGATCAATCTCCTCAACCCGGACGGCACGCTGAACGAAAACGCCGGCAAATTCAAAGGGCTCGATCGTTACGTCGCCCGCGACAAAGTGGTCGAGGAGATGAAGTCGCTCGGCCATTTCGTCGGCATCGAGGAACGAAAAATCGACCTCGCGCACAGCGACCGTTCCAAGACGCCAGTCGAACCCTATCTGTCGGACCAGTGGTTCGTGCAGATGGACCAGCTGGCACAGAACGCCATCGACGCCGTCAACGATGGCCGCGTGAAGTTCTACCCCGCGCGGTACGCAAAGACCTATCTCGACTGGCTCGGCGAAAAGCGGGACTGGTGCATCAGCCGGCAGTTGTGGTGGGGACACCGCATACCGGTTTGGTCGCACAAGAACTTGACTTGGGAGATCAAGCAGCGCGTCGACGAATTGCGAAAGAAGTTCCCGGACCAAATCGCGGTTCATCTCGGGTCGAGTGAGCGACCCGCGGATTCGTCTGGTGATGAGTTGATCAATGTTGGTGATTTGGTCTGCCTTGGCCCGGATGCAGGGGATATTCAGAAGGAACTTGAGTCGCTTGGATTTACCCAGGACGAAGACGTCCTCGACACCTGGTTCAGTTCGGCACTCTGGCCGCATGCGACACTTGGCTGGCCGGAAGAGACCGAGAGTCTCAAGTACTTCTACCCCGGCAACGTGCTCGTCACCAGTCGCGACATTATCACGCTTTGGGTCGCGCGGATGGTCCTCACCGGCCTCTACAACATGGGGGAC
>CAZVJA010000270.1:0-6274 GCA_964626885.1 uncultured Planctomycetaceae bacterium | reverse complement strand
CCGTCTATTGAGAGTTGTTCGCTTCATGGATTCCGGACGTGAGTCCGGGATCACAACTCTCCGCTGACGAAGAGCCCAGATTGCCATCTTGGTAAAACGCGCGCGCCCGGTCGAAATAGGTGCGCGCGCCGGAGGCTCGAATCATGTTGAATTTTCCACTCCTCGCGCAGTTTTCTGGTTCAGGTCAGTTTGAGAATGCATCTCCCACGATGCTCCTCGCGATCGAGATCGCGGCCGGGCTGTCGTTCTTGGCATTCATCACGTGGCTGACGACGCGATACATTCCGAACAACCTGGTCGGCGTGGTCGAAAAACTCTGGTCGTTAAACGGATCGGTCGCGGAAGGCTGCATCATCGCGCTCAATGGGGAAGCCGGCTTTCAGGCGGACGTGCTGCGTGGTGGTTTTCATTTCACGTATCCGCGCTGGCAGTACCGAATTCACCGCGTGAAGTTGGTAACCATTCCGCAAGGGAAAATAGGCTACATTTACGCGCGGGACGGCGAAGCGCTGGCTCCAGGACAAACGCTTGGCCGGATGGTACCCTGCAACAACTTTCAGGATGCGAGGTCATTTTTGACAGCCGAACCTGATGCGGAGCGAACTGAGCAGGGGACTCGGATTTGCGGGCAACGTGGACGCCAGCGCGCGATTCTGCGCGAAGGAGCGTACGCTATCAACCCGGCGCTGTTTGTTGTTGTGACCGAGGACGCGGTCTTCGCATTGCGGCAGGTCCAGCATCCACAAGAGGTGGCTGCGGTCGCCGACTGGCAGCGGGAACTTGGGGCTTGCAATGGATTCAGTCCCGTTGTTGTCGGGGCGCCTCTGAGTTCAACATCCACCGATCCGATATCGCAAGAGCGCGCGCACGACGTCGACAGCATCGCGATTGTTACGATTCACGACGGACCGTCACTGCCGCCGGGGGAAATTATCGCCCCGCCGGTTGGAACGCAAACCGACGATCCGAACTACCATAATAACTACCAGGATCCCGAAGCCTTCCTGCGCGGCGGTGGACGGCGCGGCCGCCAATTGCTGCCTCTTACGGACGGCACGTACTTCATCAATCGCTGGTTTGCGTCCGTCGAAATGGTCCCCAAGACGATCGTCCCCATCGGCTATGTGGGGGTTGTGGTCAGTTACTACGGCCAGACGGGACACGATGTCTCCGGCGTCGCATTTCGGCACGGTGAACTTGTGGCTGAAGGAGAACGAGGTGTCTGGGCACGTCCGCTGGGTCCGGGCAAATATGCGTTCAACCGATACGCGGCTAGCATCTCGCTCGTGCCGACGACGAACTTCGTGCTGCACTGGATCACGGGGCGTACCGAAACGCACCGTTACGATGAGAGTCTAAAGTCCATCGACCTGGTGACGCGGGACGCCTACGAACCGTTGTTGCCGCTGTCGGTGGTGGTGCACATCGACTATCAGCGGGCACCGAGCGTGGTGCAGCGTTTCGGCGACGTACAGAAGCTGATTACGCAAACGCTCGATCCGTTGTTGAGCGCCTACTTCCGGGACATCGCGCACAAGAAGACGATGCTCGAATTGCTGCATGAGCGCGATCAGATTCAACAGGAAGCACGCGAAGAATTGCGGCGTCGATTCCGCGAATTCGACATCGAATGCGTCGACGTGCTGATCGGCAAGCCCGATACCGACGAGCAAGGGGGCAAGATCGAGGGGCTGCTGGAACAGCTCCGCCAGCGGCAATTGTCGATTGAGCAATTGGAGACGTACGAGCGCCAGTGTACCGCGGCGGAAAAACTGCGGATGCTGAACGAAGCACAAGCCCAAGCGACGATGCAGACGCAGTTGACCAACGCCCGCGTGCAGGTGCAAATTGCCGACAGCCAGGCCGAAGCCGACCTGGCCCGGGCGCGGCGTCAAGCCGAGCAGACGGTCGTAGTGGCCGAAGCGGAATTGGCTCGCTCCCGTCGACAGGCCGAACAGACGGTCATTCTGGCGGAAGCAGAAAGCCGGCAGAAGATTCTGGATGGGCGCGGCGAAGCACAACGCATCCTGCAGACAGGGCTCTCCGACGCCGCAGTGCTGCTGCGCAAGATTCACTCTTTCGGCGATCCGCGACTGTTCGCTCTGTCCGGTTTGTCGGAGCAGTTGACGCACATCAGCCAGCCGCTGGTTCCTGAACGTGTCTTTATCGCGGGAGGGGACGGCGCCACATCTCAAAGCGGGCAGGGGTTGCTCGGATTACTGTTGAACCTGCTGGTAGCGGAAAAATCGGGCTTCACCCCCGGCGACGGTGAGGAATTGACCACTCTCAAGGAGTTCGCCGACCGCATGGCGCGCGAGGCGATGGAGTCTGTCGCGCGGAAGGACTCTGGCGAAACAGTCCCTGAGATGCCGCAACGATAAGCACGACTGCCACACCGAGAGCATGTTGCCGGATCAGACAGCATGCTCTCGTCTTTATTCGCGCCGGCCCTGGCGGATGCGGTCGAGCGTGACTGCCGCCACGATGATGACCCCGATGATGATCTCCTGGAAGGAGTCGGGGACATTGAGGATCACGCAGCCGTGCTGGATGACCGCCATAATCGCCGCGCCGGAAAGTGTCCCAAACACCGAGCCCCGTCCGCCGCTCAGGCTGCCGCCGCCGATGACCACCGCCGCGATGATCTGCAGTTCTTTTCCGGTACCGGCGGTCGGGTCCCCTTCCCCCGCCAGGACCGCGAATTGAAACAGCCCCGCCACGCCGACAAAAAACCCGGCGATGGTGTAAACCAATATGCGGGTCAACGGGACGTTGATTCCACACAGCCGCGCGGTCGCCTCGTTCGAGCCGATTGCGAATGCGTGGCGTCCGAACACGCTGTACCGCAGCAGCAGAATCACGCCGACAGCCAGCGCCAGCATCAACCAGACGCCCGGAGAGACAAGCAGCCACTTCGGTTGCGGAAACGGTTCCTGCAAGCTGAGCAGCCAATCGGGAACGGTGCCATGCGCGCGAATCGGCGTGCCGCCGGAAAGAATCCGCCCCAATCCGCGGAAGAGGGTCATCGTGCCGAGCGTGACAATGAACGGCACGACGCGCAGCAGGCTGACGAGCGAACCGTTGACGAACCCCGCCGCACACCCGACCAGCAGCGCGGCGATGACTCCGACCCCCGGCGAATATCCTTCGCGGAAGAACCACGCGGTGACCGTGGCCGAGAGGGCGATGGCGGTGCCGGCCGAGAGGTCGATGCCGCCGGCGATGATGATGATCGTCATGCCGAGCGCCGCGGTTCCGACCGCGGAGGCATGCGTCAGCACGGTCTGCATGCTGTCTTCGGTGGCGAATCGCTGTTTGCGCCCTTGCGAACGCGATTGAAGAATATCGGCTCCCCAGAAAATCGCCACGACGAAGAGGAGACCCAGAAACGGTCCGAGCGCCGAGCCGAGCAGGCTGAACGTCTTTCCGCCAAGAATAGGGCGGCGTGCCGGATCGATCAGCGGGGTCGATTGCCGGGGTGTGTTCATGCGGCGGGTTCTTCCAATCCGACGGCGGCGTGCATCAGCGATTCCTCGGTCCACTCTATCGTGGGACGAATCTCCCGCAAGCGACCGCGCTCCATCACCGCGATGCGATCGCAGACAGCCAGCAGCTCGGTGAAATACGAGCTGACGAACAACACCGACTTGCCGCGGGCCGCCAACTCCCCCATCAGCCGGTAAATCTCCGCCTTGGTGCCGACGTCGATTCCGCGCGTCGGCTCGTCGAGCAGGAACACATCGGCCTCCTGGTGCAGCACGCGGGCGATCGCAACTTTCTGTTGGTTGCCGCCCGATAAGTCGCTCACCGACTGCTCGGGCGTGCGGGCTTTGATCGAAAGATCCTGCATCCACTGACGCACCGCTTCCGATCGGCGGCGAAGATTCAGCCAGCCGAACCGGCTGTATCGTGAAAGCCCGCTGTATGTCACATTGTCGGCGATCGAACGTCCCTGCGCGAGCCCTTCTCCTTTGCGGTCCTCCGAAACGAGACCGAGTCCCGCCGCGATGCGGGCGCGCGGCGTACCGCGCGCCGAGTGCTTCGCGAAACGCACTTCGCCGCTCTCCACGGCATCGAGACCGAACAGGCAGCGGAGCAGCTCGGTTCGCCCCGCCCCCACCAGCCCGGCAATGCCGAGAATCTCTCCACGTCGCACCTCGAATGACACGTCGCGCGGAGAAACTCTTCCGCTGAGTTGGCTGATGTTGAGGCAGGCCTCTCCCGGTGTGTGCGGCACGCGCGGAAAAAGTTCGTCGACGCTGCGACCGACCATCATCCGCACGATTTCCGCTTCCGATGCGCCGGAAAGCTCGCCGGTTCCGGCCACACAGCCGTCTCGTAGAACCGTGTAGCAGTCGCAGACCTGGCGAATCTCTTCCAGAAAATGACTGATGTAGATGATGCCGATGCCCGACGCTTTCAACTTGCGAATCACTTCGAAGAGCCGGGCCGTGTCGCTTTGCGTCAGCGAGCTCGTCGGCTCATCGAAGACAATGATGCGGGCCTCGTGCACGAGTGCCCGGGCGATCTCGACCAGTTGCCGTGCCGCGACCGACAGTCGATCGACCGGCGTATAGAGTTCGAGTTCCGGATGTCCGAGCAGGCGAAGTGCATCAACCACGCGCGGTCTTTGCCGCGCCCTGCTCAGCAGGCCGAAGCGGGATGTTTCGCGGCCGAGCATGATGTTGTCTTCCACGCTCAAATCAGGGGCGAGGTTGAGCTCCTGGTAAATCATCGCGATGCCGGCGTCGCGGGCTTCGTGCGGATTTCCCGGGCGAAAAGGGCCCCCCGCCAGTTCAATGCGGCCGGAATCGGGGGTACACGCTCCGCTCAGAATTTTCATCAGCGTGCTTTTTCCCGCGCCGTTTTCGCCGAGCAATGCCATCACGCTGCCGGCGCTCAGATCCAGCGAAACGTCATTGAGCGCGCGGGTCGCCCCGAAGCTCTTGCTGATGTTCCGCATGCTCAGCAGAGGGACGTTCATGCAGCGGCCGTCCTCTCAATTGCCGACTTGTGCCGGGTGCAGCAGCTTGTCGATCTGCGGTTCGTTCATGTTTTCGGGGGTCGCCAGAAATTCTCCCGTGACGATTCGCTTTTCGACCGGCTTGCCTGCGAGATGCTCAGCCATCGTCTTCACCGCGAGATACCCCATGCGGACCGGATCCTGCAATACGATGCCGTGCATGGCCTTGCTCTTGAGCGCCTCGACAAACCGCGGGTCGGAGTCGAACCCGACGAATTTGACTTTTCCTCCCAACTGGCTGTTTTCGAGTGCTCTCAGCATCCCCTTGTTGATTGGCTCACAGACGGTGAACACGCCGTTGACCTCGTTGCCGAACTGGACGAACAACGACGACGAAATCTGCAGGGCCTGCTCGGCGTCGGAGCTGACCCGCTGGCTTTCCGAGAGAATTTTGATCTTCGGAAACTTCTTGAGCGTGTCGAGAAAGCCCTGCTCGCGCTGCTCGGTGCTTTCGCTCCCTTCCTGGTAGCGGACCAGAATCACGTTCCCCTCTTCACCCAGCACCTTCGCCAAATGTTCCGCCGCCAGAACTCCGCCGTGGTAATTGTCGGTCGCGACGTAGCTCACGTAGTTCGTTTCTCCGGAGAGCCCGCTGTCGAAGACGACCGTGGGAATCGTCTTCGCCTTCGCCCGCCGCACGACCGGCACGAGAGCATCCCGGTCAATCGGCGCCAGCACGATGCCGTCGACTTCATCGACAATAAACCCCTCGACGAGCTTGATCTGTCCCTCCTTATCTTTCTCGTTGAGAGTCCCCTTCCAAAGAATCTCGACGTTCCCCAATTCATCGGCTGCCTGTTGCGCGCCGGCATGCACCGACTTCCAAAAGTCGTGCGTCGTTCCTTTGGGAATCACGGCGATGCGAAGCTTATGCGGTTCACCCGTGGCGGAGGATTTGCCGCTCGCGCCAGGGCCGGCGTTGCTACAACCCACGACAACCGACAACACAACGAACAGCAGAGCGCAACGAAACATGCAGTCAACTCCTGCCGAACTGGTCGAACCGCGAACAGACAACGTTGGGAATCACGGAAGGGGCGGAGCCGGAACGACTCCGCGCAAGACGCCGACAAGTCACGTCGGCCGTCTATCGTACCAGTCGCGCGCGGCAGGTCCAAGCGCGCCGCCGCCCCTATGCTCGGATGACTGTTTACAAGTGGTTTCAAAACCGGGAGGGCGAGGGGGCACCGCCCGGAGGGTGGTCCGCCGAGCCGCTGCATCCGAAAGTCTCTGGTTGTGGCGGCTCCGACG
>CAZVJA010000269.1:0-6323 GCA_964626885.1 uncultured Planctomycetaceae bacterium | reverse complement strand
GATCGCGGAGCCCGCATCGGTCCCGAGCTTTCGACGATTGCCCGAACGCTTGACCGCCGCAAGCTCGCGGAGTCGGTCCTCTTCCCCAGCAAGGAAGTCGCCCCGCAGTTCGTTGCGTGGTCCATCGTGATGCGCGACGGACGGACGTACAACGGCCTCGTGGTGGTGGACCGGGAGGGCAAAGTGCGGCTCGGGCTCTCGGACGGCACGCTCGTGGATCTTCCCACGGCCGAAATCGAAGAACGGCTGCCGCAACGGACGTCCATCATGCCCGACAAACTGGTCGAGCGAATGACCGCGGGTGAAATGCGGGATCTCCTCGCTTACTTACAGACGCTGAAGTAGAGCCCCGCAACGACGGCGCAACCGGCACAACCGGAACGGGTATTCGTCTCCTTAAAGCCCTGAACCGGAAGTCCGTGACCCGCAGAGGTTCTATTCTTGTACACGGATGCTCGGGAAAGTTCTCTCGACACAGGACAGGGTATTTTCCTGGTTTTTTACCCCGGGAGTCAGGCACTCAAGCAGCCACGTGTTTGATGTGAATCGATCGGGAGTCAAAGATGCTCGGTTCGTTGTTCAATCGCAAAAAAGAGGAAGTCCGGCGGATCTTGCACGGCCGGATGAATCGCAGCTATCTGCAAACGCTCGATAACAAGGATCGCCACACGTCACGCGGCGCCTTCTGCGAGGTTGTGTGGGTGATTCCGGTGGATTCGCAGACTCAGAACCGGGACTACGACCGCGTGCAGACGCTCGTCACCCGCGATATCAGCGCCGCGGGATTGTCGCTGATCCATAATCGGCCAGTGGAAGAATCGCAGATAGTCGTCGGACTGAAGGACGAGACGGCACCGCGCTTCATCCGTTGCGCGCTCGAGCACTGCACCGCTCTGGGCTACGGCCATTACCTGATCGGGTTGCGCCCGGAGGAAGTGGTCAGCGTCAGTCCGGAGGTGATTCTGCGTATGGAGCAGACCCTGGAACAACGAGCCGAAGGCCAGGAGCTGGTTCCAGCTTGATCAACTGGCTACACCGCGGTTCAATTGGCACCATTCAAAACGGAAGCCTCGGGGTCTCGTCGAGAACCCGAGGCTTGCTGATTTTCGTCGGCGCCAGCTCGCGAATTACTTCGCGGCTTTGAGGCCCGGTACCGAGATGCCGGTGATTTTGACCGACGTGTAACGCTGCCGGTGTCCGGTGTGGCGGCGGAAGTTCTTCCGGCGGCGAAGCTTGCCGATTTCGAGCTTCGGCCCCTTCAATTCCGGATCGACAACTTCCCCCTTGACGGAAGCCCCTTTGAGGGTCGGCTTGCCGATCGCACTTTCGCCGCCGCCGTTGGCCAGGAGCACCTGGTCAAAAACGATCGCGTCCCCTTTTTTCAGGTCGTCCCGATAGTCGACCGAGAGGGTATCCCCTTCTTGCACGCGGTACTGGCGATTTCCATCCGAAATGACGGCAAACATGGCTACGTTCTCTCCCAAATCCTCAATCAGTTATGCTCTAGCACTGCCGGCTCTTTCGGGCGGCGGTACTCTAATGACCCGCTATGAGCCCATTAGGCATGGGCGGGGGGAAGTCACCGATTTTAGCCCCGGCTCAGCGGGATTTCGAGCCTGGAGCCGCCGGAATTTTGATCTCCGTACCGATCTCGTCGGTACACCGCCAGACCAGGTGTTCCGGGCCGACGTCGGTCCGGGCTTGAATATTCACGGTCACATTGCTGCTGTCTTCAATGCCGATAATCTCTTTCCGCTTGCGGTTGTTGAGGTAATTGGCGACCCGCTCGTGAATTTCGATGTTCACCCGTCGGACTTCGGCCCGGTGGGCGTAGGTCATCAGCAGCCGCATGACCTCGATGGCCATGCTTTCGGCGGTTTTGACCTGCCCGGTACTGTTACAGCAGGGGCAATCCTCGTAGATGCTCCGGCGGAGCGAGGGGCGGATTCGCTGCCGGGTCATTTCGATCAGCCCGAAGGGGCTGATCCGCAGCACCTTGGTGCGGGCCCGGTCGCGGCGGACTGCTTCGCGGACGGCCCGCTCGACGGCACGGCGATGACGCTCTTCCCGCATATCGATGAAATCGTTGACAATGACCCCCCCCAGATCGCGCAAGCGAATCTGACGGCTGATTTCCTCGGCGGCCCGCAGATTGACCTGGAAGGCGGTTTCCTCGGCGTTGTCGTCGGCGCGGAAGTTGCCGCTGTTGACGTCGATGGCGACCAGGGCCTCTGTCTGGTCAATCACGATCGAGCCCCCTCCTTTGAGCGGCACGTGGCGAGTTTGAATTCGGGCGATTTCATCCTCGATGTTGTATTTGTGGAATAACGCTTCCTTGCCGTCGTAGTACTTCACGCGGTTCACGTTGCGGGGCATCACGATCTTCATGAATTCCCGGGCGCGCTCGAACGATTCCTGCTCGTCGATCAGGACAGTGTCGATCTCGCTGTTGTAGATGTCCCGGATCGTGCGGGTGATCATGTCGCTTTCTTCGTAGATGCCGACCGGCCCCGAAGCTTTCCGAATGCGGCGGACGATCGTTCGCCAGAGCCGGAGCAGGTAGTTGAGGTCGCGCTGTAGATCGGCCTTAGAGCGGTCGATGCCGGCGGTGCGAATAATGAATCCCAGCCCCTGCGGCGGACTCAGTTCATTGAGTGCGGATCGCAGCTTGCGGCGCGTGTCGTCATCGGCGATCTTGCGGCTCACGCCGACCCGCTGCAAACCCGGCATGAGGACGAGATACCGGCCGGGAATGCTGATGTAGGTTGAGAGTGTCGGCCCCTTGGTGCCGATTCCTTCCTTGATAACCTGCACCAGCACTTCGCTGCCGCGTTTGAAGATTTCCTGGATGGGGGGCTTATTGCGGACGCTGCGCTCGTTGCGACGGCGATTGCGATCGCGCGGTCCGCGGCCGCGGCGCGGGTCTTCCTCGTCTTCCTCGTCGTCTTCCTCCCGCTCGCGTCCATTGGGGACGAGGTGCTTGTAGTACTGGTACTCGACGTCGCTGACGTGCAGAAACCCGTTGCGGCCGACTCCGAAATCAACAAAGACCGCCTGAATGGACGGCTCGATGTTGACCACGCGCCCCTTGTAGATGTTGCCGACGTAGTTCTCCAGGCTGTTGCGCTCGACGTAGAGTTCTTCCAGTATGCCATCCTCGATGATGGCAATCCGGCTTTCCTCCGACTGGAGCACGTTGATCAGCATTTCTTTTTTCATTGCGCACCCTCGCCGCAACATGGCGGCATGCGAGGCGCTTCGTCTTTGTCCGCGCGACTTCCCCGGGGGAATCTTCAGCCGGCTTCCTACCTGCACGGAATGGCGACCCGCTTGCTTTCGGGCCTGCCGTGCAGGCGGCGTCGTGAAGGGGGCATCCTTCGGGAACGGCCGGGTGTTTGGCCGGTTTGTTCAGCGGGGGCGGACTCTGCTGCGAGCCCGCCCGGCTGAAGGTTCCGGGGGATGTCTCCAACGGTTCCGGGATGAAATCGAAGCGTGGCCCTTGAGCAACGGCGCAGGGGAATTCGATGTCAACGAACGAGTCCGCGTCGTTCAATGTGACGCGGCCGCCCGGAAATTCGCCGGTGGATGAAGAAAAACGAATACGCACTCTAGTTGAACCCGAACTTGATTTGTGGCGAGGTGCCCGCACGTGCGGTTCCCCCGTGTTGTGAACGATGTTCACCAATCTCTGTATTCCGAACGTTGTATCAACCGTTACCAAGGGGCGATTCGCGATCACCTCCCAGGCATTCCGTGAACATGCGGCGGCCGTGCAATCAAACGGCCGCCATGTTCGCGGCTTTGGCGGAAGGAGTTTCGATCATGGAAACTTCAGCCGCCCAATTCGCAGACTGGTCAAGAGACCAGATCAGGACAAATTTTTTTCAGTTCTCCCCGCAGGTAGTTTTCGACATCGCGCGAGACATCGAGCGTTTCCACATGAGCCGCAATTTCTTCCGCTTGCGGAACATTGATACTGCGGATCACCTCTTTCAACTCCGGTATCGCGTGGGGTGTCACGCTCAACCGTCGCAGCCCCATGCCGATCAGCAAGGGGATGTATTTCGGATCGGAACTCATCTGGCCGCAAATCGTGACCGGGATGTTGTGCTTCTTTCCCGCCGTAATCACCCGACGAATCAGACGTAGGATGGATGGATCGCCGGAACTGTACAGGTTTGCCACGCCGGGGTTCGAGCGATCGACCGCCAACGTGTATTGAATCAAGTCGTTGGTCCCGATCGAGAAGAAATCGACCTCGCGGGCGAATTCCTCGGCCATCAGGGCCGCCGCCGGAACCTCGACCATCATACCGAGGGGGACGTCCCGTTTGAACGGTACCCCTTCCTCCTCCAGATCTTCCATCACATCCTGGAGGATCATTTTTGCCTGGCGAAGTTCCAGCAGGGTCGAGACCAGCGGAAACATGATCCGCACGTCCCCATGCGTCGCCGCGCGCAGAATAGCGCGCAACTGGGTTTTGAACAATGGCAGATTCTGCAGGCTCAACCGAATACTCCGCAGCCCCAGCACGGGGTTTTGTGTCTCGGTTGCCAGGTGCGAGTAGGGGCCGGGAATCTTGTCGGCCCCCAGGTCCAGTGTACGAATAACCACTTCGTGTCCATTCAGGGTGGTGGCGACGCGGCTGTAGGCGTCGAAGTGGATTTCCTCGCTCGGTTCCTGATCATGGTTCAGATACAGAAACTCCGTGCGGTACAGGCCGATTCCGTCGGCGCCCCGTTTCGTGCACTGCTCGGCTTCCTCGGGAAACTCGATGTTCCCCATCAGGTGGATGCGGACCTTGTCCTGGGTTTCGCTGCGTACTTTCTTCAGCGATTCCAGCCGCTGCGCCACGCCGCGGATCTTCTCTTTCGAATCCAGATACTTGGACTGAGTCTCCTGGTCGGGGTCGATGATGACTTCGCCGTGCGTCCCATCGATGATGACCGTTGTGCCTCCGGCGACATCCGAGAGAAAGCTCCCGATTCCGACCGCGGCCGGAATTTCGAGCGCACCGGCAAGAATGGCGGTGTGACTGGTGTGGCCCCCGGCTTCGGTGGCGAAGCCGAGCACAAACTTCCGATCAAGCCGGGAAGTTTCGCTGGGTGTAAGGTTGTGGGCGAGTACGACGACCGGTTCCGTCAGATGCGCGAGCTCCTCGCGCCGTTCCCCGAGCAGCCGGCGGAGCAGTCGTTTTTCCAGGTCATACAGGTCGTCTGCCCGCTCCGCGAGATACTCGCTCCCCAGGTTTTGGAATCGCTTCGCATATTGCCTGAGCACGCGGCTGGAGGCGAATTCCGGCGAGCAGCACTTCTGCCGAATGAGAGTGTCGATTTCTTGAATCAGCTTCGGGTCGCGGATCATCTGCAAATGTGCAGCGAAGATCGCGCCATATTGTTTTCCCAGTTTGCTCGCGGCGAGATGTTCGTTCTCGGTGAGTTCCTGGCAGACCCCCTCGAGGGCGGCATGGAACCGCGCAAGCTCGGTATCGACGGCATCGACGCTGACAAACCGTTGGGGAATGCGAAAGTTCTCCGACCCTAGAATCAGGGCCGGGCCGATGGCGACTCCGGGCGAAACGGGGATTCCACGCTTAACGAGCATCAGAGGCAATCTTATCCATTCTCAGGGGGCCTCAGCTTCCGGGAAATCGTTCTCGAACAAACGGACGATCTCCTCGAGGATCTTCGCTGCTCCCTCACCGCTGGCTTCCAGTTCCAGGCTGGTTCCGTGGACTGCGTTCAGAGTCATAAGGTCGAGCACATTATCGGCGGAGACGGAGCGGTCTCCATTCTTGATCGTGACGCGACAGCCCCCTCGTCGAACCACCTCGACGATTTGCGAGATAGGTCGAAGATGCAGACCCGACGGGGCCTGCACAACGACGGTTTGGCGGCAAACAGCTTCCTGATTCATGGCGCCTGCGGCGGGCATCTCCTCTGCCCTTCTCATGATCTCGATGGTTTGCGTCCGAGAGCGGATACCGGTGAGTGGACATCCAACGAAATGGAAGCCATCAATGGCTGCTGGGGAACGTCCGTAAATGAAACAAATAACCCGACGGCGGACTTTGGTCTGCGGTATGCTGCGAACATTCGCGAAGTTCCCCGCGTGAAAAGCCGGTGTCCCGGAATTCTCCGCGAGGAATGCTCCGCTAATCCAATTGGTTATCGTCAGCTTCCCGCAGCAGTTCCATGACTGCATCCTTGGTCGTCGACTGCTTCAGGAAGTTACAGAAGTTCTGGTTGCGCAACTGACGGGAAATGTTTTCCAGGCCGCGCAAATGATCCCCTGGACGATCGGGAGGGGAGACAAGCAGGAAT
>CAZVJA010000268.1:2624-6510 GCA_964626885.1 uncultured Planctomycetaceae bacterium | reverse complement strand
GTCATTTCGTCTTCCGGAATGGTGCCGGGCGGGAGCAGCATCTTGAACCGTTGCGCGAATTCACCGCTCTTCGGCCAATCCTGTGCTTCGGCCACGAGATCCATCACCACGCCCGCGGCCTGCGGCATCGCATTGACGAACGCCATCATCTGTTCGCTCGCGAGCGCTCGCTTGGTTTCGCTGGCCGGGCCGACCGAGACGGTGACGCCGTATTTACCCATCGTCACGTCCGAGTTCGGGTTGCTCGGGTCGTTTATCACCATCATGAGGCGCTTATCGTCGCGGCCGATCACCGCAACAATCCGCTTGGTGTCGTAGATGTAGGGGATCAGTTCGTTGATATTCTTCGCGCAACGCTCGTCGGCAATGCGGCGGCGATCGACGTAGATGTAGGTTCCCACATCGGAAACCATCTGGCGCTGCTGGATCGCGACCTTGGAAACTTCGTTGCTCGGCATTCCGAGCGAGGCTTCGTGGATATTCGAGATATCCTTGAGATCCTGGGTCGCAAGACCGGCTTCGTTGACCAGTGCGGCGTCGATGCCGGGCGGGGGAATGTGGACCGGCGCGTTTTCCCCATCGTTGTAGTAAAGGAAAGGGTCGTCGGCGGTCGGCGCACGGCGCCACTTGGCTTCGTGCCCCTTCACCGCTTCCGGCGTGGTGAGCCACTTGTTCCGCGGCGCGGCCACAAGCTGTTCGGCCACGGTCGAGCGCCAATAGTTGTGCAGCCGTTGCGGGTCTTTCAGGAACCGGATCAGGCCCCAACGGTGGATCTTTTCACCATCGTTGAGTTCCCATCCCGGCACGCGGTAAATCGGCAGCGACGAGATCGGATAGTCGTAGGGCCCTTCGAGAATTGCGTTGCCCGAGCACACATAGAGCCGAGCCATGCGCTTGGGCACTTCCCGAATATAGGGGGAGCCGTCCGAGCGGGTTTCAACGAAATTGATGTATTCGAACTCTTCCATGTCCGAAACATCGTGAACGGTTCCGTCCTGATAGAGCGCAAGGGTCTTGAAACCGTCCGTGACCATTCGCCAATAGGAGACGACGCGAATGGTGTCTTCGTGCAGCCAGAAGCCGCTATTGTTCCAAGTCTTTTCGCTCTCGAAACTGATTTCGGCCGCCCAAGGCCAGCGTTTCTTGAATTCCTGTTGCGGAATATCATCGCCCACGAAACCCCATTGAGCATCGGCACCGCTTGGCTCGATCGCCAGCGGGTCCGTGACCACGGAATAGGGATCGGTCACAGCCGAGAGGCGAATTTCTTGCTCGAAAACATCGTCGTCGGCATAGTCGAGCGAGAGGGTGAAATAGCCTTCGCCGCCGACGCACTGGTATTTCGCGGCTTCATCGCGGGCGAAATCGGCGTGCGAGTTCTTGAAAATCGACCGGATCAGACCTTCCCGGATCTCGGCGATTTCCTTGGTGCCGGCCTTGTCGGGATGAACACGGATTTCCGTCTCGTTCATGAGGCGGTTGCCGACGATTTGCGCAACGAAGGCGATCAGTCGGTTGAAAGTCAGGACGGGCTTGTTGGCGGTGCGACGGCGCTGTTCGACAATCGGATCCCACTGATTGCCGACCGTGAACTTGGCATCATCCTTGCCTGCCAGGATATTGTGCTCGTTGAAGCCGTAGCCCCATTCATACTTCGATCGCATATCCGCCAAGAAAGCGTCGGTCGTCTCGAAGCCTTTGGGGGTTTTGGCCCGGCTCCGAGGAATTTCCCGGTCTTCCCGGATCAGATTGTCACGAAGTCCTGCCATTGCCCATGCTCCAACTATGCCATCCAGCCATGATCGCCGGAAACGTCAGCTTCCCAAAAACGATCGTGGTCCCCTACTCCCGGCGATCGAACTTCGCGAAGCTGCACCCCGGCCCTAAATCCCTGCGGCTTATCCGGAGTGCTCCATGTATCGAAAAACTCGCGAGTTGCAAAGGTCAATGCGCAAGCGTCGGAAAGGTCCGATGATCGGATACCGCGAGCCTTCATGTCGGACTTGCTTTCGAGCAACCAATCGTTGTTTGCGCGCCACTTCTGCTTGATCGCGCTCATGTCCGAAGCGAGATCGTCGTCGTCGGGGATCGCACCGCCTTCAACCAGCCATTCCTTCATGTCGCCATACATTTCGGCGCGTCGGTTCCAGGGCCCGGCGCGTTTCGGAGTGGCCTGCTTGAACCGTGAGGTGCCGCCAAAGTCGATCCCCTTCACGATATCGGCATATTTACGGTTGAGATTGCGAAGTGACGAAATGATGTTCTGTCCCATCGACCCGCGATCCACATTCATGCGGTTGGGGCGGTATTCGTCGATAATGGTAGAAAGCCACGCCACCGCTTCGTCGTGCTCAAGCTTGTTACGGTGGATCACCTTGAGAATTTTGTCTCCGCGCCGGAAGGCAACGGCGAAACGGTCCCCGCCGCTGCCGGCTGGATCCACGCCGATGATCAATGGAGCGTCGGGGTCTTCCATTTCACGCTTGCGGGCGCGCAGCACGATTGCTGGCTTGATGAAGACACCTTCGATATCGGCCGCGGCAAACGCTTCGGTCACGTCGATAGGGTATTCCTGCCGGAATTTACCCGTCGAGCCGAGTTCGTGGATCTTCGAGCGGCGCCAGAGCATTTGCCCATCGGTGAGCCCATGAAGTTCCTGGTATTCGAGTTCGGAGAGTTCGCCTTCCTCTTCGGCTTCGGCCAACGGAGTGAATTCGCCGCTCTCGGTGTATTCCTCTTGCGCGGTCCACGGCACGAAAACCGCTCGATAGCGGCCGATGCCCTTCATCGCGTCGTTGTAGCGTTTCCAGAATTCCCCGCTCGGGCCGGCCGAAGTCGTTTCGAGCCAGATTTCCGAAGGTGCCTTTACCCATCCTTCGATCTCGCCAATTCCGCGCTCGAAGGGCAACGGCTTGGGCGGCTCGCGCCAGAGCACGCCCCAAACGCCCTTCACTTCGTCAACGCCCTGCACCGACGCGGCGAAGTGATCCGGCGCATTGGTCCACCAAGCGGCTTCCGAGCCGTGGAAGAACGTCACGGCGCCACCGCGCCCTCCCGCCTTCTGCCCGGCCGTCGCCACCTGATAGGACGAGCCGCGCTTGATGAATTCCAGTTCCTTCGCGTTGTCGGTGCCCACCTGCGGCGGGAACGGGTGCTTTTCCTGCATGAGCGCGGTCATGCCGAACAGCACGTTCGAGGACGCCATTTCGTGCGAGAGAATGTAAATCCGCTGACGATCCCACAACGTCGCGCGCCAGTAGCCGCGGGCCGCTACGTAGGTCGAGAAACCTTGCCGGCGTCCTTTCAGGCCCGCGATACGGACCCAATTATCCTTGTTTAGCTGGTCTTCGGCCGCGGTGTGCAAAATCTCCTGTGCCTGGTTGAGCACGAGAGGTTCGAGATCGCCGGATTTCGTGCGAATACGAATGGCTTCCCTAAAAAACTGCCGAGGATCAGCCTTCCATTTGGCAACACGCAACGTAAGCCAGCGCTCGCGCACCTCGTCGATGGAAATTCCCGCTTCGGTGGCGATCTCTTGCAGGTTCATTGCAGGAGAGTGCTCGGGGTCTTCGGAAGCGCCGGCTTGGTCGGCTGAAATGGCGGCTGGTCGATGCCGCCGAATTCCTTCATGACCCAAACGACGAATTCGATGTTGTCGTTGAACAACTGGCCGAGGTGGACCGCCGCTTGAGCGATTTCATCCTCTCCCACGGCGAGCGCGAGCGCCCGGTGACGCTTCTGGAATTCGAGCCCGAGCCGGCCGGCTGCGGCTCTGCGGTTGCGTGCGGGGCTCATAGGTCATACTCCGGGGTTGGTTCCTTGGGCGGGTCTTTTTCCTCGAACGGATCTTCGGGAACTGGCCGACCATCGAGCACGGCCGCAGCCG
>CAZVJA010000268.1:0-2524 GCA_964626885.1 uncultured Planctomycetaceae bacterium | reverse complement strand
TTTTCCTCGAACGGATCTTCGGGAACTGGCCGACCATCGAGCACGGCCGCAGCCGCTTTCAGGTCTGCGATCAGGCCGAGTCCGACCCAAGGATAGGAATTGTTTTTACTAAGGTCCGACGCCCATTTGTCGAGGCGTTCGGATAATCCTTCGGGCTTTCCGTAAGGGCTCACATACATGCCGGTTCTCCTGCGGCGGTCAGAGGTCGTAGGTAGGTTCCACCTCGCGAAACTCCGCTTCGATCATCCCGCCCTGCCGTTCAAGGCGCGTGATCGCGTCGTCGATGGTGAGCGTCCCGCTAACGTCCACCTGCTGACTGCGCGAAATCATCTTGGGGAAAAGCTTGGTGTAGAAATCGGTCGGGTTTGTGTCGGCCCATGCCGCCATGCGGGGCAGGCCACCCATCTGTTCGAAACAGGACATGACCAGAGCGCCCGCGAACCGGCCGACATGCTGATATTGCTCGGCCGAGATCATCGGCAGGCGCGCGATATCCTTGGTAGGAACCAAAACATCGGTGCGCGTGGCGTTGGGTTCGGGCTGGTCGGTCATGATCCGCTCTCTCGTATCATGTGCATACCTTCGAGGCAAAGCCCCATCATGCCGTGATGCGGATAACTCCCGGCCTGGAAAAACCGGGTGCCGCTGGACCCATCTTCCATTGTTCGCCCGACAAGCACGATAACATGCTCTACGCTGCCTTCGCTCTCGATCCACTTTTTCGCGGCTTCGAGAGCGTCGAGCGGCCGGCTTTTTGCCGGATCATCTGCCTTGTTGAAGCGGGCAACTGCGATTTCGTCGGTCATGTCATTTCTCCAATCGCTCATAGGCCCGTTGATGGTCTGTCAACTGTGCTTCGCTGCGAAAGTGATATCCACAGCCGGGGCACTTGATCGGGAAGGCGATCGACGGTTTCATTCGGTGCAGTTCCCTGCGTGATGGGGGTCGGCATTTCATGGTTTGAGGTCGTCCCACAACGCTTGCCCGGCCGGCAGGATATGGAACGAGGCAGGGTTTGCCTTGCGCCGATCCTTTTCCGCGCGCCGGTCCTCGATCAGTCCCCGCTCTTCGAGTTTGATCAAGGCGTGCTGGATATGCGAGCGTTCGGGGATCCCGAGTTTCAAGGCAAGGTCTTTGCCGTTGATGCCTGGGTTAGCGATGATCGCATAGAGCAGAACGATATCCCGAGCCTTGAGCCCGGCCTGGTCGATCTTGCGCAGCCGCACGAGAAATTCAGTTGTGGGGGTCCGTAACGTCATATCACCAACTCCGGGGATTTTCCGACCATTAGCCAAGTTCCCCGGATAAGCCAGGTGCTGCTACAGGTCATAGGTCGGCTGGTCCGGTAGGGTGAATGCTTCGAGCCGTTCGATCTCGGCTTGGATTTCCGGCACATTCTTTTCGTAGCCCGGAACTGCCTTGCCCTTGCTATCGGTGCGCGCTCGAAGCATGGCCCGCAACTTCACCAGCCGCTCGCCGACCTGTTGCAGCTTCTCGATCATGCGAGATCGACCAGCCGGCTCTTGAGCGCGTCAACGCGGTTGAGTCGGGTATGCAGCCGGTCCATGAGCACGCCGAGACGTTCGAGGGCGCCGTTCGGTTCCCGCTGCTTGTCGCTGTCCGTTGCTTCGTACGGTTCCGGATAAGCCCCGAATATGCGATCGCACAGGCTATCGAGCCCGCACTGAATGACTTCGGCGCTGACGATTGCGTTCTGGATCGAGTGTTCGAGATTTTCCAGCGGGGAAGCCACGCGGCATTCGTTGATGGGCCCATCTGCCCCGAGCCGCGATCCAAAGCCCGCACGTTCGATTGTCGAGTTCATGGCTGTTCTCCTGTTTGCCGTGCTCTGCATGACGTATATTGCGCAAACGGTCAATGGGCAAAAGAAAAGCCCGGCGAACCGTTATGGGACACCGGGCCTTGCAAGGCTTGGGAGAGGATACCTGAAAGGCGGGACCGCTTTACGCGATCACATATCGAATTTCAAGGGTCCGTCGCGGTCGATATCGTGGCCCCCGGTTTCGACCGGCTCACCCAGGGCGGGCTCGGATGGTTCTTCGGGCCCTGCACGTTCGAGGCGAAGGGCGAGGATCCCGAGGTAGGTTTCCATGCTGCCGCGCTGCATGATCAGAAGGTGCTGGTCGGTGGTGTGGAGCGTGGGGAATACCGGGCCGGCGATGAAGTCGCAAAGCTTCTGTTGCTTGGCGGCGAGGTCGGCGTGCTCTTTGCGGACGCGGGAAATGAAGGACATGGCGGTATCCTAGATCAGTTCGTGAGGGAATTTACCGATGATGTGCTGCCGAAGGTATGAACCGCTTCCCCGTTCCGGAGAAGATGAAGATCCAGAGAAGCCATCGGCAAGGTCTTTCGGCACCCCGGAGTAGCGGTAGGATTTGCCCGAAGCGAAATGCACGGTCAAGGTTTGCGTTTCCGCGTCGTAGTCGTGACGGTCCACATTGCGCTTCGGCTCTGACGTGCCAAAGGCATGGCTGCGGCGCGGGGCCTTGGCGGGTTTCTTCAT
>CAZVJA010000267.1:0-6539 GCA_964626885.1 uncultured Planctomycetaceae bacterium | reverse complement strand
TGGCGGCTCCGACGGAGCGTCGCCCTCCCAAATACAAGGTTTTGAAACCACTTCTGGTTCACTCGGTGCAAGATAACAAGCGAATTTGGAACTCGCCTTACTTCTTCCCCGTCACGCTTCGGATGTATTTCACCTCGGCTGCATCGTAGGGCGTGCCGTCGCGATGGAAGATGTCGTGGAACCAGACCGGCGGCGCGGCTGTGTACGTCTTCTGCCAAGAGTCCCACGGGTAGATCGTTTGTGACCGCCCGTCGACCAGCCCCCAGCAGTACGCGCCGACGTTGGTCTCTTTGAAAACTTGGAGATGCGGGTCGAACCGGCTGCCGGCCGGGCGGGCCATGTATTCGGTGCAGAGGATCGGCCGGCCGTAGCGCCGCAATTGTTCGATCCGCTCACGCACTCCTTGCACGTTGCCGTAGTTGTGAAAGCTGATCACGTCCGATTGCTCGACCATCAGCTTATCGATGGCTGACATCTTCTCGTGATCGGCCCACGAGCCCATCCAGACTCCCGCCGTCAACGGCTGCGACGGTTCCGCCTTCCGCGCCCAATCAAAGACTTTCGCCAAGAGACGCGTCGCCATTTCAGCTTTGTTCGGCAACTCGGCCTTTGTCCCGCCGGTTCCATACGAATTGTGATTAGAATTGTCCGGCTCATTGAACAGATCCCAGGCATCGATTCGCCGGTCGTCCTTGAAGTGATGCACCAAACCGTAGATGTACGGCTCCAGTTCGCCGTGCCGTTTTGGATCGCCGAGGAGTTCCGCCCCCGGCGACTGCACCCAGCGGGAGTTGTGCCGGCGCGGTACAGGTTCCGGTTGCGGACCGAGCTTGGGATGCGGATCCCACACGCCGTCGAGCGGGACAAGCATCACGCCAATGTGATGCTTGTCGGCGATGGTGAGAAATTTTTCGATCCGCGCGAGAAACCCTTCGCGGTCCTGCTCCCACAACAGATGATGCAGAAAGACCCGCACGCTGTTGAACCCGAGGTCCGCCGCCCAGCCGAGTTCGCGGTCGATCGTTTCGGGATCGAACGTCTCGGCCTGCCACATTTCGAGCTGATTGCTGGCGGTGCTCGGCGTGAAGTTGCATCCGATCCGCCAGCCGCGCTTCGCGTACCAGGCATTGGCGGTCTCCGGCGACCAGCGATCCCGGGCGTGGACAGAACTGAGTGAGATGCTGATGGCCGCAATGCTCAGCAAGCCACGAACGTATATCAAGTGGGAAATCATACTCGATACTCGTGAGGGATTCTTCAAAGGGACCACGGGTGCATCTCAATCCGTGACCTACATTAAATCTTCCCCGCTGAGGATTCCATCCCTGGACCGCGCGGCAGGGCAGTCGCCGCAGATGTGGCCTCGTCCTTCGTAACGAATCACAAAGAGTTTTTCTTACGGAGCGAATTGACGAGCCGCGGATAAGTTTATACATTGTATAAATTCCGCATTCGCCGGGAGAGATGATGGGTGACAACGAGTTTCTTGGATCGTTTGAGCAGCTTGTGCTGCTCGCGGTTGTCCGCTTGCGCGACGATGCCTACGGAATGACCGTTCGCCGTGAGTTGGAAGAGAGGACCGTGCGGTCTGTTTCTCTCGGTGCTGTTTATGCAACGCTCGATCGGCTGGAAAAGAAGGGATTCGTGAAGTCCGCTGAGAGACCTGGCGGAGTTGTCCGCAACGGTCGTGCGAAGCGATTCTTCCGCATTGAATCGCAGGGCATGGCTGCGCTTGAGCGATCCCTGCAAGCCATTGAAGCCATGTCACACGGATTGCGCGGAACGCGGGGGCGTCTGGGAGAGATCCGATGACTTCTGCCGGAGATCCGCGACCGAAGGATGGGAACCCCAGGGATCCTCGATGGCTGCGTTGGTGTTCGCGTCGAATTTTAGAGCCGCTGTTGCCGCGCGAGTGGCGCGAACCGTTGATTGGAGATTTGTGGGAAGAATGGACGACGGAGATTGTTCCCAAGCTCGGCTGCAACAAAGCACAAAAGTGGCTTTGGCGGCAAATCTTGCTGACGGCGGGAGCTGCACTCGCTTTTCACGTCCGGAGGATTTCTCCCGTGCACAAAATTTTATTGACCATCTCCGTCACTTTGGGCCTGTTCGCGGCCTTCGTCGATAGCCGTCCCAATTGGGATGACACCGGAATACTTGCGCTCGCGATTCTGTTGGCGAGCACTCTCCTTGGGGCGATCGGTCGGACACGTCCATGGTTGTGGGCGTTAGGGATCGGCTTGTGGATCCCTTTGTATAACATCGTTGCCAAGCAAACGTTCGCATCGCTGCTTGCGCTTGTCTTCGCGTTTGCGGGGGCTTATCTCGGAGCAGGAATCCGAAAGTTGCTCGCGCGATCGTCGTCTGGGCCGCCGTCGAATATTGCAGCGTCGTAGCTGCGAGGGCAGTCTCAAAGTCGATGGTTCTTACGGCCGGACCTGGAACCAGTTTTCGCGAATGACGGTCAGGTCGGAGCTGTTGTGGTCGTTGAGGAAGATGCGGTTGATGCGGTATCCGCCGCGGACCGCGAAGCCGGGACCGGGGTTCACGTAGGCTCGACGATAAGCCGATCGGCTTTCGGGGAATGATTCGAAGCCCGACTTTTCCAGCGGAATATCGTGGCTGAAATAGCTCCGACGATAAATCCAGTCGCTGGCCCGAAGGTCGCGGGAGCACCAGCAGAGGAGGAGGATCATGCCTGTCCCCAGGCGCAGCCATATGCCGATTCGCGGAGAGGTCTGTATGTCCGAGCGAAGCGGGTTCATGGTCTCGTCGTTTCCGGGGAAAGTGTTGCCGAAAGGAAACATGTTGCCGGTGTTTTGTTGCACCGCGTCAACAGGATTGGGGTTTGGCCCCGTGTTTTCGTCTTATTCGGAAAGAGTTGCATTCCCCGTGCCAAACAGAGCAAGAGTGGCGAGAAGGAAGGATCACGGGCGACGGCATGCGTAAAGTGCAGAGGAGTCACGGTGCAAAATCCGCATGATGGAACCTCGTGCTGTACCGCTGTCGGGGGCTTGCCCACTTTTCCTGACCGGAGTTCTCCGCCGGCATTCGGCGCTCGATTTCGATCCCGAGCGTGATTCTCATTTTCGAGACTCGCTTGGACGTTGGAAGTCTGGTGGATTTGCCGCGCCGGTCCCTTGAATCCCCGTGCGCGATGTGGCATAGTTCACCCTTTCTTGCGGGTAAGTTGTGGCTTCGTAAAGAATTTACGTGGTTGCAATCGCGCTCTCGTTCCAGGCTTGGTTCGGGAGGAAACCCGATAATCGTGCTCCATGATCGGAGCCGAACGACACAGCCGTTCGTGGAACGTACGGCGGGGCGCGGCGAAGGCTTTGTGCACGAGCCGCACGGAATGGACGACGGGTCAGAGACCATGGGTGCCATGTTTGCTGCCAGCTCTCTTGGAGATTTCTTCACGGGAGCGCGCGTCCCTGTATTCAACTGTGAGATCAGTGCCACGGCGGCGATGATCATTGCGGCCGTGATCCACGCCGCGTTGCTGTTTGCTTTGTTCGGCATCGCGCCGTTCTTCTTCATCTGGGCGGAGCGGAAAGTCTCGGGACGCATTCAGGATCGTCTCGGACCGACGCGCGTCGGCGGAAAATTCGGCTGGCTGCAAAGTCTCGCGGACGGCATCAAGCTGATTCAGAAAGAAGACCTCGTTCCGGACGCGGCCGATGCGATGCTTTTCCGTCTCGCCCCGTTTATGGTTTGCGTCGCGTCTTTCGGAGCATTTATGGTGCTTCCGATGAGCGACGGTTGGGTGGCGGTCGCTTCTGATGTCGGCCTGTTTCTGTTGCTGGCGATTTTGTCGCTGGAAGTGTTCGGCATCATTCTCGCGGGCTACTCCAGCGGCTCAAAGTGGTCGCTGTTCGGCGGAATGCGCGAAGCGGCCCAGATGGTCAGTTACGAAATCCCGCTGGCGATCAGCGCGCTGGTGCCGGTGCTGGCTCTCGGGACGCTCAACCTGGGTGAAGTCGGCCAGATGCAGTCGGGTTGGTTCCTCAACTGGATGGTGTTTCACGATCCGTTTACGTTCATTGCGTTTTTCGTTTACTTCACGGTGGCGACCGCGGGCTGCAAGCGAGCCCCGTTCGACTTGGCGGAGGCAGAGAGCGAGCTCGTCGGCGGCTTCCACACCGAATACAGCGGGATGCGCTGGTCGTTCTTCTTTTTGGCGGAATATGCCAGCATGTTCCTGGTGAGTGCCGTGGCGGCCCTGCTGTTTCTGGGAGGCTGGAACACGGGAATCGGGCCGATTGACGCCGGTTTGCTGGAAATGCGAGCTTCGGCTGTTGGGGCGGAAGGCTTTGTTCCGGCCAGTTACCTTGCGAATGTTGTCGGACTGCTTGTTCTCTGTCTCAAGGCGGGCTTGCTGGTCTGCGTGCAGATCTGGGTGCGGTGGACGTTGCCCCGGCTTCGGATCGATCAGGTGATGATGACCTGTCTGAAATATCTGGTGCCGATCAGCTGCTTCCTGTTTCTGGGGGCGGTTCTCTGGCCGCTCGTTCTTGGAATGACCCTCGGCCGCACGACCTTGTTGGAATTGTCGAAGCCTCTTGGTGAAAGGACGCCGCGGGCGGCTGTCAGCACCTCCGGCGGTTTATCGAAGAAGGTTGCAGTCGGGATGACCCGGTCTCAGTCGAATGTCGCCGGCGGCTTGTCGGCCAGTGTCGATCGCAAAGAAGGCGCGTCGGGTACGGAAGGGGGAGCCCAATGACGATCTCGCAGCTCCTCTTCCTCTTATATGCACTCGGTGCCTGCGGCGGGGCGGTGGCGGTCGTCATCAGCCAGAACGTGGTTCGCATGGCTTTCTGGTTGATCGTGGCGCTCGGCTCGACGGCGGGGCTGTTCTTTCTGCTGCATGCCGACTTCGTCGGGGCGGCGCAATTGTTGATTTATGTCGGCGGTACGGTCGTGCTGCTGATCTTCGGTGTGATGCTCACCGCGAGCGGTCCCTACGTGCGAATCAAGACTTCGCCCGCAGAGGGTTTTATGGCGGCTGGAATCGGGGCGCTTTTCCTGGGGATGATTGTCTCGACAGTTTACGCGGTCGACTGGGACGGCGCCTCCCTCAGTCTGCAGAAGATTGAAGGGCCGGAGGGGCTCGCGCGGGCCAGCGGGGCTCATCGACCGGCGGAAGGTTCAACGGCCCGGCCGATCGGCCTGAAGCTGATCGGCATCAGCCCGGAAGATCTCGGCGCCCGCGATACGAAGAGCTTGAGCAGCGGCTATCTGCTGCCGTTTGAAATTGTGTCGGTGCATCTGCTGGTGGTTCTGGTCGGTGCCGCCTATCTGGCACGGGCCAAGCGTCGGGTCGATCCTTCCTCGCAAGGGAGGTCGGGTCAGTCCACCTGAAAAGAGACGGAAACCATGGACAGTGTTGATTTGAAAGCCTACCTGCTCGTTGGAGCGATCTTGTTTGTGTGCGGCGTGCTCTGCATGACGACCAAGCGGAACGGCATCGGCGTGCTGATGGGCGTGGAACTGGTTCTCAACGGCGCGAATATTAACTTCGTGGCGTTTTCGCATTACACCCCGCTGGGGATCGACGGGCAGGTGATCTCGCTGTTCGTCATCGTCCTCGCAGCGGCAGAGGCGGCAGTGGCATTGGCCATCGCTTTGAGTTTCTACAACAACCACCTGTCGATCGACGTCGACCGGGGGGACGAGTTGAAGGGGTGATGGCGTTACGGAATGTGAATTTCCGAATTTGAACCACGGACCTCATCTTGCTGAACGCTGATTGCTGACGGCTAATCAATATGGACCCTGCAACCTACCAATCGACCGGCGCATTGCTGAAGGGGCTGCTCATGTTCGCGTGGCTGCTGCCACTGGCCGGTTTTGCGATCGAGATCTTCGCGGGCTATTGGGACACCCGTCTCAGCAAGAAGGCGGCTTATCTCGCGGTCTTCTGCATCTTCGCCGGGTTCTGTTGCAGCACGTATGCCCTTGTTACCTGGAAGCGAGCGACGCATTTCACCTCGTTCGGCAGCGCGGAGCATCACGAGGGGGAACATGGCGGCGCTGCGCATCACAGCGTGCTCGACGATGTCGAGAAATCGAGAGCAGCCTCGCATCCTCCGGCGGAATCGGGCGATGCTAAGCCTCATCCGGAAGAAGCGGCGGGACGGACGCGTGTCACGGACCAGGCTGCCTCGGGGCACATCCCCGCCAGCGCCGCCTTTAACGGAACGTATTACACGCTGGCGGAATTCGGCTCGCTGAGGGTTTCGCTCGATTACTACATCGACAGCCTCACGCTCGTGATGTTCGTGATGGTGACGTTGATCGCCACCTGCATTCACGTCTTCGCGATCGGCTACATGGGTGAAGAGCTGACCGAGGACTACGTTGACCATCAGGTCCACGTCTCCAGCGGCGGGCACCTGCATCGGCCGGGGCGGTTTTACCGCTTCTTCGCCTACATGTCCCTCTTCTGCTTTTCGATGCTCGGGCTGGTGATCGCCGGGAACATCTTCATGGTGTTCGTCTTCTGGGAACTGGTCGGCATCTGCAGCTACTTCCTCATC
>CAZVJA010000266.1:0-6614 GCA_964626885.1 uncultured Planctomycetaceae bacterium | reverse complement strand
AACGAGCGGAGAGGGGGAGATTCGAACTCCCGATGCCCTTGCGGACATGCCGGTTTTCAAGACCGGTGCATTCGGCCACTCTGCCACCTCTCCGAAATAGTTACGTCGATTGGCTGTCATCGACGTCAGAACAATCGTATCGAGTGCTGCTGTTGGTGCCCAGAGTGATGTGAAATTCCAGCCTCAAAGGATTGGGGCTTCACCCGAACACATTTCGTGTCTCTCTGAAAAATTCGCGTGGCAGGTCTGATGGCAAAGTTTGAATGTTGATGCTGCTGCACACGAAATGTCGTTAACAAGCGGTGGCGTGAACAGCGACGCATCACGATTGCCTCTGCAAATCGAGCTCCCATCAGCACACTCTCTAGACCTCTTACAGCTGAATCTTTGGCCACATTTCTCTCAGAAGAATGTGGTCAGCTCTAGAGCTTGACCAACAGTGATCATCGATTTTCAAGGGAGAATGGCTCAACCACGCGATCTGCCACTTTGGCAGCGGGTCGTTCAGGAGTTCCACCATGACCGGGATCTGGCATCTCCGAATCGATGACATTCGCGATGAGAAAATGTTCACGAATGCTGGGTGATTCGAGTGTAACATGATTTGCCAAATAGATTTATGAGTTGTCTTTCGGATGGCTGAATTGGCAGGCCGGGAGTATGCTCTGGGTGGCACACCGTTTGCGAGACTTCATCTGCAAGCCTCGATAAACCAACTCGTGGCCATGAATTGCGTGGTGGGTTTCTCTGGTGTGATGATTTGCGAGGAGCCGAACGGGAATGCCGGTCTTCCGATGGGGACAAAGCTGGGGAGCGTTTCAGGATCTGGAACGCGAGGTCGACCGTTTACTGCAGGGAGTGAACCTGACCTATCAGGGACTGCGGCTCGGACGGCAGTTCCCAGCGGTCAATTTGTACGAGCTCGAGGATGAGTATCTGCTCACCGCTGAGTTGCCAGGTACGCGTTCGGAAGACCTTGAGCTGACCATTGCCAACGGCGTGCTCACCATCAAGGGAAAGCGGACCGATCAGGAAGGCGCTCCGGAAAATCGCTACCGTCGGCAGGAGAGATATCACGGAAGCTGGCAGCGATCTTTCACCATTCCCGATCGTGTTCGTGAAGCGGAGCTTTCGGCAGAATTCAATCACGGGATATTGACGATTCACCTGCCGAAAGGGGAAGAGCTTCGACCTCGGAAAATCCGTGTGGTTGAAGGAAACGACTAATGCCGAACGAACAGATGCCAGATCGCCCCCAGTCTCAGTCAGATCAACCGACTCTGCCGTCGCGGAGCGAAAACACCGAGCGACTGGTGTTTACGCCTTACATCGATATTTATGAAACGGAGCAGGGACTTGTTCTGACAGCCGACCTGCCGGGAGTCACGTCCGAGACGCTTGAACTTCAGGTGCAGGACAACAAACTTACCTTATTCGGCCGAGTGGCGAACATGATACCCGACGAAGCACAGATGCTTCATCAGGAATATAGAGTGGGGGACTACTTGCGTTCGTTTATCTTAAGCGATGAAGTGGATCACGAACGCATCACCGCCGGTATCAGCAACGGAGTGTTGAAAGTCGTGCTCCCCAAGGCTCCGGCAACAAGCCCACGTCGTATTGAAGTCAGTTCCGACTAGAAATGCACTTACCGATGGGCCAGCATTGATCGAGAGGCTGAGAACGGGCAGGAGGAAATGGAACCGGCAGCAATCAGCAAGCAGCAACGAATCCTGAATGCATGATTGTCGGTTTTACCACAGAGCCGATCTCGCAATTGGAGGAGCAGTTTCATGTTCGACGATGAACCTCGAGCGGAAGGACGGTTAGCGGCATCGGCCGAGCGTTTGCGGCGCGAGTTCGATCGCTGGCTCGACATGGCTGCTGCCCAGGGAGAGCGTGCCCTGGATGCTATTGGTTTAAGAGGTGGTCGCCCCTGGACTCCCGCGGCGGACATTATTGAGGTCGAAGAGGCGATCTTGGTGAACATTGAGTTGCCAGGGGTCTTGCCCGCGAACCTCGACGTCTCGCTGGCGGGAAATATGCTGACCGTGAAGGGAACAGGACGCCCCACACCGACGAAAGAGGGGCAGACAATTCATCTGGCTGAATGCCGACACGGAGATTTTTCGAGATCGATTCCCCTCCCGGCTTCGGCGGACCCCGAGCAGATCGCGGCAGAGTTCGCGGAGGGGATTCTGAAGCTGAGAATTGCGAAGCTTACCGCTGCTCAACCGAGGCAGATCGTCGTCACATCGCCGCGTTCAGAAATTGGGGCGGTATCTTAAGAGTCCGGTTCCAGGGCAATTTGCCGACCGAGGTGGCCGCAAATTCTTCGCATGCCCCCCATGTTCCCCTTCATGGCAGGGTGTCAGTTGTTGGCTCGGCTGGTGTAACCATCCCATTTGTGTATGGTTGGTAGCCGTGGCATAACTGCTTGCCCACCAATTCGTTGCGGCGGGAGTCCCTGAGTAACGGGGTATTGGGATGCTCGGGGTTCTATTTACCGACATTCTTATGCAGGGTTCTGGGGACAATGCATCGAAGTCGTTGGGGACAACGTCTCAATGCTGTTTTCCACAGTTGGAGTAGGAGATTTCCCTCTCGATAAACTGTTCCGAAAAACACGATTAAATCCTTTACGGCCGAATCTCATCGTAGTTCTTTCTTTGCTGAATTTTCCTCTCGTATTGGTCGATGGAAGCTGGGAGCGAGGGTTCCCCTTCGCCGCGGTCGCAGTCTGCGTAGAACGAGCTACCCAGTCGTGGGATTGATGTGTGGGAACGGTATTGAGTAGATAATCCAGACTCGGGGCGCAATAGCCCGGGCAAAAGCTCGTTTTGGTGACCGGACTCGATATTTTTCGACACGTCGTAGTCACGACCGAAAGTATTGAGTAAAGTTTACGGGCAAGCCACCGCAAGCCCTCCCCTTTTTGCTTACCATTTTCTGAACCTACCCACTTGGACAAGCTGGTTTGGAGCGCTGAATACCAGCGATCGCCTTTTGAACAAACGCGGAGATTCGACGGCAATGTGCAGGGTCCAGAATCGGGGGAGATACTCTTGGCTGGTAATTGTCCTGGGCTGGGTGTTGGTCAATTCGAGTTCAGGTACGCGAGCGGCTGATAAGCCACGCGAGCTCCCCGAGTCCGCATCCGACGGCGCACAACTCGCCCCGGTCGATCCTTTGTTGGCGATTGTCGAAAACGCAATCGATGTGACCTCACGCCGATACCTCGACGCCAATGTGCACACTCCGTGGCAAATTATTCACGCCTACCTGGGCATGCGCGACAAGTTCAAACTGAGGCTCAACGGTGAAAAAGTTGACGGTTTGACGTGGATCTCGAGCGGTCCCGTCTTCAAAGGGCAACAATGGTTCGAGAAAACTCCATACGGTGGCCGCGCACAACCGTTTAACGGCACTCCTTACGATTTTGAGGGGCATCCCAATCAATTCATCGGGTATATGACCCTCTGCAATCTTCCCCTGGATCACAAATTCAAAACCAAAGGGGAAGAGACGATTACGGTCGCCGACATGATCCGCAATGCGCAGATGGAAGTCCGCACCGGGGACGACAACACATGGACGTTGTGGGCCTTGGCACATTATCTTGGCCCCGATGCCCGCTGGACAAACCGTTACGGCGAAGAATGGAGCGTTGAGCGACTGGTTCAACTCGAAATCGCCAGCCAAGTGACTCGCGCCCCTTGTGGTGGGACGCACGGCTTGTTCGCGCTCGCGTATGCCCGCAACGGCTATATCGAAACCAACCGCCCGCTCCGCGGCGTCTGGCTCGAAGCTGACCAGAAGGTCCGCCGCTACATCGAGGAAGCACGTGCCTATCAGAATCCCGACGGATTCTTCTCATCGAACCACTTCCGCGGACCAGGATACAGCCACGAATTTTCGGCACGGATCAGTGCCGCCGGGCATATCCTGGAATTTCTGATGTCGGCCCTGCCGCAGAATCGTCTGAATGAAGAGTGGGTGCGCCGCGGTATCGAGGCCGTCGCGAAGGATTTGCTCGAACATCGTAAGGACGCGGCCGAGTGCGGCGGGTTGTATCATTCGCTCGACTCGTTGGTCATTTATAGGGATCGGGTGCGGCTTAAGTCGGAAACGGTCCGAACAGCTGCAAAACCCGCCGATGCGAATGCGGTTGCATCCCCCGCACCGGCTAGCCCTTCGACAGCCAACCCAACCGCGGGGACAGAAGACAAGAAGAATGAGCCTGCCCCGGCTGCCGCCGTCCCACGGTTCGTGCCGTCTCCGTTGTTTGTTCCTCAACCACGGACCGTCGGTAGCAAGCAATAGTGCCGATGCCTCGTAGGGCTGGCGACAAATCGCCAGGATAGGTTCCGAGAAACCTTCCGGATGGCCGGTCAGTTCCCTGCTCCGCGGCTGGAGGCGATGGTAGAATGCCTCAGTCAGTGCGGGACGAGCATTCTGCCGATCGTGGTTCTATTCGCACGGCAGACCCAAGCCTCCCAGACCGTACGGTTCTAAGACCGTCTTTTGCCATCGATGTGAAAGGTGACGGCCGCGTGACATCGAACAGCGACTCAACCTCCGGTTCGTTTGTGGGCTGGGGGATCGGCGGAAATAAGGCCCCGTTTATGGATGTTCTGGGGGCGCGCCCGATTCGAAAGGAGCACGGGGAAGTTGCATTTGAACTGACTGTCGAGGAAAAGCACCTCCGCACGCTTGGAATAGTGCATGGTGGGGTCACCGCCGCCATGCTCGACTGCGCCCTCGGCTTCGCGGCTGGGACGACAGCGCCGGAAGGGCACCATGTTGTCACCGTACAGTTGAGTTTGAACTACATCCGGCCGGCGTGGAAGGGCGAGAAACTCGTTGCCACCGGCGAGGTTCGGCACGCTGGCAAGCAAACAGCGGTGTCACGCGGGGAACTACGGACGGCGGAAGGAATACTGGTCGCCTCCGGAACCGGCACATTTATGTATTTGCCGATTCCGGCGGGAGTTGACCATAAGATGGAAAAGCACGCCGAGACGGAACGTATCCCCACAACTCCGTAATTCGGCCAGCTGGCGGTCGCGGGGCGATTCATTTCACCATGGTTGAGGTTGCCCGGCCCCCCCAGTACACTGGCTTATTCGCCTCTTCCCGGCCAAATTCGGCCTGCGGCACGGCGCTAGAATGCCTTCAAGAAAAGACCATCTGAAAGTTTGCACCGATGCGACATGTTCTTTCGGCCCTGGTGATGAACCAACCAGGCGTGCTCGCCCACATTTCAGGCATGCTCGCATCCAGAGCCTTTAATATCGACAGCCTCGCGGTCGGCGCGACGGAGAATCCCGAGTTCTCGCGGATTACCTTCGTGGTCAATGGTGATGACAAAGTTCTCGACCAGGTCCGCAAGCAACTCGAAAAAATTGTGACTGTCGTCAAGGTACTCGATTTTTCCAATCAGGATTATGTCGAGCGAGACTTGATGCTGTTAAAGGTTGGCACGGCTGCTGGCAAGCGAACTGAAGTCAAGGAACTCGTCGAAGTCTTTCGCGGAAAAATCGTTGATGTCAGTCCCGAACATATGATGATCGAAATCTCGGGCCAGGAGAGTAAGATCGAGGCATTCGTCGAGATGATGCGCCCGTTCGGCATTCTCGAGATGGTGCGCACCGGTCGAGTGGCGATGCTTCGCAACGATGCCTTTACAGTGAATACAGCGGCGGCAGATCCCGCGAAAAACAAAAAGAAAGCCAGGCCGGCCTGACGCCCCGTGCATTTCTTGAGACGAACGCGCAGCTCCCTCAGGAATCGGCCCGGGACTGCGAAATTATTACAATCACGTGCAAAACTAGTCGGAATTCAGAGCACAGGACTACCGGATTTTTCAGTTAGCCAAATCGAGAGTGAATCATGCCCGCAAAAGTTTATTACGATGATGATGCCGATCTGTCACTCCTCAAGAACAAGACCATTGCCATCCTCGGCTATGGCAGCCAGGGACATGCCCAGGCACAAAATCTCCGCGACAGCGGCCTGAACGTCATCGTCGGGCAGCGTCCCGGCAGCGCGAACTACGAACTCGCCGTCAGCCACGGCTTTAAGCCGATGTCCTTAGCGGAGGCGACCAAGGCCGGCGACCTCGTCAACATTCTGCTTCCGGATGAAGTCCAGGCCGACTTGTACCGCAGCGAAATCAAACCGAACCTGCAGAAGGGGAATCTGCTCCTCTGTTCGCACGGGTTCAACATTCATTTCGGGCAGGTCACACCGCCGGAAGGGGTCGATTCCGCCCTCGTCGCTCCCAAAGGCCCGGGACACCTCGTCCGCAGCGAATACGAGAAAAACGGGGGTGTCCCCTCACTCATCGCCATGGGGCCTGGCGCGTCCGATTCGTCTCGGAAGCTCGCCCTCGCCTATGCGAAGGGAATCGGCGGTACCCGCGGCGGTGTGATTGAAACGACCTTCGCGGAAGAGACCGAAACCGACCTCTTCGGCGAACAGGTCGTCCTTTGCGGCGGTGTGAGCGCCCTCGTCAAAGCGGCGTTCGAAACGCTCGTCGAAGCAGGCTATCAGCCCGAGATGGCTTACTTCGAGTGCATGCACGAACTGAAGCTGATCGTCGACCTGTTCTA
>CAZVJA010000265.1:0-6619 GCA_964626885.1 uncultured Planctomycetaceae bacterium | reverse complement strand
TGTTCCTCCGATCCAAAGTATCCCACGGTCCCCTGTACCCGTTCCTCGGGAAGGGCAGGCGCAAAGGCGCGGGCCGCGATGCCGGGACCATTCAATCGGCACTCGCGCGTCGGCTCATCGGGCTGCACTTTGACTCCCGACAACAAGGGAAGTCGCGAGACGCATTCGACACGCGTTCCCTTTGGTGCCGCCACGGTCTCCGCGAACAACGCGAAATTATCATCGCGAGCGAGGAGCACCTGCCGCTCAATGCGTACTCCCGCAGAATGCTCGGTTTTCAGTTCGAGATAATCGGCGTCGGTGTCCGAATACCAGCAGACGCAAGCCCATTCGCCGGTAAATGAGAGGGGGACGCCGTCCAGAGACACGGCAATTTCCCAGGGACCGCTGAGCAACGGTTGACCAAACGTCGCCAGTTCCAATTGAGGCATGAATTCGTGATGCGTCACGACGAGAGCATCGGCATCGACCGACCAGCCGCTGCGGAGACAGGCGAGTTGTGCCCAGTCGGATTGCGCTCCCGGGAACTTCGTCAACGTCTTAGATGTTCGCCGACGTCGAGTTCGCTTCCCCTGCCGCAGGCCCCCTCGGGATAAGGCCAGGCGCTCCAACGCGCGCAAATAACCGATTGGCGGGGCTGTCTTCGTCACACCGGCAAGTTCGGAGGCGGAGGTCAGCAGATCCACCGCACCGGCAATAAAGCCATTGCTGAGCGCAAGGCGGCCGTCATTGCGACAAAGTGACGCCGTCGCACAGACCAGCCGCCGAAAACGATTTTCGGCTTCGGTATTCCAAAGTTGCTGACCCAGTGCCGTCGCCCATTCACGGGCGCGAACCAGCGGGGCCATCCAAAACGCAAGCCGCTCCAACAGCGCGGCGCGCGGGAATCCGTTGTGGTCGGTTTGATCGAGCAGCGTTCGTCGAAGGGTTCGTTTGCCGTCTTCGCGCCAGCGTCTCGACGCGGCGATCTCCGAGAAAAGCAATCCCATCAGCCAGGGGAGTTCACCTTCAACAATCAACTGGTGATCGGGAGCCGCACCGCGCGACGAATCGTCGGCCGATGGTTCCGCGCCCACAGTGGAAACATTCTGGCGTGCCGCCGAATCCTTCTGCTCTGTTCCCCCTGGCGCCGCGGAACTCAGCATCTCCGTCAACAGCAGCCGCCATAAACGGAAAAACTCGGGCAACGGCATCTCGGGGCCGGCTTCGCGAAGCCTCTCCGCCAGCAGCAGCCGCTCGAATGGCGAGAGAGGATTGCGGAGATCGAGTTCGTCGATCCAGCGATTCAGCGCGGCTTGTTGCGCCGAGAGTTTGTGACTCACCGCGCGCTGCGAGGAATTTCCCTGTTTCGTGCGGGCTCGGTGAACACCTTTCTTAACCGAGCGTTGCACCGGCTGTTGGTGCATTTGGCATATCTTGATCAGCGAAGTCGACCGCGCCGTTTCTTCAAATGCCGGTTGCGACCAGAGTGACGACGCAACGGAAGGCTCGCCGGTGGGTGGTTTTGACTGCTTCGAATGCCGGCGGACGAGCTTCTTCAACCGGGATTGCAACAGCCTGACAACTTGCGTGACCTTTCCGTCGCGGGCGGCCTTGCGCAATGTCGCCGGAACGGACGCGGTCCGTTCCCAATCGAGTTGACTCAGGAAATCCTCGTCAGTCAGGAGATGCAGACTCTCTGTTGACGTATGCTGCGTGAGAATGGGTTGATCCATCCCGCTCAGAGTAGCCGATCAGGCGACAATTTCAATCGAAGCCCGCGATGTTCACATGGAACCGCGAGTTACATCGACGCGCCCCGAGAGCCATTTCCCGGCGCGCATGGTGGCGATAATCGTATTTTCGTCGTGGAAGAGGGCGCGATAACCATCGGTTTCGCTGCCAATGCCGAGACACACCACGGCGATGTCGGCCGATTTCCCGACGGTGAGACTCCCGATCTCGTCGTCCAGGCCCAATGCGCGGGCGCCGGCAATGGTTCCCAGTTCCAGCAGCCTGCGCAGTGGAACGTTCGAAAATGTTCGCCGGAGAAACAGCAGTTCGTTCCAGAGGCTGAGGTCGGGATTCGATGCCCGGCTGTCGGTACCGAGGGCGACGCGGCCTCCTCGATCGAGCAACTTTTGCCACGGGTGATCGGTGTGACCGAAATACCAATGCGTCCGCGGGCAATACACAACCGTGAGCTGCGGCCGACGAGCAATGAGATCGAGTTCGTCCTCGTCCAAATAGTTGCCATGGACGACCAAGGCGCGCGGGAGTCGGTCAAGTTCGCGAAGGGAATCGAGCGGGCGAATTCCGGCGGGCATGATGCCGTCGCGCCACACTCCGAAATCCTCGAGCATCCGGCGAAGTTCTCCCGTGCCGCGATCGAGGAGCTCGAGTTCATCGGGTGTTTCAGCGACGTGCATGGCCACCGGTGCGTCGAATTCGCGGGCAAGATCGACCAGTTGACGCAATAGATCAGGATGCACGCTATACGGCGCATGCGGGCTGATGCCGGCGATGATGTCGCGTCGTTCCGTGGTTCGCCAGCGCTCAAGATGCCGGCGAATCACCTCGAGCTGCGCGTCGAAATGTTCGGAAAACCGGGCGATGACCTCACGAAAAACGACGCCGCGCGGACCGAGGCTGGTGAACGTGTCACCGGCTATGTCGGCCGTGGCGATCTCACCGACGGTGGTCGTGCCCGCTGCGGTGCTTTCTTGCAGACCGAGTTCGATGATCGATTTCACCGCCGCGTCGGCCGGCGCGCCGGAGCCTCGTTTGCGCCGTTCCGCGACAAGTGTGCGAATCCAACTTGCGAAGGGATGCGCCGGTTGAAGCGGCGCACGCAACTGGCTGAATTCCAGGTGCGTGTGCGTGTTGATCAACCCGGGAATGATCGCCACGTTCCCCAAGTCGGTTGACTTCGGAACGTGTGCGGCGTGAAGGGCGGAGATCCGTCCCTGCTCGATCTCAATCGTGCCGTTCTCGATCGGCTCTCCATCGACCGGAAGAATCCAGCGGGCCCGGAGGCTGTCGCGAGCGTCTGGCATCAGGTTTACCGGGATGAATCTTTCGACGAGACCACGAATTCCCGTTCGGCGTCCCTCTCGCCATTCATTGGAGCCGCCGAGGGAGCAGGACTGACCCTGTTCGTTTTCTTCCCAGAATTCAACAGCATCCGCAACAGGGGGAACGCCACGACCGCGGCGACGGCCAAAGTCACCCAGCCATACCGGAGGGTACCGTTATCGAGCCAGAACAGCCACTCCGGAGTGTTTTTCTCCACGAGACTGCTCCCGAACCGCGAGCGCAGAACCTCCAGCGAATTGTACAACAGATGAAACAGAATGCACGGCAGCAAGCTTTTGGATCGAACGGCAAGCAGTCCGAGCACCGTGCCGAGCAAGGCCGCGTTGAAGACCTGCTGCGGAATCATGTGCATCAACCCGAAGGCGACGCTCGACATAAGAATCGCCACGCCAACACGCCCGGACCGAGCGAACCCGCTGAGAATGAACCCACGAAATGCCACCTCCTCGCAAAAGGCGGGAGTCACCGCGAAGGCGAGCAGAACCAGCCACAGCGGCAGGTCGTGGCTCGACATGGCAGCCACGATGTCTTGAATCGATTTCGGCAACGGCGGGAAGAACCACTGCAGTTGAGCGGAAAGTTCGATCGTCAGCGGATGCAAAACCACCGGCAGAACTGCCGCCGCGAGGAGCATCCGTATCGGAGGGATACGCAGCCGTAGCGTGCGGACCATGCTGGTGGTCAGAATCACGGCCATCAGCAGCGCCGGAGTGGCGATCATTGCCAGTTGCTGAATCATCAGAAGCTTCAGCATCATCGGCTGCGCGGCTGAGAGATCGACCCGTCCCCCCGGACCGAGAGGCAGTGCATCGCGGAAGAATCGCATTCCCGCAAACTGCAAAAGCATAATTAAGACAAAACAGAGTGCGGCCTCGGCAAAACTGGGGGTCGGCTCTTTATCTCGCAGGAGATGCCGCACCCAAAGCCGCAGGTCGAACCGCTCCGCCTCGCGGAACAGCACGTCCTCGCGCGAGAATTGGTCGATCGCCCACCAGATTGCCAGCAGGCTGTATCCGAAACTTGTTGCCAGCACGGGGATGGCATAGACCAGCGGAGCCGTACTGCCGGGGGAAGAGAGAAGTTCCTTCAACAGCAGCGCGGGTCCGACGACCGGCATGACGCTGTTGAACGGCTCGATCTGTACGGTGGGAAGCAGGCAAAAGACGGTCAAGCCCATCGTCACCATCAGCAGCGGAGTGAGATAGTATTGTCCTTCCTTGCTGCTGCGGGCAAACGTGGCCAGTGCCAGCGAGGTCGCGCTGAATAACGCCGCCAGCGGCAGCAGCAACACCAACACCCAGGTGAGCGCGAGCGGTCCAGGGAGCGAAAAGTCCCCCACGTTCGAGAAACCTTCGTTTCCGACAACGGCGACCATGTACCGGCCGGTGAACCCCATGCTCATCAGGTTAAGTATCGCCGTCGCCAGGCTGAACAGCATGATCGTGAAGAACTTGCCGACCACAATTTCGCTGCGCCGCGCGGGGCAGATGAGGAGCGTCTCCATCGTGCCGCGTTCTTTTTCTCCCGCTCCCAGGTCGATGGCCGGATAGAACGCGCCGGTGACCGCCATGATTACCACCAGCGCCGGAAACATTTTGCTCCAGACATTGGCGGCAATCTGTTCCTGCTTCGCCACGTCGATCTCTCGCACGTTGACCGGCTTGGGAAGGGACGGCGGTAATCCGGCGCGCTTGAGCTGCTGGTCGACAATCTCCTTCTCCCACGTATCAATCGCGCGCTTCACCGCTTGGTAGGCCATCAGCGATTTTTCGTCGGCACCATTGTGGATGATATATGGGGACGCCGATTTCCCCGCGGTATTCGTCACGGCGACCCGCCGGGCCAACTCGCGGTCGGTTTGCTCCAGTGAGGCCGCGAATCCCTCGGGAACGAGAATCACAATCTCCACTTTGCTGCGCTGAAGCAGGGCGCTCAGCCGTTCGTGCACCGGGTCAAGTTGTCGCGCGGCCAGGTCCGCTTTCGCGTGATCCTTGGCCCCCTCCGCGGCGTCCTTCTCGCGCAACAGACGCGCATGTTCATTGACGAGTGAACGAACTTCCGCCGCATGGGAGAGGAGTTCCGCGACAGCCTCCGATGTCGCATCGTTTGCCGCCTTCGAAGGCACGTCGACATCGGTGACGACGCTCAGCTTGTCGGCGAAGTCCGGACTGATGAATTCGGCGAACCAGCGCGCGTCGAATCGTTTTCCGCCGCTTACCAGCGCCGGGTCTTGCGGCAGCTCTTTGGCTCCGAGGACCACGACGGTGCGGGTCTGCTGGTTGAACAAGGTCGTCATCTGCACGACGCCGATGCCCATGGCCGGATACAGAAACAGCGGCAGTATCGCGATCATGAACAGCGTGCGGCGGTCGCGCAACTGGTCACGAACCTCACGCAGGAAAATGAGCCTGATATTTCGCCAACTCATGATGTCATCACCGCCTGCCGCGCTTCGGATCCGGAGATCAGGTCGAAGAACAGCTCTTCCATATCCGGCTGGCCGTGTGCTTCCTCAAGATCCTTCAAAGTTCCCGCGGCCAGAATGCGCCCTTTGTGAATGATGGCGATGCGGTCGCACAGCTTTTCGACCTCGCGCATGATGTGCGTCGAGAAGATGATGCATTTCCCCTGCTCGCGCAGCGATTTGATCGCCTGCAGAACCGCCCGGGCGACCAGCACGTCGAGACCGGATGTCGGCTCGTCGAAGATCAAGACCGGCGGGTCATGAATGATTGTGCGGGCGATCGACACCTTCTGCTTCATGCCGGTCGACATTTTCGAACCGAGTACGTCACGAATCTCCTGCATCTGCAGCATCGTGAAGATGTCGTCGAGCCGCCGCTGCAACTGCTTTTCCTCAATGCCGTATAACCGACCGAAGTACTCGACCATCTCCCACGCGGTCATGCGATCGTAGATGCCGGTGTTTCCCGACATGAAGCCGATGCGGGCGCGGACGGCGGTCGGCTGCGTGATGACGTTGTAGCCCGCGACGTAAGCCTCGCCGAATGTCGGCTTCAGCACGGTGCTGAGAATCCGCAAGCAGGTCGTCTTGCCGGCTCCGTTGGGCCCCAGCAAACCGAAGATTTCTCCCGGATGCACATCAAAGCTGACGTGATCGAGTGCGGGGACATTGCCGCGCCGCAGGTCCGAAAAGGATTTCGTCAAATCCTTGACGTGAATCATGGCTGAAAGGTTCTCGAAAATCGACTGGGCGACTCCGCTCTCTTCCGCTGCCGCGAAAGGGAACGCGCCCGGGGTTTCCCGAACCGTCGCGATCCGCCGGCGACGGCGCTCCCGATACTCTACCGCACCCTCCGAATGCGCGGGAGTCGGGTCTGCCCCGGTGGCTGCGGTTGTGTCAGTTCAGAGCGTTGAGAACCGGTAATTCGTTACGACCGTTACCAGCGGACTTCGCCAACGGCTGGGATGGATCGAAATCGTCGATGTACTCGTAGAACACGTTTCGCTGCCGGGGGATGTCGCCGCATTCGCTAATCGCCCTCCGGATCGTGTCCAGGCTGAGGTAATAGCCCGTGCCGGC
>CAZVJA010000264.1:0-6701 GCA_964626885.1 uncultured Planctomycetaceae bacterium | reverse complement strand
CACGCAGAGGAGCCTTCTCCGATGCGAGTTGGCCAGAGAGCTTCGACGCCGAAGTCGATGCAACCGCCGAGTGTTTGAGGCGTTTGGAGTTGCGGGCGGGGTCTCGGATCGATGCAAAAGCGATAGCGTGCGATGCAAAGGTAAAGCTCCATGACTTTGGATAATTTCCCGTCCAGGCTGATCAATGGTTGATAAAAGGTGAGCAGAACGGCGAAAATTGCTCACTCGCCAGTGAACGAAAGGTTCGCTGAGATAGTCTTCTCTCCCGGGGGGATAACTTTGCCGAGTGATTCCCTCATCTTAATTGACATACGTCTAAGATGGTGTGGCACAGGCTCGATGTCAGCTTTGTGCAACGCATCGATTCATTTCCAGATTTCAAGAAATTTGGAAAATTTTCCGAAAAGTCACCCGCGGTTCACTCGGAACGGGGCTTCTTCTCATAGGCGGGGTTCAGAATCCTCGTGAACGACACCGAATACCTTATCCGACAGCTGATTGAGCAGGCGCGAGCCGGCAGCCGTGAGGCGCTCAGCGAACTCCTTGATCGTTATCGGGACCACCTGCATGGCATCGCAAGCGAACACATCACCGGTCCGACGGCAGCCAGGCTCGACGCATCGGATGTCGTGCAGCAGACCTGCCTGTCGGTCTACAAGAAAATCGCCGAGTTCGACGGCCAGGAACCACCGCAGTTTGCCGCTTGGCTGCGGCAGATTCACGAACGAAATATCAGCAACGCGATCCGCGATCAACTGCACGCTCAGAAACGGGCGGCTGATCGGGAAGAGCGATTTGTCGACGGGAATGAACCTGCCGCGCGGCAGACGTCTCCCAGCGGCCGGGCCATCCGAAATGAAGAAGCCGACCGATTGGCCCGCGCATTGGAGCAGCTTCCGGACGACGAACGCCGCGCATTACATCTGCGATATTTTGAACAGCAAACATTGCCGCAGATTTGTGAAGAGATGGAACTCACAAAAGATGCCGTGGTCTGGCTAATGAAGCGCGGCATGCAGCGGGTACGGCAATTCCTAGGGGACGTCGAAAGCTGAATGATCCGCTGCCGAAAATCGGAACAGAGAATAGCACCCGACAAAATGACTGAGTCGTAATTATCGGGAGAGAGAAGGATGAACGACGGACGACAGAATTCGGAGCCGCACGAAACCCTGCTTCACACAGCCTTGCAGGAATATCTCGAGCGGGTCGACAACGGCGAGACGGTCGATCGCGACGAGTTTCTGGCCCGGCATCCGCAAATCGCCGACGAGTTGCGGTCGTTCATCAATACGTCGGAAGGAATTCAGCAGTTGGTCCGGATGCACACGGACCAGCGCGGTCCGGACGATGCCGCCGACGTGACCACGCATTCGTTCGCTCATCATTCCGAGGAAACGATCCCCCCGCGACGGGCGGACCTGGATGACCAGCCCAGCGAACTTGGTGGGCAGTTCGGGCGGTATCGAATCCTGGGAACCCTCGGGCGAGGCGCGATGGGGACGGTTCATCTCGCCGAAGACACGCAGCTACTCCGGCGGGTGGCTCTCAAAACACCGCACTTCGACAAGGCAGACGGCGACGAAATCCTGCAGCGGTTCTATCGTGAAGCGCGCGTCGCCGCGACGCTGCAGCATCCGAACATCTGCCCCGTGTACGACGTCGGCGAGATTGACGGCCGGCACTACATCTCGATGGCCTACATCGAAGGGCGGATGCTCTCGAACTACATTGTTCCCGGCAAGCCCCAATCCGAGCGGAACATCACGATCATCGTGCGGAAAATCGCTCGCGCGCTGCAGCATGCTCACGATCACGGTATCGTGCATCGCGATCTGAAACCGGGAAACGTGATGATCGACGGCCGCGGGGAGCCAATCATCATGGACTTCGGCCTGGCGCATCAGACAACGAGCGACAGCCAGATCCGGCTGACGAGAAGCGGAATGCTCGTCGGCTCACCAGCGTACATGTCGCCGGAGCAAGTGGAGGGAGATCTCGCGAAGCTGGGTCCCGCGACCGACCAGTACAGTCTTGGCGTCATGCTCTACGAGATGCTCACCGGGCAGCTGCCGTTTCAAGGCACGCTGGCGGCTGTGCTCGGGCAGATTGTTGTGAAGCAGCCGAAGCCACCCGTCGAACTCCGACCCGGGCTCGATCCGCGATTGGAAGCCGTCTGCCTGCGGATGATGGAGAAATCGCAGTCACGCAGGTTTGCATCGCTCACCGCGGTAGCTAGCGAACTGACAGAGATTCTTCGCAGCCCGCCCGGAGCCGCGTCGAAGGCATCCAGTTCCACTCCCACCGGGCCGTCAGCGACAATTCCCGTTGATGATCGACCGAGCACCGTTCCGCCGACGGTAAAGCTGGCGACTGCTCCATCGGCGGAGATCACGCAAAGCAACCTCGAGTCATTGGCAGTTCTTGCAAGGAAGCTTCTGGCCAAGCACGACTATGAACAGGTGGTGCAAATGCTTGAGCAGGTTCCAGAGGATCGGCGGAACGACGAGATCCGCGCGTTGCTCGACCGGGCAAGGAGTCTGTTTGATGAAGTCGCGTTTCTGCTGACGGAAATCGATGAGGCGGTTCGTATGCGGGACGGCGGAACGGCATTGCGGAAGGCCGAACGCCTGCTGGAACTGAAGCCGGGCAATCAGCGCGCCTTGCAGGTCCAGGAGCAAATTCGCAGGCGACAAACATCGCGCACGACCCGCGAAAGCCCGAGTACGACGATTCTCGGCCGAAAGATCGGCGAAGGGAGCTGGTTTCCCTGGGCGGCCGCGGCGGTCGGGTTGATGGCGTTCGTGGGGATGTACGCGGCTGTAGTGATGTATCTTCGCGTGGGGGACGCCGTCGTTAAAGTCACCATCAACGACCCGGAAATTAAAGTCGCGTTGCAGGGACGAGTATTGACCATCGAAAGCTCCAGGGAGCCGGTCAAAGTGGACGCCGGGGAAGGAAACTCGCTCACAATTCGGTACGGCGATCTGGAATTCACCACCGACCGCTTCACGCTTAACAAGGGGGACAACCCGGCGGTCGTCGTCGAATTGATGGACGACAAGCTGGCCGCTCGCTTCGGAGACGTACTTCTCGGCGAAAGAACGGTGACGCAGAAGTCTCCGGTACGCAAGGTTGCATCGAGAAACACGACGAGCGCCGTCGCACCGGCGAAACCCCCTGTGGAGAAGAAGCCGTCCAACGTCAACTCGACATCTTCGCCTGATTCCGATCAAAAGTATGAATTTGTCGAAGTTGCACGTTTGAACGGCGCGGGTGGCGCCATTTGGCAGGTGGCTTTCCTCCCCGATGGAAAGAGTGCCATTTCGGGTGGGTTCGACGCGGCGGTTCGGATGTGGAGTATTCCGGACGGCAAGGAAATCCGTCAGTTCCGCGGGATTCCTCTTGTCACCTGCGTGGCGGTGTCGCGCGACGGTCGCCAAATTGCCGCCGGGAATTCCCAGGGAGAAATCCGCGTCTGGAACAGCGATTCAGCCGAGATTACCCGGGAGATCTCGCAGCTGAAGCATGTGATCGCCGATATCGACTTTTCACTAGACGGAAAACAATTGCTGTTCTCGGGACACGACCTCCAGCCGACGATCTGGGACTTGGGGAACAACAAGGAAGCGGCTCGCTTCGACACCGGCGATAACTGGGTGCTCTCGGCCGCGTTTCTACCGAACGGTAAAGAAGCCGCCTGCGGCACGGCCAACGGCAAGCTGATCGTATGGGAAATCGCATCCGGCGAGAAACGGCAGGCGTTCGACCAGCATCCGTCGTGGATTCATCAGCTGTCGCTCTCGAAAGACGGGCAACGGGTCGCCTGCTGCTCAGCCACGATATCGAAAGAATCCGCGAATCGGATTTGGAATCGGGCGATAGGAAGTAAAGAAGTTGATCTCAAAGGTCACACCGACGGAACACGCAGCATCTCGTTCACCCCCGACAACAGATTTATCGTCACCGGCAGCTTCGACAAGACCATTCGTTTGTGGGATGCAGTGAACGGCGCAGAGTTGGCGCGGAAGGAATGCGAGACGCACGTGGCTCACGCGCTCGCGATCTCACCCGACGGGCAATACATCCTCAGCGGCGGCGGCGTGTATGCGATGCCTGACAAGCCGAATATCGACGACAAGGACTATGCCCTGCGGCTCTGGCGGATCAAACCAGCCGGGGCACAGCCGGTGGCCGACGCGCCCCCGAAAAATGAACCGGAAGAGCAGCCAAGAGAGCTGTGGATGCTTGAGGGGCATCATGCTGCGATCAATGACGTTGCCATCTCGCCGGACAATCACTTTGTTGCCAGTTGCGGGAAGGACGATACGCTTCGCATCTGGGACGTAACGACGGGCAAGCAGTCGTTCGAGTTGAAAGGAAAATACTCCTCGGCAGCGTTTACGCGAGACGGGCGGGGATTATTGATCGGCCATGACTGGGAAAATCCTCGGAAAATGCTTGTGTTGTTGCGCGTGGGGGATTGGAATGAAATCCGCCAATATCCCACACGGCAGAGCTATGTTGCATCGATCGCAATCAGCCCTGATGGCAAACGCGCGCTGAGCTCGCATCCGAATGGAGTCTTATTTTGGAACCTGGAGAAAGGGAATCAAATTCGACAACTAGCAGAGTCTCCAGAAATCATCCGAAGGGTTACATTTACTCCTGACGGTAAAGCCGCCTTCGGCAGTATGGGATTCGACAAATTCGTTCGTTGGGATCTTCAGACCGGAAAAGTGATCGCCACATTCAGCAGAGACAGAGCCGACTACGCCTGCCTCTCAACGGATGGTCGGTTGGTTGCGGAAGCAACGTTTGATGGTAGTAAGGGTTGTCAGTTATTCGAATTCGAGACGGGAAAGAAGCTGAAGGAGTTTCCGAGGGACGTACCATACGGGTCCGGTCGCAGCATTGCATTTGTCAAAAACGATCGCCAATTGCTCTACGGAGCAGATGACTCGCGGTTACATCTGATAGAGATTGAGACAAACCGTGAGATTGCAACATTAACCGGGCACACCGAGCCTGTGCATCATCTGGCAGTTTCCCACGACGGTACGCTCGCCGTCTCGGCGTGTGACGACGTCTTTGAAATGAAGACGTCAAAGATCCGCCCAGGGACGGACCACACCGTCCGCGTCTGGCGATTGATCGATTCTCCCGCTACGACGACCGATGCCAAAGCAGCGCCGGCAGAAATCGCAACCGCGACGGCCGAATGGATCGACGTCATTCCGCTGATCGATCCCGAGCGTGACAAGTACGCGATTCGCGGCTGGACAGGGACCAACGACTGGAAGGTTGTGAACGGAGAACTGCACATCGCCTCCGGACCGAAACCTGCCAAGCTGTTGTTCCCGTTAATCCTGAACGGTTCTTCCCTGGAATGGGAGATGGAGTTTACCCGGATTGCGGGAGAAGCGGGTTTCAGTTCCGACATTCCGGCGAAATCCGGGATCGTCCCGATCGTTTTCACCAACGGCACAGGGGAACTGAAGGTTCAGCAACCAGACAACGTCGAGGCTCCGGTAGAGATCAAGACTGGAAAACGGACCACGGTCCGGGCTCGCGTCGAGCGCCGGAATGACAAGGACCACGTCGAAGTATTTGTGGACGGAACTTCCATCGGGTCCTGGAAAGGGGACCGGGAAACGCTTGCCAAGCCGATGTCCAACGGAGAGACCTATTCCTCCGCCACGCGAAACGGCCTGTGGGTGTATCCAAACAACGAATACGTTTTCCACCGTATCCGATTGCGAATGCTCGAGAGGGAATCGAGCAAGCCCACCGAAAGCGAAACCATCCCACTCTTTGATGGGAGGTCACTCAGGGGATGGTCATTAGTAACGAACAAAAATTCCAAAAAGATACTCGAACAGACATGGAAGGCGGACTCCGATCGCAATATCCTCTGCTCTCTGGGTGGCGACCTAAATGACCTTGAGACAGATGGCCTGTATGCTGATTTCCGGCTCTCGTTAGAGTGGCGTTTTACACCGGGGGAGAAACCGGGTGTCAACGGCAGCGGCATCATTGTTCGCTCGATGGGTCTCAACAACATCAATTGCGATCCGAGAGGCGTTGAAATCGACATTCGTCCGAACAAGGACGAAGGCGGCAACATGGGAACCGGTTGTTTTATTGCGTACGATTCACCCCTGAAGAACCACAGCGGGAGCACAGATGGAAAAATAGGCGGCAATCGCCATCTGGGATGGATTCGTGAAGCGAAACTCAATCCGCCCGGTCAGTGGAACAACACTGAAGTCGTGTGCGAGAGGGATCGTATCAGAGTCAACTTCAACGGCGTACTCATCAATGAAGGCACAGGTGCGAGTACACAACCGGGTCATATTGTTCTGCGAAACCAGAACACGCCTATCGAATTCCGCAACATCCGCGTTCGCGAGTTGAAGAACGACGCAGAAGCGGTCGGGCAGCAACCGTCCGGGAATTCATCGACGAATCCCAATCCGGTCGGTGATCAAGTCAAAGAAATTCGACCACTGCTTGAGCAGAAGAAGCAGGCGGGAGAGTTCGGCCAACCGGCTGATGCGAAGACGCTGCAGGACTTCGACGACGCGGTAGTCGCGCGTCGCAAGCAGGCTGGATTATTGCCGAAGAATGTCGACGTGAAGTTCCAAATCACCCACAGCGGTAGATCGGTCCGCGTGAAGGCCTTCGCGGGAGGCGGCAAA
>CAZVJA010000263.1:0-6726 GCA_964626885.1 uncultured Planctomycetaceae bacterium | reverse complement strand
TCCGCCACGCTTTTCCGGATCTCATCCCAACCGATTTTGTCATGATGCGGCACGGCCCACGATTCGAGGCAGGCGGGGAGCATCGCGACTCGCGGCAAAGAATCCACAGCGGCGAATAATCCGAACTTCGTCCGACTATTGCCGACGTCGGCCGCAAGAAGAAGCTCGTTCGCCCGTTCGTTCATGTTTCGCCGTAAGGAGAATCTAGAGATGGTCCGTTTGAACTTCGCGCCAGTCAGCGCAAAATCTGCCCAAGCACGCCTACAAGAATAACGTCGATGCCGCCGAAAGTTACGCTTCCCGCAACGCTTTCACGATATCGAGCACCGCCTGTTTGCCGTCGGCGTACAACATCAGGGCATTATCGGCGGCGAAGAGCGGATTGGGAATCCCCGCGAAGCCGGGACTGAGACTCCGTTTGATGATCACCACCATGCGGGCCTTGTCGGCGTCGATGATCGGCATGCCAGCCAGCGGACCGTGCGGGTCGGTCCGCGCCACCGGATTCACCACGTCGTTGGCGCCGAGGACGATCGCCATATCGACCTGATTCATCGTCGGGTTGATCTCGTCCATCTCTTTCATACGGTCATAAGGAATGTCGGCCTCCGCAAGCAGCACGTTCATATGCCCCGGCATACGCCCCGCGACCGGATGAATACCGAATTCGACCTCAATGCCGCGCGACGCCAGCAATTTCGTGAGGTCGCGGACGGCGTGCTGTGCCTGGGCAACCGCCATCCCGTAGCCGGGAATGATCACCACCCGCTGTGCTCCCTCCAGCAACATGGCTACTTCATCGGCGGTGGTCGACTTGACCGTGGCGTACACATCATCGGCCGAAGCGGAACCCGCCGATGCCTGCAACGTGCCGAACAGCACTGCCGGCAGCGAGCGGTTCATCGCCACGCACATGATCCTTACGAGGATGATCCCCGACGCTCCCACCAGCGAGCCCGCGACGATCAGCACATCGTTCGAGAGCACAAACCCGGTCGCCGCTCCCGCCAGTCCCGAATACGAGTTCAACAACGCAATCACCACCGGCATGTCGGCCCCGCCAATAAAGACAACCAGTAGAATCCCGAGTGCGAGTCCGGCAATTGTCAACGTCCAGTAGAAGAGAGACGCGGCATCGGGTTTCATCACAAGTATGAACCCAACGACCAAACAAAAGACGAAAAGCCCGATGTTCCACGCCTGATGTGCCGGAACGCGGATCTTGTTGATGAAATCGTATTCCTCGAGCTTGGCGTAGGCGACCAGGCTCCCCGAGAACGTCACCGCACCAATCAGCCCCGATGCCGCAGTGGCTGCGAGAACGTTCCACGGCATCGTGGTCGGCTCACCCGCGAACAAATACGCCCCCGCGACCAGCACTGATGCCCCGCCGCCGAGACCGTTCAACAGCGCCACCATTTGCGGCATGGCGGTCATTTGCACGGTTTGAGCAAGGTATGCACCGATGGCCGACCCGATCACCAGGCCGGCGATGATCCAGCCAAAGGAGAGCCCCTCGGACCAAAGGGTGGCCACGACCGCGACCAGCATGCCGATCGCGCCGAGCAGATTGCCCCTTACCGCCGTGCGCGGGTGCGACAGCCCCTTCAGACAGAAGATGAACAGCACCGAGGCGCTCAGATAGGCCAATTCCGTCATGACAATTCTCGTTGCTTCCGTGACATGGGCCTTTCCGCCCACGCGGTATCGACCACGTCAATCCTTCCGTCGGAACATCCCCAGCATGCGATGCGTGACCAGAAACCCGCCGACCACATTGATCGTCGCCAGTATCACCGCCAGACAGCCGAGAATGCGTGCGAACAGATACTCCCCGCTTCCCGCCGAGACGAGCGCACCGATCAGCGTGATTCCGGAGATTGCATTCGAGCCCGACATCAGCGGCGTGTGCAGCGTCGGCGGAACTTTGACGATCAACTCAAAGCCGACAAAGATTGCCAGCACGAAAACCGTCAACATGAGCATCGCCGATCCACCCGATGACGCCGGAGCGGCTTCCGCGGGAACATCCGCGGCGAAGATCAGACCGGTCATCAGGGTCGACACAAATTCGTTTCCAGGCATTCCGATTCCTCGACACTGAGTAATCTGTTCAACTTCCCAACAATTCCCGCACGCGTGGATGCAACACCACCCCTCCGCGGGCGACCAGCGTTTCTCGCAGAATCTCGTCATCGCTGTCGAGCTGGGGCTTTCCGTCCTTCACTAAGTTCCTCAGAAACGCCGTCACGTTGCGCGAGAACATTTCGCTGGCATGTTGCGGCACGCTCGATGGAAGATTCGTCGGCCCAAGGATCGTTACGCCGTTGACGTCGACCGATTCATCCGGACGTGTCAATTCGCAATTGCCGCCGCGCTCGGATGCCAGATCGATAACTATCGAGCCGGGGGTCATTCCCGCGATCATTTCGGCGGTGACCAACACCGGTGCCTTCTTCCCCAGAACAACCGCGGCGGTAATGACGACGTCACTCCCGGCCACAATGCGGGTCATCACTTCTCTCTGCCGGCGGTAAAACTCCTCGTCCATCTCACGGGCGTAACCACCGGACCCTTCGGCGTTCTTTGTTTCGAGTCCCAGGTCGACGAACTTTCCACCGACACTTTCGATCTGCTCTTGCGCTGCGGGACGAATGTCGTAACCTTGGACCACCGCGCCGAGCCGTTTCGCCGTTGAAATCGCCTGCAACCCCGCCACCCCCGCGCCAATGACGAACACCTTTGCGGGCTGAACGGTTCCCGCCGCGGTCATCATCATCGGAAACATCTTTCGCAACGACGCGGCAGCGAGAATCACCGCTTTGTAGCCGCTGATGGTCGACATGGAGGAGAGCACGTCCATGCTCTGGGCACGCGTCGTCCGCGGGACCATTTCAAGCGAAAAGATAGCCGCTTTGCTGGCGGCGAACTCCGCCAGTTCGCGCGGATGCCACAGGGCATCGCAGGGGGCGATCAAGATCTGTCCCTCGCGAAGAAGCGACAGGTCGCCTTTGCCGGAGGGGGATGAGGCCCCGCAGCCACGCACCTGCGCGATGATTTGCGCACTACGGAAGACTTCCTCGCGATTGGCTGCAATGTGCGCCCCTTGCTCGGCGTAGGCGGCATCGGGAAAGCCGGCCGCTTTTCCGGCACCTGGTTCCAGTAAGAGGCCAATCCCTGCCTTCTGGAGTGGGCGCACCGCCGACGGAACCAGAGCGACCCGGTCCTCACCTGGGAAGATCTCCGTGGGAACTCCGACAGTCAGCGACGAGTGCGTCTCAGGCATGCCTCGGGTCTATCCGCACATCTACCGGTCTCAAGCAACCGGGATTCCATGAGCGCGTGAATCAGCAACATCCATTCCGCATTGCAGGGTTCCTGTTATAGCGAATCAAGTTCAGGATCGACAGTGAACCAGAGGATAGTTTTGCGAACCGCGATTGAGACCATTCCAATCCACCTTTGCAGAGACAATTCGCATCCATTTTTGTGAAAATCAGACGACAAAAGTTGGCTCTCGCCTCGCGGCGCGGTTTAATCGTGAAGAATCTATTCAGGATTCGGCAATTCCTCTGCTTCGCTAATAAACAAGAGTTCTCGATAACTCCAAGGGACACGCGATGAGACGCACTGCTTCCTGTTTGGTCTTTCTTGCCTTGGCTGCCTGCACAACGAGTGCATCCTCACTCCCAGCCGCCGAGCGTCCGAATGTCCTCTTTATCGCCGTCGATGACATGAACAACGATCTCGGCTGTTACGGGCACCCGACGGTCAAATCGCCGAACATCGACCGACTGGCCGCGCGCGGCGTCCGATTCGACCGTGCCTACTGCCAGTTTCCGTTGTGCAGCCCCAGCCGTGTCTCCCTGATGACCGGGCTCCGCCCCGACACCACGAAAATCTTTGAACTCCAGACCGACTTCCGCAAGGAAACGTTGCCGGATGTCGTCACACTCGCACAGACATTCGGCAAGAACGGCTATTTCGTCGCCCGCGTCGGCAAGATTTATCACTACGGCAACCCGGGAACGATCGGCACCAACGGGCTCGACGATCCGTTGTCATGGCAGGAGCGGGTGAATCCTAGAGGGCGCGACAAGGACGAAGAAGATCTGCTGACGAATTACACGCCGGGGCGCGGGCTCGGCGCGGCTCTCGCATTTCTGGCGGCCGAAGGTACCGATGAAGAACAAACAGACGGCATCGTCGCCAGTGAAGCGATCCGGCTGATCGAGCAACACAAGAATCAGCCGTTCTTCATCGCCGCCGGTTTTTACCGGCCGCACTGCCCTTATATCGCGCCCAAAAAATATTTCGGTCTGTACCCGCTGGCGGAAGTCGAACTCCCCAAGGAGCCGCTCGAACATCGCGAGAAAATTCCTCCGCCGGCGCTCCTCTCCATCAAGCCTTATCCGAACTTCGGTGTCACCGACGATCAGGCCCGCGAATCCCTGCGGGCGTATCACGCAACCATTAGCTTCGTCGATGCACAGGTCGGACGGCTGCTCGATACACTCGATCGGCTGATGCTCACCAACAACACGATCGTCGTGTTCTGGAGCGACCACGGCTATCTCGTCGGGCAGCATGGACTCTGGATGAAGCAGAGCCTGTTCGAGGAAGCGGCCCGCGTGCCGCTGATCATCGCCGCGCCGGGACGGAAAGCCAAAGGAGCCGCGTCACCGCGAACCGTCGAGCTGATCGACCTCTACCCGACTTTAGCCGACCTTGCAGGACTGACTCCCCCGGCCAATCTGCATGGCGCGAGTTTGAAGCCGTTGTTGGATGATCCCGAGGCCTCCCGGGATCGCCCGGCTTTCACGCAGGTTTGGCGCGGGAATTACCCGGGCCATTCGGTACGGACGGAACGCTGGCGTTACAGCGAATGGGATAACGGTCGGCAGGGAGTCGAGCTGTACGATCACGAGTCGGACCCGCACGAATGGCGGAACCTGGCAGCCGACCCCACCCACGCGAAGATTGTGGATGAGATGAAGGGCCTGCTGAAGAAGAATTGGCCGGCCGATTCCTTCTCGAATACCGGCGGCCCGAAAGAACGGAAAGCCAAACCAGCAACAAAGGGCTGACGATTCACGATCTGGACGCGCTATGCTTTGTGCGCGGCGGGGCTGGTATTCGCTGGTGTGACACGTTTGCCGTTGTGCCTCGCTAACGCATGCTCGACCGTCTTCACGATGGCATCGACCGTGAACAACGATTTCACATCCCGTCCGGGCTCCGAAACAAGCTCTGCATATGTGGGCAGAAACGGAAACGTCTCTCGAAGAGAATTCAGAATCTCTTCGTTCGATTCGCTGTTCACCTCCGACTCATCAAGACGGGCGTGCGACAGTTCTTGAAACTTGATGGGAACTTTGAACTTGGTTTCGCATCGAAAACTCAGATCGATCACGTCAATCGATTCGCCTCCCAGATCGTCAAAGAAGTTCGCGCTGGGGGAGATTTCATCGTGGTCAACGCCCAAGACGTCGACCAGAATGTTTTTGATGTCATCGAATAGCTGTGGATTGGACATGCGAATTTCTCCTATCTGAGATGATCGTTGCGTTTTGCCAAGGCAAGGCGAAGTCGATTATGAGCCGGCCTCGCCGATGAGGTTCGCCAGTCTTGAATAGTCCTCATGGACAAACTCGGCGTAGATGCTGGTGACCATCGGGTGCGCGTGCCCCATTTGTTTTTGCAGGAACAACAGGTTCCCTCCCGCGCGCTTGTAACCCAGGTACCCGTAGGTGTGCCGCAAGAGCTGAACGCTCGCCCGATCTTTCAATCCTGCCTCGCCGAGAATCCTCACGACCCGCCGGTAAAGATTTGTTCGCTCGTAAGGGCGTCCGCGATCGTTGATGACCAACGGCTTGCCACGGTCTCCCGGCTTGATTCCATTCGGAAGTGCTCGGGGACGAACGTCTTTGACGTAATTCCGCACGAGGTCGCTCAGTGAATTCGGAACATAGACCGTGCGATCCTGCCGTGGCGTGCCACGCACGCGAAATACCGATTGCCGCAAGCCGACAATCGTATCCCCCACGCACAGCTGGCAAAATTCGGAGTTCCGCAACCCAGAGAATAACAGCCCCTGGATGATCAGTTCGTCGGTCAGCGCGGCATCGCGGGCCGTGCCGGCCGATTCTTTCACGCGGTAGTGTAGATGTTGCAGAAGTTCCTCAACCTCTGCCTCGGACAGAAACATGTCGCGGGTCAGGGTCCACGGCTCGCGGGTCATTTCCAACTCCGATCAGTAATGTTGCGTCATGATAACGCAACATTACAAATCTGTAAAGATATTTCCCCAGCCTGGCCGAGAATTGTCCACGGTCGCATCCCCCTAACGTTCCCTTGTTGGAATGCCCGTGCGGAAATCCGTACACTGGAGAGTCGAAAGTACTCTCTCTGTTTCAGTCATCTTGCGGAGAACCCACTCGTGCGCTCCTCGGTCAATCTGCTTGCGCTGCTTATGGCTGGCGCTTGTTTGTTCGTTTTTGGTTTGCCCCAGACGGCCCAAGCCGGGATTGAGGTCGGGGCGGCGGTCAGCATCATCACTCCCAATCCCCTGCTGCCGGTCAGCGGCGGTGTCGGGGAGCCACGACCCGCAAAGGGAAAGCAAGGAGAATTGACCGCCCGGGCGATCGTCTTCCGCAAGGGGGATGTCACGGTGGGTGTCGTCGGGCTCGATCTGCTTGGGTTCCCCTCGGTCCTTGGCAATCGGGT
>CAZVJA010000262.1:0-6752 GCA_964626885.1 uncultured Planctomycetaceae bacterium | reverse complement strand
GCGACGGTGCTTCGGCGTGCGCCTCTGCTTGCAAAGGAGTTGCTTGCCGTGTCTCACTCATCAGAACTCGTTCCGCTCGACTTTCTCTCCGCCGCGGATCGTCACCAGCGCATCATAGAGCGGCGTGCTGATCGATTCGGAGAGGACCCGCACCGAGCCGTCGCCGAAGAGGTGCGCCACCCCGGCCGGGTGCTGGCTCGACGGGCCGTACAGCGAATCGATTCCCTGGTTGTTGATGACGTTAAAGTACGGCGTGTCATTGATGCCAACTTGCGGATACGAGTAATCGGGGGGATTCGCTTCGTTATAGGCATGGGCCGTAACCGCCGCCGTGCCGCCGTCGATCCAGACCATCGCGTCAGGCTCGCGGGTCTCGACAATGAAGATCGTTGTCGACGAGCCGTCGGTGATTTCCTCGATGCGCGTGCTCGACCTCGCGAAAAACGCGCCGTCGGGGTGTTGGTAGAACTTGCCGACCGTCGTCCCCCCCATTGCGGCGTAATTGCGGATGGCGTACTTCCCCCCCAAAGCCAGATACATCGGCGACCGGCTGTAACTCGGCCCGCTGTAAGTGGGGCAGCGGTAAGTCGGGATGATGGTCGCAGCCACGGTGGCATTGAGCGGATCGAGAGCCGAGACGTTGTAGTTGATTTTCGCTTCGAGGTTTGTCTGCTCCATCAGCGGGAGGAGCAGACTGGTCCAACTGTGGAGGTGGTACTGCGTCGGCTGCGGGCTCCAGACTCCAAAATCGATCTGGCTGGTCGAACTCGGTGGAAAGAGACCGTGAATGCTCGCATAGTTGTGCAGCGCGAGCCCCATCTGCTTGAGGTTGTTGCGACACTGCACAAGTCGGGCAGCTTCGCGGGCCTGCTGAACGGCGGGAAGCAACAGTGCGATGAGCACGGCGATCACCGCCATGACGACCAGCAACTCGACCAGCGTGAAGCCCCGGATGCGCCGCATGGGGATGGAACCTTTCCTGTCACACCGCAAGGCCCGCGTGCAACGACTCCGGCCGCATTGTACGGCCAACCATGGCGCAAAAGACAGTGGGGTAGTTCACATAACGGCAAGATTGACCGACCATTCGATCAAAGAAGCGGTCCGGCGACTGGTCAAGCCGTTTGTCGAGAGCGCGGAGCAGCGGAGCCGGGGGTTCGGCCCAACGTGTGCTGCGGGTGGGCTGCGTCGCGTCGCAGCTGGTCGGCCGCGTGCGGACCTGTTGTGTGCCGATCGATATTCTCCTGACGAATGGGATCAGCCACTTCGGTTGCGAGAGAATATGGCGCGGCCATCGGTCTGGCGCTTGTTGCACTTGCCGCCGGGGTGAGTAATTCCACCACTTGCCGCACCAGGAATTGATCCCACGCCCCAGCGTCGGCTTCCTGCTTCAGGCGCGCGAGTGCTGGCTCCATCGGCGCATGATGTTCCGTGTCAATCGATTCGAGCTCCCGCAGTCGGCAGACAATTGCCAGAAGCCGCGCCGGTGCGACATATCCATGCGCGCTGAGTCCTTCGGGATAGCCGTTGCCGTCGAGCCGCTGATGATGCCGGCCTATAATCGCTGGCAATTCGAGGGGAGCACCGGCTAGTCCCGCCGCCAGCGCGGCACTGACTGACGGATGCCAGCAAAAGGTTTTCGGGTCGTCCTGTTGAAATTGCTCGGGCGTGACCTGCCTGGTCGAGCAGAGCGTGACAAATCCGCAATCGGCCAGGAGCGCCGCGGCGACGAGAAGCTCGCGGCGCGTGCGCCAGCCGGGGAGATTGGCCGTCAGCCACGCGACCCGATGCGCGGCGGCGAGTCCCTCGGCGATGGCAATACTTTGACCCGGCTTGAAGGAACGTTGCAGAAAGTTCACCAGTGAGATCCCTTCCGGCATCACACTCGGCAACTGGTTCGTCGCGGATTCGGACTCGGCCGCAATTTCGCGCGTCAGTTCCCAGAGTGGCGCGGCATCGGTCGTCCGCGACTCATGCAGTTGTTTGAGCAACGGATGCAGAATGAGCGCGGCATTGGCGACTGTGTCGAGACGCCGCAATTGATCGGTCAGATAGCCGAGATACCGGCGCATCCCGTCGAGCGCGTCCAAGACGACCTGCGCGTTGAACAGCACGGCATGCGGCGTGCCGAGCCGCTCCAGTTCGCGGTGCGCCACGCGGGTCAGCGAGAGCACTTCGCCGGCAATCTGAAACAGCCGCACCGTTTCGGGATATTTCAGACGCGGGTCAGCGAACAGTTCAAGCGAGCGACGTGCCAGTTCGGAGAAGGTCTGCTTCAGCAATTCAGGGTCGGGGCGCCCCTGGACCTGACCAGACGGGACCGCTCGAAAGGGGGTGTCGAGTCGGTGCATTCGCGGCTCTCCCGCAGCCATCTGAGCCCGGTGGTCGAGTGTCGTGTCCATTGGCCCTGCTGGCATTTGGCATGCTCGCGGTTACTGTACTGCCCACTGAACTTTGACTGTCGAATTTGAACTTTGGTGAGAAAACTGGTGTCTTCACTCATGTATCGGCGTTTGCCACAAGGAGTTGATGGGTCCGCCCGGTGGGATTCGGGTTCTCCCGGTTATCGAAATTGTTCAACCGGAAGCGGTTCTACGGTCGATCTGAACGGAACAGCTTGGACTTCCACCATAGCCACCCGTAGAATGACTGACGGGGTTTTAGGCCTGAAACAGCGTCAAAAAAGCCGATGCGGTGGAACCCGGGCAGCCTACGTAAACTTTACCGGTGCTTGATCGTCCTTTCGCCTTGCCAAGTACGAGTTGCGGCGTGCAGGGAAGCGCCTTGGGGTGAGTTCGCCGGACAGTTGCCCTGAAGTGGCCTCCGGCTCTGAGGAACCATCTGATGGCCAGTGATTTTCGACTCAAAGAGCGTCTGCCCGAACTGACCGATCGGCTCGTTGAGAGCTATCGTGAGATTGACTCGATCAACCATCTGGGGCATTGCCCGCTGCCCAGCTCGGATGTGGTTGTCGAGATCGCCCAGGATCTCAAGGAAGTGATCTTCCCCGGTTACCAGAGGCGGCAGAATCTGCACCTCGGGAATGTGACGTACCATGTCGGTGATTTGATCGACAGCCTGCATGACCGGCTCACGCAGCAGGTGGCCCGCGCGCTTCGGCACGAATACGATCTGCATCATGAAGTCGAATGCGAAGGAATGCGGCACCAGGACTTCGAGGCGCTCGGGCAGGAGAAAACCATCAAGTTTCTCGAAACGCTCCCTGAAACCCGACGATTGATCGCCAGCGACACGCAAGCCGCCTTCGACGGCGACCCCGCCGCCCACAGCCTTGATGAAATCATATTCTGCTACCCCGGACTCGAAGCCGTGACGGTCTACCGACTGGCTCACGAACTGTTCCGGCTCAGAATCCCGCTGATTCCCCGAATGCTCACCGAATGGGCCCACAGCCTCACCGGCATTGATATTCACCCCGGTGCGCGGATTGGACCGTCTTTCTTCATCGATCACGGTACCGGCGTGGTGATCGGCGAAACGTGCGACATCGCAGATCACGTGAAGCTGTACCAAGGTGTGACCCTGGGCGCATTGAGTTTCCCCCGGGATGCGGAGGGGAAGATCATCCGCGGACAGAAACGGCACCCCACGATCGAGCGCGGCGTGGTGATCTACGCCAACGCGACGATTCTAGGGGGAGACACCGTGATCGGCGCAAACTCCGTGATTGGAGCGAGCGTGTCGCTGAATAAGAGCGTCCCGCCGAACACCATTGTCACGATCGACAAGCCGTCGTTGAAGTTCCGCGAGGCGTCGTGATATCGGTGGGCCATGCCTGCATCGCGCTGCAGCGCGGACATGCTGCTTGCCGTTTGCCCCAAGACTTCGCCAGTGCTGGCGCCTCGTTTCAGGCGATCGCGCGGGTAGGAGTCGATCCCTGTTCTCCGTCGTTCATCGCGGAGAGACGTCCTGCAATGAACTCCAACTGCAGGGCTAATTTGTCCTGGGCATCCATCAGCTGGGAAACCGCATCGGCGTAGCCCACCTCGCGACGGGAAATGCGGTCGGTGCGTTGTTCGAGCGCTTCCGACAAGTCCGTCAATTGAGCGAGTAGTTGCTGCAGGCCTTCCGAAAGTCCTTCCTCGCCGTTGCCGGCTGAATCGGCATCTTGAGTCGGCATGGGGAGCAGCACATCGTAAGCAGCCGCCGGAGCGTGCTGGTGCATGCGGTCTTCCACGGCATGGAGGAGCGCCATCGCCCCCTGCTGCTGGCGGCTCTCGAATTCGTCGACCATCGCCTGATCGCGCTCGAGGAGGTCGACCAGTTCCTCCGCGGAAAGTGATTCCAGATCCGCGGCGTCGAACCCATCCAGATCGCTATCCAGGAGTTCGGTGTCCGTCAGTCTGGTCGCCTCGGCCGAAGTTGCTTCCTTTTGAATTGAAAACTCAAACGAACCGATCGACAGGCGGTCTCCCTCCGCAAGTTCAGCCTGCTTCACGATCTTGCCGTTGAGGCACAGCGGAGGAACACCGGCTACCGCTTCGATGCGGACAGAACCCCCATCGTTCGTAATGCGGCTGTGAATCTCCGGGATTTGGCTGCCGCCGAGCCGGAGTTGGCAGCGGTCGGAGGCGCCGATCAGGAATTCCGACGAGTCGATCGGCCTGCTGGGGAATTGCGTCCGTCCCCGCTCAATCTGTAACAAATAGTTTGGAGGATTATGGTGAAAGCTCTCGGTCCGGGCAGCGTTGCTCGACTCGGAAAATGCGGACGAAATCGGGTTCCTCAAATCACACCCCCGTCAACATCGTGTCGGCAGAATGAGAAGATACATCAGACGTCGTAATGACGTCCGGGATGCAGCGGCACCAAGATTCAATTTCGACAACGACCTTCAACCGGCATGAATCAATCGAAGGGGGTTACCAGGAGCTGGCTGCGGAATGCTGCGAAGTCCACGAAAACTGGAGTCGATATTTCCGATCGCGCAAACTGATCGGGCGGAATCAAGATAGGAAACGGCACCCGAGAAAAAATGCGCAAAAACTGCCGGTTGGCCGTCGAGATACGGGAGAAATTACCGCGAGCTCTGAGCGGTGGCGAGCATCGCCCGAGCCCGTTCCTGGTCACGAGCACGGGCTGCGGCATCGTGATCGGTCGTCGCGACACGCGCGTTAGCCTGGCGGAGCAGTTCCTCGGCATCCTTAGTCTTGATCTCGTCCGCGGGAATGGCCCGGTTGGTCAGCAGAGAGACGACCGCTCCCTTCACTTGCACGAAACCGCCGTCGATGTAATACGAACGTGTTCCACCTCCAGTCTGGGTCACGTTCAACTCACCATATCCCAGCCGCCCGATCAGCGGGGCGCGCCCGGGCAGAATTCCAATTTGTCCGTCGAACAACGGAAACCGCAACGCCGCGACCGGCTCATCGAGCAAGGTCTTTTCCGGCGTCACCAGAACCAGTTGCAGGGATTGTGCAGCGATCATCTCAAGGGCTCTCGCAGAAATTAGTCAACCAATAAGGAAACCAGGAATGCAGGAAAAGAAGACCAGGATTTCTCAACTCACTTCCCCTGAATTTCTCTCCTGGATTCCTGCCTTCCTTATTCTTTCAACTTTTCTTCGTAAGTCGCAAATATCGGTTTCGATCAGCCGGCGGCCTGCTGCAACCGCTTCGCCTGTTCTTCGGCCTCGTCGACCGCTCCGACGTACATGAATGCCGCCTCGGGGAGGTGGTCCCACTTGCCGGAGCAGATCTCCTCGAAGCTGCGGATCGAATCTTCCAACGGAGTGATCTTTCCCGCTTTGCCGGTGAATGCTTCGGCCACGAGGAACGGCTGCGACAGGAACCGCTCGATGCGGCGTGCACGGTGCACCACGAGCTTGTCCTCTTCGGAGAGTTCATCGACGCCGAGGATGGCGATGATGTCTTGCAGTTCGCGGTACCGCTGCAGAATCGTTTGCACGCGGCGGGCACACTTGAAGTGCCTTTCGCCCACGTATTGCGGATCGAGAATACGGCTGTTCGACGCGAGCGGGTCGACCGCCGGATAGATACCTTTTTCGGAAATCGAACGTTCCAGGTAGACGAAGGCATCGAGCTGGCCAAACGCGGTTGCCGGAGCGGGGTCGGTCGGATCGTCGGCCGGAACGTACACAGCTTGGATCGAGGTGACGGCCCCGCGAGTTGTGGAAGCGATGCGTTCTTGAAGCGCGCCCATCTCGGTGGCGAGCGTCGGTTGGTAACCCACGGCAGACGGCATACGCCCGAGCAAGGCCGATACTTCGCTACCCGCTTGCGAGAAGCGGAAGATGTTGTCGATGAAGAGGAGCGTGTCGGCGCCGGTCTTATCGCGGAAGTACTCGGCCATTGTGAGGGCCGAGAGGGCGACGCGGAGGCGGGCTCCAGGTGGTTCATTCATCTGGCCGAACACCATGCAGGTTTGATCGATAACGCTGCGGCCGGTTTGGCCGATTTTGGCTTCCTGCATTTCCAGCCACAAGCTCGTGCCTTCGCGGGTGCGTTCGCCGACGCCGGCGAACACCGAGTAACCGCCGTGCTGCGTGGCGATACGAGCGATGAGCTCGGTGAGAATAACCGTCTTGCCGAGGCCGGCACCACCGAACAGGCCGGCCTTACCACCGCGGACGAACGGGGTGAGCAGGTCGATCACCTTGATGCCGGTTTCAAAGACCTCTGTCTTGGTCGAGAGGTCAGACATTTCGGGCGCGTCGCGGTGGATGCTCCAGCGCTCCTTGGCGTCGATTGGGCCGCGGTTGTCGATTGGGT
>CAZVJA010000261.1:0-6762 GCA_964626885.1 uncultured Planctomycetaceae bacterium | reverse complement strand
TTCCATGACTGCATCTTTGGTCGTCGACTGCTACAGGAAGATACTGAAGATCTGGTTGCGTAAATGACGGGAAATGTTTTCCAGGCCGCGCATATGAACTCCCGGACGATCGGGAGGGGAGACAAGCAGGAATAAGATAAAAACATCCTCACCGTCCAGACTCGCGAAATCGACCCCTTCCTTGGCCAACGCCACCGTCGCGATCAGCTTGTCGACCGAGGGGTGTTTGGTATGCGGCACGGCGACTCCCATGCCGATGCCGGTCGATCCCAGCTCCTCGCGCTTCAGGATCGCCGCCACGATGCTTTCTTCATCAGCCGGCTTGATGCTGCCGGCATCCCTGAGACTTTGGACCATTAACCGGATCGCGTTCTCTTTCGAGTTCGCGACCAAATTGGGCACAATTGCTTCCGGAACCACGAAGTCCGACAACTTCATGAATCGCTCCTTGGCCGCCGCATTCGGGTACACATCTGGACTGCTGGAAAGTTTCATGTCACCGAGACGCCGACACTTATGTAGTTGATTTGACTGCCAATAAAAAAGAACAAATGATTTTCCCGATATCTCCGCCACGGGCGCGCCACGCTGGAGTTGTCCACTTTCGCCCGCGGGAGTTCTTCATCCCCTCTCATTCTCCAACGCATGAACCTGGGCGACCGATTCCCGATCCGAAAACCCACCACCCTCCAGTGTGGTTCACGCGCTTTCTTATTCCGACCCAGTGGCCTCCGGCTTCTCTTCCGTTAATTCGTTCAGCGGCCGGTCGCGGCGATGATCCTGGATCTTTTGCTTGTACTTGCGGATCTGCTGCTCCATTTTATGCAGAGCGGAGTCGAACGTCGCGGGGACTTCCTCTCCCACATCGCTGGCGACAAAATTGTGGCGGTGCTCCGCATCCACAAGGATTTCCACCTTAACCCGATCCCCCTCGAAATCGACCGTCACACCGATCGCGGTGACCCGCTCGAAATATGTGAGCAGCTTCTCGGCCTTCCGGGTGATGTATTCTTGAATCTCGTCGCGAAGCGCTCCATGACGAGATGTGATGGCAACTTGCACCGCTCGAAACTCCTTGGAAGCCCCGATCCCGTCACGGAGAACCATCCGAGACTGAAGGGCCGGTTACCAAATTCCGATTGTAGTAGGACGAAAAGGGGAGTCAATCAACTGCCAGCGCGGCAAGAAAGGGGAAACGGGTAATGTTCCGGAACCCTCCGGGCACCTGGCGATGCTCCGGAACCATCTGCACGGGATTCGTGATCTCGCGTAGAGGCTCGCTAGATTCGATTCTACAGAGAATTCCTGGGGGTTTCCAGCGCTGCGGGCCCTCGATCAGCTGCAGAGGGCATCGAGAACCTCGTTGCTATCCCGCATCCCCATCCGCTGTCACTGCACCTTCGGCATCCAGAATCGACGAGCCCCGATGCGATCAGAACATCGCCAGGGTCGTATCAGAAATCGTCGATGTCGGATTGGGGGATCGATTCTTCGGCGAGTGAAGAGGAAGAGTCGAGATCGCGCCGCGGCAGTGGAACTCGCTTCGGAGTTCCAAACCGGCCCAGGAGCCCCGACCAGCGGCCAGGAGACCACGAAGAGCGATCGTTGGGATTGGGAGGAATTTCCTCCGTGGAACTGGTCTCCCGCTCCTCACTGGCCTGCCGGACTTCATCCGCAGTCTTGGACTTGGACGATTTCTTCGGATGTTCGGAACGAATGTCCCTCTTGTCTCGTTCCGCCTCGGCAGCAAGTTCCGTCGGGTGTTCCGATTCCGCAACGGCTTTCGTGGCCCCGCCGGGCTGTCGACATCCTGAGATGCCGCCGATGGCTCCAGCCGCACCGAGCATCGAGCACCACACAAACAACCATGAGATGTGCTGAGACATAGAGGAATCGGCTGATGAAATTGACCGCAGGTCTTGAAGGGAGTCGCGAAGCTTCCACGTTCCATCAGCGGGCGAAAGGCTCGCCCGGAACTGGAAAGGGGGTGCTTGATAACAGGAACGAATGGCGAGGGAAAGGGGGATTTCCAGGGGATGGTTCCAGGCCAAATCGGCCTGGGCCCTACCACAGAAAGCGGCAGCCCGCGGAAAAAAGAAAAAGAGATCGGAGCGGGTCTATAAGCCGGGTTCTGTCGAGAGCGACCATTTCTCTGGGACGGCGGTTGCCCGCCGCCTCTAGCAATCGACCCGGGAGTATGACGGACCGGACCGGCCCGTGACGGGAAACCCGTGCTTCTCCCTGCTTGATCTTGCTCCCGGCGGGGTTTGCCTAGCCAAGCCGGTCACCCGGCCTGCTGGTGCGCTCTTACCGCACCGTTTCACCCTTACCTCACGACGATGGCCCCGAAAGGCCTGCCGTGCGGCGGTTTGCTTTCTGTTGCACTTTCCCTGGCCTTGCGGCCGGTGGGCGTTACCCACCACCGTGTCCTGTGGAGCCCGGACTTTCCTCCACGCAACAATTTCGCTTTCGCGAAAATATTGTCGCAGCGGCCGCTCAACCCACTCCGATCTGTTTCCATCCTACGCCCGTGATTTGCCCCAGGGCAACCGCCAATTGCCCGCGTTCAACGACACTCCGTGGAGATTAGACATCCGCCTCCGTGAGTAGGTTCCACACCAATCGATGCATCTCCAGTAAGTCATTGGGCAGTTTCCGCCGCGAGGTTCGTTTTCCCGCGGGATTTCATCGGCTGATTTCCTGTACCAGCGAATTCCTTTTCCTCCGCATAACCCGCATATCCGGGCACAATTGAGAATTCGTCTCAAGCGAACGAATTGACCCATCCCCTGATGCCCGCTAAAGTTAAACGAAGGCCTCTCTGGAGTGCCCCAACCCCCCAAATCAATGGAATGTGAAGCACTAGTTCCATGCTCGGTGAACTCAACCCCTGTGGAGGGGGTGACCCCATCCCCCTGCTGAAGCCGCGTCTGATCGTTGGCCGGCAGAGAAGTTGTGATATCGCGCTGGAGTTCGCCAACGTTTCTTCCCGGCATTGCGAGCTGGAACTGATCAACGGCTATTGGTACGTGCGTGACCTTGATAGCCGAAATGGGATCAAAGTCAACGGGATCCGTTGCGATTCGCACTGGCTGATGCCCGGCGACATTATCTCCGTCTCCAAGCACCGTTACGAAGTCGCCTATTCGCCGAACGGGGCGCCTCCGCCGCCGCCGGAAGAGGAAGATCCCTTTGCCCTTGGGCTGCTCGAAAAAGCGGGGCTGTCTCGCCGCGGAACCGACGATTCCTCCCGCGGCCGAAAACCAGCCACGCCGAACGGAAAATCGAATGCTTCCACGCCGCCGAAAGACGACGAGGATGATCTCGACGATGACGATCTGATCTGGCTGGATGATGACGACCAGACATGAAGCGCGGCTGCCGGTCATCGCCGCCGCGCGATAACCTCCCCTAACTCGTATGGGTTCGGCGTGGCAGCCAAAAAACGGAAAAAACTGCGGGTCTCGTTTCAGAAGAACCGCCAAAAACGCCGCCGCTCCAAAGGGCTGACGCGCGAAATCCTCGCCGATCAGGAAACCCAGGATCAGCAGACCGCACCCGATCGGCTCTCCGGCAAGGGGGATCTCACGCGGTACCGCACGGTCGTCGGCGTCGAAGGCTCGCGCGGCGAACTCATTCGCGACATCGACGAATCGCGTTGTGTCGCCGGCCGTGTCATCACTTCCGCCGGGCTGCACTCGCTTGTCGAATCGTCCGACGGCCGCCGTTATGAATGCACGGTCCGGCGCGTGCTGCGGACACTCGCCCGCGAGGTGCGCAATGCCGTCGTTGCGGGAGATCATGTGCTGTTCGAGCCGCTCGATGAAGAACACGGCGTGATCGAACGAGTCGAGACGCGCCGCGGGACGATCTCACGCAAGGCGGGAGGCAAGGAACAGATTCTCGTTGCGAATGTCGATCAGGTGCTCATCGTCGCTTCCGCCGCCAGCCCGCCGCTGAAGATCAACTTCGTCGATCGGATGCTCGTCAGCGCCAGCAAGGGAGAAGTGCAGCCGGTCGTCTGCATCAACAAGGTCGATCTCGTCGATCGCGCCGCCCTGCAGCCGATCTTGGGTTTATACGGACGGCTTGGTTACGAAGTTGTCGCAACCAGCGCCGCACGCGGTTGGGGCATCGATCGCCTCCGCGCGCTCCTCAAGGGACGCCAGAGCGTCGTCGCCGGGCAAAGCGGCGTCGGCAAGTCGTCGCTGTTGAATGCCGTACAACCGGGCCTGCTCCTCGAAACCGGCGGCGTCAGCGGCTGGACGCAAAAGGGAAAACACACCACGCGGCGGGCACATCTCCTGCGGCTCGATTTCGGCGGCTGGGTCTTCGATACGCCCGGCATCCGCCAGATGCAGCTTTGGGACGTGCAATCGGCGGAGGTCGAAGCGCACTTCGTCGAGTTCCGCCCCTTCGTCCCCCGCTGCCGATTTCCCGATTGCACGCATCACCACGAGCTCGGCTGCGCCGTGAAAGACGCCGTCCAGCGCGATCTCATTTCCACCGCGCGTTACCGCAGCTACCTGCGCATCCTCGATGACGAAGCGGAGTGATCATGTCACTTGCTTACCCCCGCACATACATCGGGTTCGACAAGATCCAAATTTGCGGGCCGTCCGGCAGGTTCAGCCACACTTCCAGCCGATAGTTCCCTTTTTCCGAGACGGTGTGCTCGAACTTTCTGCCGAGCGCCTGGTGAATCTCCTTGCCGTCGCGAAGCAAACGAAACCTCGCTGGCAGCGGCGCGACGGAGCGCAGCTGCAACTCGCCCGCTGGAATCTCGCTCCCCATCTCGAAGACTTTATCCCCTCGCACCCCCTGAAAGTTGAACCCGGTCGGGTCGGCCAACCAGTCGAACGACACATACGTCCGCCCCGCTTCGAGAGCCGCGCGCACCTCGGGCTCCGTCTGTTCCTTCAGAAAGAAGTGCGTCGAGACGTGCCGGAAGCTCCGCTCGTACGGGTCGAGATCGAGCAGCATTCGCGATTCCCCCGGCTTGAGTCCCGCCACCAGCGGCTTCACCAGCAGCGGGAGCTTGGCCGCTTCCATTTCGATCCCGTTCTCCCCCAGCGCGTCCTCAAGGCGAAACTTGCCATCGGTTCCGAGCTTCACCCGCAACCCCTGGTTGTGATGCGCGTCATTCGCAGCCACGCCGGTCAGGCGCGATTTCTGACAGAGTTCGTCCCACCGCCGCAGATAGTCGGCCGGGTAATCGAGCAGCGCTCCAATCGATTCCTGCGGATACTGCCTGTTCCCGGGGAACATCGTCAACAGACCGAGGGGGTTCCGCAGGTTCTGAATCAGCCGCTTTTCATCCTTGAAATCGGCGTGCAGATTGTAAATTTCGCTGCCGGTGAGATGGTCGAGCTCCCAGTCCATTCGTTCTTCCAGATGGCAGAGGAACGACTGTCCCTTCGTGGCTCCGACGGCATCTACCTGTGGCTGCGGCCCTTTGAGATCGCGCGGCACGCTCGCCTGTGGGTACAACTGCAAGCCGGTCTGCTCCGCGCCGGGAACCAGCAGCACGCCGTCGATGATGCCGCGATGCCCGTCCTTGTAATAGTCGTAATGCGGGGCTGGATGCTCGGTGAACATCACGATCTTCACGCCGGCCGCCTTCGCCCCCGCGACGACTTCTTCCACTTTGCTCCTGCTATCGTGCGACAGGTGCGAATGGACGTGCATCACGCCGCGATAGTCGGTGTACTCGCTCGGCAGCGAAATCTCTTCGCGATCCTGCTTGAGCAGCTCGACCGCCTCATGCGTCGCCTTCAACCTGTCGAGGGCCATCCGCTCGACGGCATCGCCGCGCGCATCATGTGGCGAAACCATCCAGACCGCGACAACGGCGAAATAGACGAGAATGAGCAAGGATCTATCGGCTGAGCGAGATTGAGAAATCATGATGAGGTCGTTTCTTCAAGTGAAAGTTGGGGGCTTATCGCGCGGAGTTCTCGGAATTTCCGGGCTGCATTCGTTCATCCCCGAGACATGCATTCACCATAGTCGCGGAATCACGGTAATGCCATCAGGTAGGCCGTGCCCTGTTTGGTGCTTTACCCCGCCGATTGGCCCGCGGAGTCATAAACTCCGCCAGTTCGTTGACCCGCGGCGTGCCAGTTGGTCTCATGGATTTTTCGTCCCCATTCTTCGCAACACGGGAGTTTGTCGAAATGCGCCTGTTGACCGCGACGCTGGTTCTCTGCACACTCACCGCCTCTGCCCAGGGAGCTGACGGCATCTTCCACGAGCGGGTTATCGGGCCCGAATTCGGCCGACCGTATAAGCATCCCGCTACCATCGCCGAACTCGCCAACGGCGATCTGTACATCGCCTATTACGGCGGCGATGGCGAGTACGACGGCGACACCGCCTGCTACGGCATGCGCAAACAGCCCGGCTGTAACTGCTGGAACCAGCCCGAAGTCGTCGCCGATGCCCCCAACCGCTCGGAAGGAAACGCCGCCATCTGGCAAGCCCCCGACGGGCTCGTCTGGCTGTTCTACGTCAACAACTACGGCCCCACCTGGTGCTCCGCCCGAATCAAGTACAAAATCTCGAAGGACTATGGCTACACCTGGTCCGATTCCGACATGCTCTCCTTCGAAGAAGGAACCATGCTCCGCAGCGCGCCGATTGTCCTCAACGACGGTGACTACCTGCTCCCCGTCTACCACGAGACCGGCCGGGACCAGGAAAAGACTGCTCCCGATACGTGCAGCTACTTCCTCCGCTACAGCCAAAAAACGAAAACCTGGA
>CAZVJA010000260.1:5263-6768 GCA_964626885.1 uncultured Planctomycetaceae bacterium | reverse complement strand
CTTTCCCCGGAATATGGCCGCGAAAATCAAGTGCAACTCTTTGGCCTCGCGCCAATGAGTGCGGGCCTCATCCTTGTGTTCCGGGGCCGCATTGGCGATCAGTCTCAGCCAGTATTTGGTCTCCCGCGCCTCACGTTTACAGAGGCTGATCCGATATCGGAACTCTTTCTTTGATCCGGAATCGTCCGCCTCGCCATAATTGGCCCCGATACTTGTTCCCGAACGGACCAGTTGTCGAATGAGCGGGTCCGTCACGGCAGTCGCGGGAACTCGCTTTGCAAACTCAATGATTGTCTCTGCAAACTTTGTTGTGCATTCTTCAAGATCGTATTTCCTGGCCGAACCCTCCTGTCCATCATTTGGTTTTGGGTCAGCCATCCTGTGAAATCCTCTTCATTCGGACTTCGTGCTTCAGATTTCTTTCGTCATTCGTGCTTCGTGCTTTCCTGGTGTAGCGCGTTACTCGCTCCACCCGTGCGCGTTTCGCACGTCGATCATTGCTTTGAGAATGTCATTCCAGGTCTGCGGCTTCATCATCGTTTCGTTGGGGAACATGCAGCCATCCCAGCAGATGTGGCGGATCCGTTGTGTCAGGTTGCCGTACGCGTCGCGCAGCCAGAACCCGGCGTGGTGCGCGATCTTCATTTTGCCGTTCGGGTCGTTCGGCAAACAATGCCGGCCGGTTTTGTCGTGTGACCCGGAGCCTTTCACCGTGGCGTCGTTCTGTGCGACGTGGAAGTCGATTGTCCACGGGCGCAGCGCCGCGGTGAGCGTCCGCAGAGCTGAATCAAGCGTCGCGGGATCGCTCCAGTTCCAGTTCTCGGGAAGGATGCGGTCTTCCGGCGCGTTATAGCCCATGGTGTAGAGCAGGGTATGGGCCATGTCCGCCTGGAAGCCGAGCGTGCCGGGGCGATCCGTCAATTCAAGGAGTTGCACCATTCGCTTCCAGCTGTGCATTCCTCCCCAGCAGATTTCCCCTTCAGCGGCGAGTCTTTCGCCGTGGTTTTTTGCGATGTCGCAGGCTTGGCGGAAGGTCGCCGCAATCTTCTTCTGATTTCCTTCGGGATCTTTGGCCCAGTCGCCGGGTCCGCTGGCAGAGTCGATTCGCACGACCCCATAGGGACGTACTCCCATCTCCCGAAGCTTCTTCGCGATCTTGCACCCCTTTTCGACCTGCACGAGGAATTGCTTCCGCTCGGCGTCGTTCCCCATGGCCGAGCCCCCGCCGGTCGGAGGCCAGACCGGCGCGACCACGGAGCCAATCACGAGCTTTCGCGAGCGAACTTTGTCGGCCAGCCGCTTCAGGTCGTCGTCGCTCGCATCGATATCGACATGCGGAGCAAACAGGAACAAGTCCACCCCGTCGAACTTCATGCCGTCGACTTCCGCGGCGGCCGTGAGGTCGAGCATCTCGTCGAGGCTGATCGGGGGCTCCGAATCAGGCCCTTTTCCCACAACTCCGGGCCAGGCGGCATTGTGCAGTTTCGGGAAGTTATTGCGTGTGG
>CAZVJA010000260.1:0-5163 GCA_964626885.1 uncultured Planctomycetaceae bacterium | reverse complement strand
TGCATTACCGTTTCTTGTGGTCCCCCACGCTCGGCGCGTTGGGCTGTGCGTCGGGGCCGAAGTAGCGGAGTCCGACCAGCGGTTCGCTGCCGGTGTTCTCGACGACGACTCCCTCGCCGGCCGCCTTGGCCGTAACGAAGACTTCGTCTTCCGTGAGGGCTCCGTAGCGGATCATCGCGGGAGTTTGCAAGCGAAGTTTGCCGATGCGGCCTTCTCCTTGCACGGTGATCCAGCCGTAAGCGCCGCCGTCCTTGATCGTACACTTCTTGCCCGGATCGACGGTCAACTCCTTCGCGGTGAAGAGTTGTTTACCAGCGACCTTACCGTAGACGATCCAGCGGTCGACGTACCCCTCCTTCGCGGTATCGGCCACCGGAATCGGCTCGAGGTAATGCGAATCCTTGAAGCTGGGATCGACGTTGGCGTCCCAGTCGAGGGCATCGACAAGATATTGCAGGTCGTCGTGCTTTTCTTTCGGGAAGTCTTTCGTCAGCAGCGATCGGGGGACGGCTCGTCCCTCGACCATCGACTGATACATGCCGAACACGTCGCTTCCCCACTGCGGCTCATACGTCACCAAGCTCCCCGGAGCATGGAGCACGCAGGGAGGAATCAGCCAGCCGGTGCCGGGCTTAAGACGATACGCTTTCGACAGGTCGAGAATGCCGTTGTCCCCGTCATTCCAGCGGGCGAGGCAGTCGATGACGTTCTGCTTCGTGGTTCCCGGCTCGAGCCCCATGAAAGTGTACGGGAAATTGTTGCCGATGGCGTTCATCTGCGGCGGGAAGTAGTACGACTCCGGCTTTCCCTGCTGCCCGACGAGCTTCGCTTGCGCGTCGTTCTGGTGCATGTGATGCGGAATGGGGCCCATGTTGTCGAAGAACTTCGAGTAGACGGGCCAACGGCCGTATGCTTTCCAGATGGAATCGCCGACGATCTCGGCTCCCAGATCCGAAATGGCGTCCCGCAGCGTGAATTTCTCCTTACCGAAGACGCAGTAGCTGAGTCCCTCGTCCGGCGGAGCCCCTTCGTTAGCGGCCGGGGTCGTCGAGCCGAACCAGCGTTCGTCAATTCCGCCGCGATGCGTGCCGAGCGCGTAGTAGTCCGCCGGGTGCAGCTTCAGCCGGCGTCCAGGCTGCAGGAACGAACGGGGAACCCAGTTCGGTGACAATCTCAGAATGCCATTTCCCTCGGTCAGGGCCGCGGAGGCCGTTTTCGCAGCGTTGGTCATGGTAGTGCGCTACTCCTGGTTCGTTATTTGAAGAATGATCTGTGTGGTTGGTTTTGGATGTTGGATCATCGTGTCGAGTCGGAGTCGGTGCGAAAGCCGACTCCAAAACCTCGCTGCGGGCGTGACGGCGGGGATCGGCCGTCCGGATCGACCGGCGAGACTGGCTATTGTGATCGTTTTGCGAACCATTTTGAAGCAACCGCATCTATCTTTTCGGGAGACGATGCGCCAATCGCCTCCCTTTCGCGCTATCGGATGCTTCCGTACAATACGACCTTAAACGAGTCTATCGAGCCGAGAGAATGTGCGGGACAGCTTATGGTCAAAGTCGCAATATTGGGAGCCACCGGATACACGGCGCTCGAGTTGATCAAAATCCTGCTGCGCCATCCGGATGTTCAAATCACGGCCTTGACCAGCCGTCAGGAAGGGGAGCCTCCCATCCACGCCATTCATCCCTGCCTGTATGGCCGGTTGGATGTCAATTGCCGGAATCTCAGCCCGCGAGAGGTTGCCCAGCAAGCAAAGTTCGTGTTTACCGCCTTGCCTCACGGGGCAAGCATGGTGGCTGTCGCGGAATTGCTGGACGCCGGCTGCCGTGTTGTCGACCTGAGCGCCGACTATCGGTTGAGTGACCCCGCCGTTTATGAAAGCTGGTACGGGCAGCCTCACACGGACCAAGCCCGGCTCGATCTCGCGGTTTATGGTCTGCCGGAACTCTTCGCGAAGGCGATCCCCGCAGCTCCGCTAATTGCGAACCCCGGCTGTTACACCAGCACATCGATTCTCGGTCTGGCCCCATTGTTGTGCGGTGGGTATATCGAACCGACCGGGATCATCATCGATGCCAAAAGCGGCGTCTCCGGGGCAGGTCGGTCTCCCAAGTTGACGACGCTGTATTCCGAATGCAACGAAAGCATCTCCGCTTATTCGGTGGGACGCCATCGACACACGCCGGAGATCGAGCAAGTTCTCACGCAATCCTGTGGGAAAAACGTGGAAGTGGTCTTCACTCCGCACCTCGTGCCGATGGATCGCGGTATTCTCTGCACGATGTATGCGAAGTTTGCACGACAGGTTTCAGAAGACGAGCTTCTCGACGCCATGCGAAAGTTCTACGCCGGCAAGCCGTTCATTCGAGTGGTGGAACATCTCCCAGCGACCAAGGACGTCGCCAACACGAACTTCTGCGATATGACCGTGCGCGTGGTCCGGGGCCAGCCGCTGATCCTTTGCGTGCTCGATAACCTGATCAAAGGGGCCGCCGGCGTAGCGGTGCAGAATTTCAATCTGATGAACGGATTTCCGGAAACGACGGGGTTGTTGCCGTAAGATTCCCTCCGCTCGCGGCAGATTTTCATGCCACCCACAAAATGTCGGGAAAAAATCGTGTCTGAAAATATTCCGCTCCCCAATGGTTTTCGCGCCGCCGGTGTGCATTGCGGCATCAAGGACGATCCGGCCAGGCTCGACTTGGCATTGTTTATTTCCGATTCCCCCTGCACGGCAGCCGGAGTCTATACCACCAATCGTGTCTGCGGGGCACCGGTGAAGGTTTCGCGGGAACGGGTTCCCCGGGAAACCGCGCGCGGCGTCATCATCAACTCAGGCAACGCAAATGCCTGCACCGGCGACCGTGGAATCGATGATGCCCGCTGGATGACGTCGGAAGTGGCGAAGCTTCTGAAATGCCCGCCGGAGGACGTGCTCGTCTGCTCGACCGGAGTGATTGGCCGGTTCTTACCGCGCGAAAAACTCGCTGCGGGAATACCGGCGGTCCATCAACAATTGGCGAGCACACCACAGGCTTTTGAGAATGCCGCGCGGGGGATGATGACCACCGACACGTTCTTCAAGCAGGCCACGCGATTTGTGGAGCACCCCACCGGAAACCAGGATCACGAAGGTGTCCGCGTGAGCGGGGCAGCCAAAGGGGCGGCCATGATCGGCCCCAATATGGCCACCATGCTCGCGGTCATTATGACCGACGCCGTCCTATCGCCCGCCGACGCCGATGCCATGCTCCGGCGTGCCGTTGACGACACGTTCAACTGTATCAGTGTCGAAGGACACACCAGCACCAGCGACTCAGTCATTCTGCTTGCCAGTGGAGCGGCCGAGTGCGGCCCGGTTTCGAACGAGAGCATCGAGCAGGCGATCCGCGAAGTGGCAGAGGAACTCGCCCAGTCGATCGTCCGAGATGCCGAAGGGGCCGAACACATCATTACCATCGATGTGCGTGGTCTGCGGACCCGTGATGAGGCGCGGCTGATCGCTCGGACGATCGCCAATGGCCCGCTTGTGAAGACCGCCATCACCGGAGCAGATCCGAATTGGGGTCGGATCATCTCCGCCGCCGGCTACTGTGGTGTCGACCTGCGGGAAGAAGACATGACGCTCCACATCAACGGCACGCTGGTTTATCAGAATGGGGCGCCGTCCAACTTCGATGCGAAGCAGCTCTCGCAGAGTTTGCGAAGCAACAGGGAAACGCATCTGGAACTCGACCTGCCGCTCGGGAAATTTGGCGTCCGCTTCTGGACCAGTGATCTCACGGCTGAGTATGTTCGGCTCAACTCGGATTACACGACGTAGGACGCGGTCAGCGATCAGCTTTCTGCGATCGGGAAGCAGCCAGTCTGTGTGACCTTCGGGCAACCGTTCTTCAGCGCCTTTCAGACACAAACTTCTCACACTACAATCTAGCCGGTTGCAGTCCCGGTGAAATCGCACGTCGTGTTTCACATCCTGCGGGTGCTACCTGAATACTCTGTTTTTAACTCTGTCCGACTTCTATTGGAAAGTCTCCAGGCGTGGCACGGAAGACCAAAGCCGCATCCAAACCGACCGACCCCGCCCCCGCCGTCGAGGTGGAAACGCAACGGATCGGCCGTGATCTCTGGAATCACCTGGAGCGGCGTACCCCGTCTTTATTTGAGCGCCGCTGGTGGGACGACCGCATCCTCGCCTGGGCCATGGCTGATGAATCGGTCAAGGTGCAGATGTTCCGCTTCGTTGATGTGCTGCCAATGCTCCGCTCGCACGAATCGGTGACGCGGCATCTGCACGAGTATTTCGAGGAGGTTCGCGAGCATCTCCCGTGGGCAGTCCGCTTGGGGCTCGACATTTCGCAGCCGAATTCGGTGCTCGGCCGGGCATTGGCTCTCAATGCTCGAACCAACGCAACACGCATGGCCCGCCGTTTCATCGCCGGCAATCGCGTCGAAGAAGTCTTGCAGGGGATCGCCAAGATTCGCAAGCAGGGGTTCGCATTCACGCTCGATCTGCTCGGAGAAGCGGTCATTAGCGAACGTGAAGCCGACGCTTACCAGCAAGCCTATCTGAACCTGATCGAGGGGTTGGCCCCGGAAGTCAATCGCTGGTCTGAAAATGTCACGATCGATTGCGACCAATTTGGTCCGATTCCGCGTGTCAATGTTTCGATCAAGCTCTCCGCGTTGTGCAGCCACTTTCGTCCCATCGATCCGCAGGGAACCGCGGCCGAGGTGAAGCATCGCTTGCGGCCCTTATTGCGCGCCGCGCGGCAGCACGACGCCTTCGTCCACGTCGACATGGAACAATACGCGTATAAGGATCTCACGCTCGAAATCTTCAAGGAAGTGATGCTCGAAGACGAGTTTCGGGACTTTCCGGATACCGGCGTTGTCATCCAGACGTATCTTCCCGACGCGGAACGGGATCTGGCCGGCCTCTTGGAATGGTCGAAAGAGCGGGGGACGCCGGTCTGGGTGCGGCTGGTGAAGGGGGCCTACTGGGATTACGCAACGGTCATCGCGCAGTATCGGGGTTGGCCGGTGCCGGTCTATCAACAAAAGCGGGAGGCGGACGCCGATTTTGATCGGCAGACACGGTTCTTTATGGAAAACCCTGCGTGGCTCCGTCCCGCGCTCGCCGGTCACAATTTGCGGAGC
>CAZVJA010000259.1:0-6793 GCA_964626885.1 uncultured Planctomycetaceae bacterium | reverse complement strand
TGCCGCTGACTGTTTACGTCGTCGATGACGACACGCCCGGCCCGCCAAACGTGATTGTCGAAGACGCGGCCAGCGTGGAGGAAGGGAACGGCGACGGCAACTTCACTACCGGTTTTGGAGTCCAGCCGGAGTTTTACAACACCAGCACAAACACGGTCAGTGGCCGTCCCAATTGGGTCACCACAGGTGATATGAACGGCGACGGGTATGTCGATGTGATCCAGGTGAACACGATCGGCAATTCAATCTCCGTCATGCTGAATCGAGGGGACGGCACCTTCAGCCCTGGAACGAGTTGGAGTACCGGGAGCAATCCTACTTCCGCCGTGGTCTCCGATCTCGACGGCGACGGCGACCTCGATGTCGCGGTGACTCGCGACGCCGCCATTTCAGTGCTCATCAATAATGGTGATGCCACGTTCGTACTCGGCTCTGGTGCGCCCGCCGGCACCCTGCCCAGCGGAATTACGTCGGGTGACTTCGACGAAGACGGCGACGTCGATCTGGCTGTGGCAAATCCCGACGGTCATGTGACCATCCGGTGGAACAATGGCAATGCGGCTTTCGGATTCATCCCCGCCACAACCATCGCCGTCGGCTCCGGTCCGATGGAAGTGAAGGCCGGCGATATTGACGGCGACGGCGATCTCGATTTGGTCGTCGCCGATAACGGTCTTCAGTCGACAACCGTCTCGATCCTGCAAAATGACGGTACCGGCACGTTCACGGTCAGTTCGGCTCCAGCAGGACTTCGGCCGCGATCATTGGTCCTGGGTGATTTCAACGGCGACAACAAGGTCGATGTCGCCGTGACGAATCTCGCGTTTAATCCCAATGGTCCGGGAAACGTCAATACAGTTTCCGTCCTCTTGGGCAACGGTAACGGAACGTTCCAGGCGCCGCTCACGTTCGCCGCCGGTCCATCTGTCCTGTCGCTGACCGCGGCGGATCTCGACGTGGATGGAGATCTGGACCTGATCGTCTCCAATGACGACGTGGACGATCACGTTCTTTCGGTCCTGTTCAACGACGGCAGCGGCTCGTTCGGAGCACCGGAGTTCCTTTCCATCGGAAACTTCCATATTCCTTACGCCGTGGCCGCGGCGGATGTCGATCTTGACGGAGATCCGGATATCATCAGCGCCGTCCGGTACGGCTCCGGTGGTGTGGACAGCATGGCCGTCTTCCGCAGCGACGCCGATCCACATGTACTGTTGTTTAATGTTTTCCTGACCAAGTTCAGCACCAGCACGGTCACTGTCGATTATTCGACGATCGCCGGCACCGCGATCCCCGGCGTCGATTTCCTCCCCCTGAGCGGAACGCTCATCTTCGCTCCGGGAGAAATCGTGCATACCGTGGCCGTGCCGATCATCGGGGAACTGTTCTCTGAAGATGACGAAACGCTGTCGCTCGTGCTTTCCAATGTGACGGGTGGTGCGGTCATCGGCGACGGCAGCGGCGCCGGCACAATCGTGAATGACGACACCCCCTTCCCGCCGCTCGTTTCCTTAAGCGTCGGTGGCAATTCGATCGGTGAAAACGGCGGCGCGACCACCATCACGGCTTTCCTCACTAGCCCCGTCGATCATGACGTCGTTGTCCAACTCGGTTTCACGGGCTCGGCGGCAAACAACACCGATTATCGTGTCACTTCCAGCAATGCACCGATCAGCATCGACGGTAACTTCGCGGACTGGCATGCCAACCCGAATATCGAGTTCTTCAACGACCCGCTGGGGGACACGCACGATACCGATACAACTGGCGCCGGCAATACGCCGCTGCCGGTTGATCATCCCGACGTTGACGTGCTTCAGTACGCAGTCACGCACGACGATCATAACTTCTATTTCTACTTCAAAGCCGATGGAGAGATTGGCCGGACGCAAATTGAAGATCTGGCAAACGGCTTGGCCGCCGGCCGGTACTACATTATCGTCACCATGGATGTCGACAATAATGACGCCACAGGTTACGAACTGCACGAAGGTGGGTATTACCCGACGACCGGCGGGTACGACATGAACGCCGAGATCGAGTATTTCAACGGTGCCTTCAACACCGGCAACTATCTCAACCACGGTGCCACCGACGACGCGTCACGCAACCTCGCTTTCGAGCAGCAGTCGAACGACCAGTTTGATTCCACAGTTCCCTACAATTCGTGGGCAACGCAGGGTCCGTTCGATCCCGGTTTTGTCAATATTCTCCCGGGCACGTATGATAACTACACCCAATGGGTCTACCAGGAAAACAATCCGGCAGTCTCGACCGACGACAAGGTGGTCTTCGTGAAGGACAAAGGGCCGGTCGTGCTCGGCAACATTACCGGTGCGGCATCCGCCGACGGCCATGAGTACGAGTACGTGGTTCCGTTCAAAGGATTCCTCATCAACCAGTTCGGTGATCCGGTCATCGCTCCCGGCAGGATTGTCGATCTCTCCTTCTCATTGGAGGCCAGCGGCGAACTTGCTCCAGGCGGTCAATGGGCATCCGATACGGCGAACCCGATCAATGGGTACGCGATTACGGAAGCCGCTGTCACGCCGGTAACGACCATTCTCATTCCCGCAGGCCAGACCAGCGCCAGCATCACTTTGACCGGCCTGGGAGACGCCAACGACGCGGAAGGGAATGAGCTCGTCACGATCGCAATCGTCAATGTCACCGGAGCCGACGAAAACGGTGTTCAATCCGAAGACGTCACTATTCTAGACGGTCCTGCGGCCTTGATGGCTCCGAGCAGCGGCGGTTCCTCTTCGTCCCCGCTCCTCGCACAGTCGTCCAGCAGCTCGCCGTCCAGTACAGCTTTGGCACCCGGTTCAGGGAACGCCTTCGCACTTTACACAGTGCAAAGCGACCCGTTAGTCCTTTCGTCTCCGACGGCGAATTCAACGCCGATCGCCGTCTCCGACACGGCATCAGCTGACTCGACGGGATCGATTGGTTCGGCAGCCTCGAGCTCGACATCCTCGGATTCGACCACCGATACCGCCAACCAGACCCAGGCCGATGTCAACGAGGAGATCGACAACTTCTTCATGGGCTGGGTCCTGTTTCCATCTCTCAGCCTGGTATAAGAAGTGAATACAACGAAACCTAGCGTGACTCCCAAGGAGCTTCATCTGCGGCGCCGCGGGAGTGTGTGCAAGACCCGAGACTTCGCTGACCCTATGCTCCACCAGTGACATGGACTCGCTCGAACGTATCGTCAATGCGCTCGGGTGGGGCGTTCCAAATCGTCGTAGACGCAGGCGAAAAGAGGGGTAGAATCGGCGAAGGATCTGCGTTTGTCACTGAGTTCGACAGCCATTTGCGTCGAAGTCAGCTGGCCCTCGCAAGCCAATGGCGCTGCAAGATCGCATTTTCGATCTACGGCAATGCTCTGCCTGCCAATGCAGCGTCTCTAGCAGAACTCGCGGATCTGAGAAGTATTCTTCGATCAATTCGTCGCTCCAAAGATGCTCATCGGCTTGAACACCTTTGATGAGCACCTTTGGAAGCCCCCAGAACTGTTCCAGATAGGTCACCTACGATCAGTTTTCCAGCAACCTGCGATCTGATTTGGAGTTGGAACTCTCCGACAACGTCCGCGCAAGGGTGAAGAAAGAGTGAAGAATATCGCGGGGACGTACGCGCACGGAATTGAACACCTTTGAACCTTGTTGCGACTATTGTGATCCGTTCTCTTCCGCAACCTCGGCGTCTCTTTTCGACAGGCAGAGCGGACCGCACTTGCAGCGACGACTACTTGCCACCGAGAAAACTTTGAAATTCGCTGTCTCCGCTAAGTATCTCTTGCAACCGGGCCAACGAGCGGGTCAGCAGCACCCGCGTGGCCCCGTCGGTCTTACCAAGTTTCTCGGCGATTTCCTTAGAAGGAAGTCCTTCCACATACCGCATCCGTAGCGCATTGCGAGCATCCTCCGGTAGGCTCTCGAGCGCCACCAGCAAGCGCAACTCTTTCTGATTCCGCGAGAACGCGCGGCTGGGAGTCGTCATGCTCGCCACCAACACATCAATGAACCCCGCCTGCTGCGAATTCTCGCCGCGAGCGTCGAGTGCCCGCTCTTTGCTCCCCGATCGCTTTTGCGCGCCGAAGAACCGGCGATGCGCATCGATGATCCGTCTTTCGGCGAGTTGGCAGAGCCATGAAAAGGGATCGCGGCTCCCCAATTCCATTTCGTCGACCGAATCGACCGCGTTGATGCTTAACTCCTGGATGATGTCGGCCGCCTCAATCTTCCTGCGCAGGGCATCGCTCAGGTTTCGCTCGATGAACGCTGTGAGTTGCGGACGTCGGTTTTCGATGAAATCCGCCAATGCCGCGCTGTCCCCGCGTTTGATGCGGTCGATAAGCTCATCATCGCCGTCCTGTGGAATATCGACGTCAACCATGCTGCCGCCCTCAGGGGTATTGCACGGATTGTCCCCGTCAGGAGTGTATCAGAGCAAACAATCATTTCGTACTATACGATGGAGTCAAGTCGAGGAGAAACCGGCATCCCCCAAGCCGATCGACGAATCGGGCAACGCCGGCCAAGAAACGTTTTTTATGGACCGCGTTTGTGCCGCATTCTACCGGATCATTTTCACTTGACGATTCCGAATCGACGATGTCGCTGCTGGCATCGTACCTGGAACGATTCGTCAGCGACTGGGAAGCGTCGTCCAAACCGCCACACATCGGCGAGTATCTTCCTCCTTCGGGAGAGATCCGCCGCCTTACGCTCGTGGAGTTGATCAAAGTCGACCTCGAATATCGCTGGCTCGAACGGAACTACCCAAAACGCATTTTTGACTACGTCCGTGAATTCCCCGAGTTGGCAACCGGCGGCGTACCATCGGATCTGGTCTACGAAGAATTTCACATCCGACGGCAGGCGGGACTGGCGGCTGATCCACAGGAGTATCTGGACGCGTTTCCAGGTCAGGCGAACGAACTTGCGCGGCTGCTCGGCCTGGAGCAGGCCTACGTCCCCACCGGACCATTCAAACCCGACAAGCACCAGCGGCTGGAAGAAGTTGAAGTCGGGCAGACTCTGGATGAGTTCGATCTCCTAGCACAGCTTGGCAAAGGAGCGTTCGCAAGGGTTTTTTTAGCGCGGCAGAAATCGATGCAACGGCTCGTCGCCCTGAAAGTCTCCGTCGATAACAGCAGCGAGCCGCAGACGCTAGCGCAGCTGGATCATGACTTCATCGTGCGGGTGTACGACCAGCGACAAATCGTCGACAAGCAGCTTCGACTGTTGTACATGCAGTATGTCGCCGGCGGAACGCTGCAATCGCTGCTTCAAAAGGTGAAGCGAACACCGGCCGCAAAACGTTCCGGAAAACTGCTCCTCGAAATCGTCGATCGCGCTTTGGAGGACAGAGGAGAGTCGCGCCCGGTGGAATCCTCGCTCCGCGAGAAACTGGGGGGATTCACGTGGCCGGAGGTCGTCTGCTGGATCGGCAGCCGGTTGGCGCGGGCACTCGACTACGCCCATGGCAAAGGGGTGCTGCATCGCGATCTCAAGCCCGCCAATGTCCTGTTGAGTGCCGAGGGAGTGCCGAAGCTGGCCGACTTCAACATCAGCTTCAGCTCGAAGCTCGAAGGAGCAACCCCGGCGGCCTACTTCGGCGGCAGTCTGGCGTACATGTCGCCCGAGCAGCTCGAAGCGTGCAACCCCGCGCACGATCGCTCCCCGGACAGCCTCGACGGGCGCAGCGATCTTTACTCGCTCGGCGTTATGCTCTGGGAATTGCTCGCGGGGAACAGGCCGTTCGTGGAAGAAGAAGTGCACGGCGGATGGACCAGTACTCTGGGTCGAATGACCGACCGGCGCCGCAGTGGCGTCGACCCGAAATCCGCCCCCCCCTTGCCCGCCGACTGTCCTCCCGGGCTGCATGCCATCCTGGAAAAATGCCTCCATCCCGACCCGGCCGAGCGCTGGACCGACGGCGCGGAACTGGCGCGGCGGCTGGAGTTGTGCATGAAACCGCACATCCAGGCGCTCCTGCATCCCGATCCCTCCAGCCTCCGTGTGAAACTAAGACCGTTTACAATCGTGACCGTAGTGCTGGCAACGATCTTGCCGAATGCGTTGGCCGGAGTGTGGAACTACTGGCACAACCGCAAGGAAATCGTCGAACACCTCGATTCGACTCAAATCGCGGCGTTCGACCGCACGCAATTGATCATCAACGGCATCGCCTATCCGATCGGCATGGCCCTCGCGGGATATCTTGGGTGGGTGCTCTGGCGCGGCGTCACAAAACCGCGCCGCGAGAAGGATTCTTTGCGAGAGCTGCATTCGCTGGAAAGGCTCTGCCTGCGGCTGGGGCATTACGCCGGACTGATTAGCGTGATTGAATGGACGATCGCGGGGATTGCCTATCCGATCAGCATTCGACTGGCGGCCGGCTCGTTGCCGGCACATGTCTACATCCATTTCTTTTCGTCGCTGGTGCTGTGCGGGCTGGTCGCGGCGGCCTACCCCTTTTTCATAATCACGCTTTACACTTTGCGGGTGCTGTATCCGGCCTTGCTGGAAGCAGACCCCTCGGCAGTGGGAGATAAAGCATCACTCAACCGGCTGGGCGTGCTGATGCCGCGGTATCTTGTCACGGCAGCCATGCTGCCGCTGCTGTCGATCGCGCTGTTGATCGTCGTGCCGCACATCTGGCCCGACCTGGGTATCAGCGGCCAGCTATCCATGAGCGTGCTGAGTGTCGGCGGAGGGCTCGGCTATGCCTGCATCTTCTGGCTGTACCGCCAACTTCAGGCCGACCTCGATGCGTTTCGGGA
>CAZVJA010000258.1:0-6833 GCA_964626885.1 uncultured Planctomycetaceae bacterium | reverse complement strand
CGCGGGTTGATCCTCCCGAGCGTGAGCTGCTCGTGATACATCGCCAGCCGGGCGATCCCGTGCGAGTCGATCCCCCGCAGATCCGCGCGGACCAGGATGTCGGCCGCAAGAACGGAGTCGTCGTGCGGGATGCCGAACGATTCGAACACACGGACCGCGAACTCACGCAGCTTATCGGCGGGAAACACCTGCTTGGGCACATTGGACATGGATCGGAGCTTTCACTGAAACGAAAACAAAGACAATTTTTATAAGGAAACCAAGAAGTCAGGAATTTCAAAGAGAATGGCGTCGTTTGCCGTTCCCTCGTTCAAATGCTCTTGATTTGGTCAAATGCTCTGCTGACTCTCGTAAGCCCGCTTCTCCATCATCTATCTTCCATCCTCCGTCTTCTCCCGCTTTCCTGGATTCCTTATTGATATTTCCGGTTCTTGGACGGGCTCACAGCCGCGGGGCGAGTTTGTCGACAATCAGCCGGCCGATGTTGAGGGCCGCGGTGGCTGCCGGCGATGGTGCGTTCAGCACGTTGACGACCCGCTCGTTTTCGAGGATCAAAAAATCGTCGACGAGATTGCCGTCGCGCGAGAGTGCCTGTGCCCGCACACCGGATGGAGCGGGCTTCAAATGCTCCGCACGAATCTCCGGCATCAGCCGCTGCAGCGCCTTCACGAACGCCCCCTTGCTGATCGACCGCCACATTTCTCCCAGGCCGGTCTTCCAGTAGCGTGCCGCCAGCCGCAGGAAGCCGGGATAGGTGAGCGACTCCGCCAGATCGCGGACGTTGATATCCGTCTTATGGTAGCCTTCACGGGCGAAGGCGAGCACAGCGTTCGGACCACATTCGACGCCGCCGAGCGCCATCCGGGTGAAATGGACGCCAAGAAACGGAAAGCTCGGATCGGGAACCGGATAAATGAGGTTTTTACAAAGGTGTTCCGCCTCGGGCTTCAATTCAAAATACTCGCCGCGGAACGGAACAATCTTCGCGTCCGGATCTTGACCGCTCAGCCGTGCCACGCGGTCGCTATGCAACCCGGTGCAGTTGACGACGAGCTTCGTTGAGAATTCTCCCGCCGTGCTCTCGACCAATGTTTCCGATCCGGAGGACCGCAGCGCGGTCACGCGTGCGTTCAAGACGATCGAGCCGCCCCCTTTCCGGATGTGTTCCGCCATCCGCTCGCAGGCGCCGACGTAATCGACAATCCCCGCTTCGGGAACGTGCAGCGCGCGGAGCCCGGCGGCATGCGGCTCCAGTTCGTGCAGTCGTTCCCGGCTGATCAACTCGCAGCGGACGCCGTTCGCCTGGCCACGCTCGTGTATCCGTTCCAGCGCCGGAAACTCCGACTCATCGACCGCGACGATGACCTTCCCGCAGACGTCGTAGGCCACCCCCTCGCGCTCGCAGAACTCCTGCATCGCGAGTTTGCCTTCGCGACAATTTCGCGCCTTGAGGCTGCCGGGCTTGTAATACACTCCCGAATGCAGCACGCCGGAGTTCCGCCCCGTTTGATGATGTGCAAGCCCCGACTCTTTTTCGAGCAGCAGTATGCGCGTTCCGGGAAAGCGTTCCGTGAGACGATACCCGGTCGCCAGCCCGACGATGCCCCCTCCAATTATCGTGACGTCGGCTTGCTGCATTTCGTTCGAACGGAACCTCGTGCTAACAGACGGCGAATCGTATGTTCTCGTGAGACTCCCGGGGCACTCCCACCACCCGTAGGGCGATGCCCGATTTTCCCTGACCGCCCGTCTCGTTTAATTACGCTTCGGGCGGTAAATGTGCGTCGCCTGGCCAAACGCCGCCTCGGCCGATTCCATCAAAGTTTCGGAAAGTGTGGGGTGTGCGTGGATCGATTCGGCCAAATCACGGGCCACCGCGGCAGTCTCGACGGCGAGCACTCCCTCGGCAATCAGTTCTCCCGCTCCGGGACCGACGATTCCCACGCCCAACACACGTTCCGTCTCGGGGTCGAACAGAATCTTCGTCAAGCCATCGGTGCGCCCGAGCGTAATCGCACGGCCGGACGCCGCCCATGGAAACCGCACGATCTTCACATCGCGGCCCGCGGCCTTTGCTTCGTTCTCGGTCAGGCCGCACCACGCGACCTCGGGATCGGTAAACACGACTGCCGGAATCGCGATGACGTCGAATGCGGCCGGTTCGCCGGCGAGCGCTTCGACCGCGACCCGAGCTTCGCGCGATGCCTTGTGGGCGAGCATCGGTTCTCCCGCCACATCCCCGATTGCCAGGATCGACGGATCGGCCGTGCGGCGCTGGGCATCGACCTTGATGAATCCCTTCTCATCCACTTCGACCTGAGTGTTTTCGAGCCCGAGGTTTCGGCTGTTCGGTCGACGGCCGACAGCGACGAGCACACGATCAAACGTCTGTTGCGGCACGACTCCCTCTCCTTCGAGAGTCGCGACGATGCCGCTCTTCTCGGCCTTCAACCCCGCCACTTTCGTGTTTAGATGAATTGCCTCGAAGATTTTGTCGAGCCGTGCCTTCAATGGACGAACCAGATCGCGATCCGCCCCCGGGAGCAGGCCGGGAGTCATTTCGACAACGGTCACCTTCGAACCGAGCGCGGCATAGACGCATCCCATTTCCAGCCCGATGTAGCCGCCGCCGACCACGAGCAGCCGCTTCGGCACGTCCGCCAGCTCGAGAGCGCCGGTCGAATCCATCACGCGCTCGTCGCCGATTGCAAACAGCGGCGGCATGACGGGAGTTGATCCGGTCGCGATGATCGCATGCTCGAACGGCAGCTTCTCGGTCTTGCCGTCCCCTTTCGTCAACTCGAGGGTATTTGAGTTGAGGAACGTCGCGCGGGCATGCACCAGCTTGACGCCGCGAGCGCGGCACAATTCGCTCACGCCGCCGGTCAACCTTCCCACGACGCCCGTCTTGAACTCGCGGAGCTTGTCGAGGTTGATCTTCGGCTTGGTGAAGGTGACTCCCCACTCGCCGGCATCTTTCGATTCTTGGATGAGCTTGGCGACATGCAGGAGTGCTTTTGACGGGATGCAGCCCCGGTGCAGGCAGACGCCGCCTGGAATAGGCTCTTCGGTGACCAGGGTGACGTTCATGCCGTGATCGGCCGCATCGAAAGCCGCGGGATACCCTCCCGGGCCAGCGCCGATCACCACGAGTTGCCCGCGCGCGTCGTCGGTGTTCGCCATGGATCTTAACACTCAATCAGCAGTTGGAAGAAATCAGAGAGAATCCGGGAGAGCTTTACGATAAACCGCGCGGCATCCGCTCCGTTGATGACGCGGTGATCGTAGGAGAGCGACAGCGGGAGCATTAGCCGTTGGACCGGTTTGCCGTCGACAAAATCCCACTGCTTACGCGTTCGCGACATGCCGAGGATGGCGACTTCGGGATAATTCACGATCGGCGTGAATGAGGTTCCGCCGATGCCGCCGAGATTCGTAATGGTAAACGTCCCCCCCTGCATGTCCGACATTTCAAGCTTGCGATCGCGGGCACGTTCCGAAAGATCGGTGATCTCGTGCGCGATAGCCAGCACCGATTTACGATCGGCATCGCGAATGACCGGCACCACCAGCCCATACTCGGTGTCAACCGCCACGCCGATGTGGTAGTAACCTTTGAGAATCAACTCGTTCGAGCCCGTGTCGAGGCTGGAGTTGAACTGTGGGAAGGCGCGGAGCGCGCCGACGACGGCTTTCACCATGATGGCCGTCATGGTGATTTTCGGCCCGTTCTGACCGATGCTCTTCATGTAGTTCTGGCGAGACTCTTCCAGATCGGTAACGTCACACAGCTCGTGCTGCGTGACGTGCGGCACGATCTGCCACGAGAGACTCAAATTGGCGGCGGCGGTACGCGCCAGCTTGCTCATCGGCCGGCGCTCGATCGCGCCGTAACGATTGAAGTCCGGCAATTGCGGCGCTGCCATCGGGCTGCCGACGTCATGCACAGCCGAGGCGGTCAAAGTGCGTACGTAGGATTGCACGTCTTCAGATGTAATGCGCCCGCCGGGACCGCTCCCCGCCAGACGATGCAGATCGACCCCCAACTCTCGAGCAAGTCGCCTCGTTGCGGGGCCGGCGGGAGCCGGTGCGCGGTCGTTGCCGTTTCCGTTCCCCTGCGGAGTCGCAGCAGCGCGAGTTGCGACCATAGCAGTCGTCGTCGCTGCAGGTTGCACCGGCGCGGAGGGTACCGATTTCGGCGGGGTCGGTGCGGGTGCAGGACGGGACTCGGCGACCGGCGCCGCGGCCGGTTTCGGTGGAGGGACTTCTTTCGTCGGCGCCGGCTTGGAAGTTTTTTCAGCCGCCGGTGCACCTGTTGATGTTTCGATCGTTAACAACGTTGCGCCAACCGGCACGCTCTGCCCGCGCTGTACGTGAATCTTCGTCACCTTGCCGGCATAGGGAGAGGGGATGTCAGCGACCGCTTTTTCGGTCTCGACTTCCAGGACAATCTGCCCCGCCTCGATCACGTCCCCCTCGGCTACGTGAATCTCCGCCACGTCGGCCGATGTCACCCCTTCGGATACTTCTGGAAGCTTAAATTCGATGGCCATATTGGTCTCGTTGCGGCAAATCCATTCTTAATTCGTACAACCGCGGATTGCGGGGAACCTCCGTCGTCGATCGACTGCCCCTCTTCGTTCGGCCAGCGCGCACCGACCCGCTCAGGAAAGGATAACTTGCTGAAGCCCGATTCACTAGGCTACAGACGGGTCGATCTTCTCGGGGTCGATACCGAGATCCTTCACCGCTTTGGGGAGCTTCTTTTTGTCGAACCGGCCGCACTCCGCCAGGGCGAACAGTGTGGCATACGCCGCCTGCTCCGCGTCGATCTCGAAATGTCGGCGTAACGACTCGCGAGTGTCGCTCCGGCCGAAACCGTCGGTTCCCAGCGTGACATACGGACCCGGCACAAAACGGCGAATCTGTTCCGGCACCAGTCGCATGTTGTCGCTCACCGCGATGAACGGTCCTTCCAGACCGGCGAGCGCCGTTTCCAGATAACTCTTACGCGGCTCTTCCTTGGGATGGAGACGGTTCCACCGCTCGACCGCCGTCGCTTCCCGACTCAATTCGTTGTAGCTGGTGGCGCTCCAGACATCCGCCTCGACGCCGAACTTCTCGGCCAGCAACGCCTGAGCCCGCAGTGCCTCGCGGAGAATCGTCCCGCTGCCGAACAGTTGCGGGCGGGCTTCATTCTTCTTGCCATTTTGCTTACCGCCGCCGGCCGCGCCGCTGACCCGGTACAGCCCTTTGAGAACTCCTTCCTCGACCCCGGCGGGCATCTCCGGCATGGCATAGTTTTCGTTATAGACGCTGATGTAATAGAAGTGGCATTCGTTGTCCTGGTACAAACGCTTCAAGCCGTCGCGAATGATGACGCCCAACTCGTACGCGTAGGCGGGGTCGTAGGCCCGCAAAGTCGGCACCGAAGCCGCCATCAATTGGCTGTGCCCATCCTGATGCTGCAAACCTTCGCCGTTGAGGGTCGTGCGCCCCGACGTACCGCCGATCAGGAAGCCCTTCGTGCGGGCATCGGCCGCCAGCCAGATGAGATCGCCGATCCGTTGGAAACCGAACATCGAGTAATAAATGTAGAACGGGATCATGTTGACGCCGAGGTTGCTATACGCGGTTCCGGCCGCGACAAACGACGACATCGCTCCCGCTTCGTTGATTCCCTCTTCGAGAATCTGCCCGTTCTTGGCTTCCTTGTAGTACATGATCGCGCCGGCATCGACCGGTTCGTACAACTGCCCTTTATGCGCGTAAATGCCGCACTGACCGAAGAGCCCTTCCATGCCGAAGGTGCGGGCCTCGTCGGGGATGATCGGTACGATTCGCTTACCGATCTTTTTGTCTTTGAGCAGCGTGCTCAGCAGCGAACCGAAAGCCATCGTGGTGGACGCTTCGCGGCCGGCACTCCCCTTCAGGGTCTTTTCAAAAGTTTCGGCGGGAGGAAGCTCCAGAACTTCTCCCGTCGGTTTGCGCGCCGGCACATATCCTCCGAGCGTCTCTCGCCGAGCGTGCAAATATTTGTATTCCGGGCTGTCTTCCGGGAAGCGGTAGAACGGCGCCTCTGCCACGTCGTCGTCCCCGATGGGAATGGCGAACCGGGTGCGGAAGGCCCGCAGCTCGTCGGTTTCCAGCTTCTTTTCGTTGTGCGTGGTGTTGCGTCCCTCGCCCGCCTCTCCCAAGCCGTAACCTTTGATCGTCTTCGCGAGAATCACGGTCGGCGAACCGGTGTGCTGGACCGCAGACTTGTAGGCCGCGTAGACTTTTTCGGGATCGTGGCCGCCGCGGCGCATTTTCTCCAGCTGACTGTCGGAGAGATGCGCCACCATCTCCAGCAACTCGGGCGAAACGCCAAAGAAGTGCTCGCGGATGTACGCACCGGTTTCGACGCTGTACTTCTGATATTGGCCGTCAACAACCTCGCCCATCCGCTTGACGAGCTTTCCGTCTTCGTCGGCCGCCAGGAGCTGATCCCAGTCGTATCCCCAGATGACCTTAATGCAGTTCCAGCCGGCGCCGCGGAAAGCTGCTTCCAGTTCTTGGATGATCTTGCCATTGCCGCGAACCGGACCGTCCAACCGCTGCAAGTTGCAGTTGATGACGAAGATCAGGTTGTCGAGTTTTTCGCGCGAGGCGAGCGTGAGGGCACCGAGCGTCTCCGGCTCGTCGCACTCGCCGTCTCCGACGTAACACCACACCTTCGACTGATCGGTGTTCAGAATTCCGCGGTCGCGCAGATAGCGGAGAAACCGCGCCTGGTAGATGGCGGTGATTGGTCCCAGTCCCATCGAGACGGTGGGGAACTGCCAGAAGGTCTC
>CAZVJA010000257.1:0-7045 GCA_964626885.1 uncultured Planctomycetaceae bacterium | reverse complement strand
CGCATGTGTTGTTCCGCGCACCGAAGGTTGTAATCTCGCTGGCGGTGCGGACCGACCCGAAGGGAGAGTGGAAGCCGTATGCCGAGTTTTCGTTCGACGTTTCGCAGCCGGCCTCGGCGAGCGTTATCAGTCCGAACTTCGATGAGCGGAACCTGCGGCTGAGTTGGTCGGGTGAGCCGACGATTGTTGCGACCGGGCGATTTGCTCCCGGATATCAGCCCGAAACATCCGAATGGAACGTGGATGCCATTCGGGGGATGTTCAAGGACTCGTGGGGGCAGTGGACGCAGCACGGCCCCGCGGCGGAAACGACGGTGGCTGACATTGATTTCGGATACTCCAAGCTGCGGCTGGAAAGTGCCGCCTGGAAGTCGCCCTACTTGTCGGTGACGTTTGGCGAGCCGGGAGTGAAACTGAGCAACGACAGCGACGCTCCATTGGATTTTGAAACGAAAGGTCCATACAGCGGTTGGGGAGGCCCTTACACGCTCAAGCCGGGAGCTTCGAGCACGTTTGACATTGATTACCCGCTGCTGTTTCGGCGGAAAATTGATGGGCGATACGAAATGTTCACGTTGCCGGTTGGCTCTCATTCGGAGTTCCGACCACCGACGGGGGGTGGCAAGCCGCAGTTGTTCAAGGCTCGTCGAAAGCCATCGTCCGCGGTTTCTGCCGGGAAGGGCGCTTGATTCCACCCTGGGTGACAGTCAAAATGGCAATGGCCGGGGACGGTCCCGCCTGATATGGGGAACTTCTCCCCAACTAGAATGGAGTTCGCCCGCCGCGGTGAATTCCCTGGTTCCCATCTTACTGAACAATTCGTGTGTGGCGTGAGGGTTTCGAGGGGCATCGTTCTCGAACAGGTGTCGTGTTGGTTTTTCGGAAGAACGAACGGCTCGTCAAGAACTCGGAATACCGCACAAGCAGTCTTTTTTTGGCGGTCTCGAAGGAACACGTCCATCGGAGAGATAGCTTGAAGGGACGCGTGGCGCGTTTGCAAACATCTCAATGAGAGGCAACTGGTTAAGGCGAAATCATGAAACTGCTTGAAGGACAGACAGTCGGCATCGACCTGGGAACGACGTATTCGGCGCTGGCGCAAGTCGGTAACGACGGCAAACCGAAAGCGATTCCGAATATCGACGGGCGGACGATTACTCCGTCGGTCGTGCTGTTGGGAGACAGCGGCCACGTGATGGTCGGACCGTCGTTCGAACGGATCTCTATCGAAGATCCCTCGCACATCGTCGAGGCGATCAAGCGGCAGATGGGGAACCATGATTTTTACGTGATGTACCAGAACAAGCGTCTGACGCCGGAGTTCGTCTCCGCCATGATTCTCAAAAAGCTCAAGCAGGACGCCGAGAAAACCATCGGTCCAATCGCGAACGCCGTGATCAGCGTTCCCTACTACTTTAACGACGTGCGGCGAAAGGCAACCCAAGACGCGGGAACAATCGCCGGCCTGAATGTGATCGACATTCTCAATGAGCCGACCGCGGCGACCCTGGCTTACGCCTGGATGAAGGGGGAGCTGGGCCGCACCGATATTCGCTCGAAAGAAAAGACAATCCTGGTGTACGACCTCGGGGGAGGAACGTTCGACGTCACCGTCGTGCGGTATACGCCAACAAACTTCCGGGTACTCGCCACCGACGGCGACGTGATGCTGGGAGGGCTCGACTGGAGCCAGCGGGTGGTCGACCACGTTTCGGAGCAGTTCAAACGGAAGTTCGGGGATGATCCACGAGAACATCCCGAGACGCTGCGGGCCTTCGCTCAAGAATGCGAAGACGCCAAGCGGCAACTGAGCTCAAAAGCCCAAGTGCCGATCAGCGTGTACTACAAAGGGAAGACGCTCACGGTTTCGCTCACGCGCGGAGACTTCGAGCGGATGACCGCCGACCTGCTCCAGCGGACGAAAGACACGACGGAACTCGTGCTGCAGCAGGCCAAGGTGTCGCTCAACTCGCTCGACGAAGTGCTGCTCGTCGGCGGTTCCACCTACATGCCGGTCGTCGAAAAGATGCTCAAGGACGTGACCGGCCGGCAGCCGTCTCGTGAACTGACTCCGGAAGAAGCAGTCGCGCAAGGTGCCGCGATTCATGCGGCGATTCTTGAGGCGAAGGCCACGGGAGGCGAAGGGCGCATGGCCCGCGCGGTGATCGATCGTCTGCGGGCGGTGAACACCACCGACGTCAACTCCCACTCGCTGGGGGTCAAGATTTCCGATCCCGACAATACGAGCCGCAAGATCAACCACATCATGATTCCGCGGAATACATCCATTCCGCAAAGCGCGACGCAGCGGTTCGTCACGACTTCGCCGAATCAGCAGCGGATCCACGTGTATATCCTCGAGGGAGAAACGTCTGATCCCGAGGCATGCACGATGATCGGCGATTTTCAAATCACCGGGCTGCCGCCGAATCTGCCGGCCGGCTCACCGGTGGATGTCAGCTACAGCTATGACGCCAACGGCCGCATACAGTGTTCGGCCGTGGAATTGACCGGCAGGAAGTCGGCCTCGACGCAAATCGTCCGCAGCTCCGGGTTGGATAACACGGGGGTGGACGCGTTCAAGGTTCTGGCCGATGAGTATCAGGTCGAGTAAACATGCCGCTCGACGTCTACAAGGATTGGTTGGGAATTCCCGAAGGGCCGCGGCCTCCCGGGCATTATGAGCTGTTGCGCGTCGTTCAGTTCGAGGACGACGAGGAGAAAATTCGCGCTCATTACCGCAAGCTGAACGCGCATGTTCGCAAGTATGCTTCGGGGCAGTATTCGGTTCAGTCTCAGGATCTGCTCAATGAGCTCGCCAAGGCGATGCTCTGCCTGACCGACCCGATCCGCAAACGGGAGTACGACGAAAGCCAGGGACGCGTCTTCGAGGAAACACAAGATGCTTTCGGCCGACGGCCATTCGAGGATCTGTTGGTTGAAGGAAAGCATATTTCGCGAGAACAGGCCAAGCAGCTCGAAAGCTTCGCGGAGGCTCGCGGATTGTCGCTCCGTGACGCCGCCGTGCAGATGAAGCTCGTCGATGCAACGACCGCGGCGCAAGTGCTTGCACATCACCTCCGGCTTCCTTATCTCGAACTGGCCGACGTGATTCCAGACGATTCGGTGCTCGACCGCGTGCCGAGAAACATCGTCAAGCGGCATTCCGTGCTGCCGCTGTTTGTCGATGACGATCAAGTGCTTGTGGCCTGTGCCGACGAGCCGGGGCAGGAACTGGAGGATATCTTCCGCTTGCGGCTCGGCATGCCGATGCGGGCGGTGATTGCGGCTCCTCTCTCGATCAACCAGGGGATCGCCAAATACTATGCCGCCGGGATGCGCGACGAAACCGTGGCGGAAGCGGCGATGGCCGAGGCTGCACGGACCAAGCAGGAGAAAAAGGACAAGAAAAAAGGCCGCGCGACCGACGCGCAGGCCGTGAAGCCCGCGAAGGAAAAAGTGGCGGCCGTCCGCGAGCCTCGCAGAAGGTTTTCACAGCTCGACGAGGGCGAACAACTGCAGCGGAAGCAACTCGGCTACATCTTCATGTGTTGGGGAAGCCTCGCCGGAGTGGCGATCGACTACTTTCTTCTCCGCCCATTCCTGACACGCATGCCCTTTCCCCTCGACAGCTACTTTCTGACTTTCATCTCCATCCCGCTTTCCATCTGGTGGGTGCTCAAGGTCTATTGGAAGTAGTTCGAGACCGTACCTGGTCCATTTGGCACAGCCCCCCCGCTACGACGCGCAGAACCGTCACAATTCCCGCAACTGGTAGGGATTTCCTGCATTTCCTACCCTTTTTTTGACACTCTCCCATGACGAGCTAGAGTTGCACGGTTCGTTTTCGGCCGAAGCGACGCGCCCCCGCGCGCGGTCCGTGCCGCGACGCGGGAATTGCATCAACGGGAGGTGTTCGTCATGAGTCGTATCGGGAGCCTGGGATCGCTCGCCACCGACCAGTTGCGCGCACTGAACCGCATCTCCCAGATCAGCCGCGAAATCGCCACGAACACCCAGCGGCTGAGCACGCTTAAGCGAATTAACTCGGCCAAGGACGATCCGGCCGGCCTGATTCAGGCAACCCTCTTGCAACAGGAATTGACGGCCGCAGAGGCGGCATCGAAGTCGGTGACCCGGGCAAGTGCCATGCTGAATACCGCGGACGCGGCCGCGGGGGAGATCGTCTCGCAGCTTCAGGAAGCCCGAACGCTGGTCTTCGAAGCGGCCGGGGGAGGGCTTTCGAACGCCGAAGTCGCCGCCAATCAGATCGAAGTCGACTCCATTCTCCAAAGTATCAACAATCTCGCTAAAACCAGTTTTGCCGGACAACAGCTCCTGACCGGCGCATCCGGATATCAAGTTTCAAGCGTTAATACCAGTAAAATCGCCGATGTCGATGTGCTCAGCAAGAATACGGCCGACGACGTGACCGTCAATATAAACGTCACGACCACCGCCACACAGGCAACCGATACCTATACCGGCGGCGTTCTTGCGGCCGATGTCACTTTGATCGTCGGAGGCAAAAACGGCACGTCGGTGATTTCGCTTTCGTCGGGATCGAGCCTGAACACCATTGCCCAGGCCTTCAACGATGTGAAGCACGAAACGGGCGTGACCGCGACGGTCAATGCGGGAAACATCAACTTCAAGAGCGTGGATTACGGCTCGGAAGCCACGATCTCCATCGAGGTAACCCAGGGAACCTTCACGCTCACCGGGGGTGGATCGGCCGCGGGAACCGACGCCGTTGCGACGATCAACGGACAGCAATACACGGGAGACGGGTCCACATTTAACGTCAATACAAGTCAGTTTGCGGCGGTGATCGACGTCAAACCGACCACTTCGGGAGTGGTGACGCCGTTCGTCATCTCGGGAGAAGGGCTCCAGTTCAACGTCGGCTCTTCGCCTTCGTCGTTCGCGTCGATCGGCTTGCCGAACCTGAGCACCGCCAGTCTGGGGGGCGTGACAGGAAAACTTTACAGCATTGGGAGTGGGGGAGACAACTCCCTCACCTCCAACAAAGCGGCGGAGGCGCTCGAGATCATCGACGACGCCATTGCCGATGCAACGCGATCGCAGGCGATCATAGGAGGCTTTCAGAAATACACGCTCGACAGTTCCAGCCGAGTACTCGATTCCCAGACCGAGCAGATGTCGTCGGCGCTGTCGGCAGTTCAAGATACGGACGTGGCGGTCGAATCAGCGCTGTTGGCCAAAAACCAGCTGCTCGAGCAAACGGCCTTGCAGGCGCTGACGATCACTAGTCTTCGGCATCAGGATGTGTTGAGTCTGCTTCAGTCGGCTGCAAGCCGCGGCTGAACGGACTCGGGGAGGGAAGGGATTCCGGCAATCGAAGACGTTTGAATAGTTCATTCTCGGCCGGAGAGGAATCCTCATGAAGATCGGCTCGCTGACATCGGCCGCGCAAACGGCGCTGAACGGATTGGGGAATGTCATTTCGCAGGTCGAACGGGTCGCGGAGCACGTGGCAGCAGGAATTGCGGACGATCCGGGCGAGAGCTTTTCAAGCGGTCTTTCAGAAGTAGCGAAGTTGCCGCTGTTGAATCACCAGGCGCGCGCAAACGCAAAGGTGTTCAACACGGCCGAGGAACTGCTCGGCGATCTGGCACGCATGCCTCGCCGCTGAGAGCAGCCAACCCCGCCCGGAGGCGCGGTGGGTCGAGTGTTCAGGAGGAGAAGCGATGACACGGTTGGTCAAGCTGCTCTGTTTGGGAGCAGGGCTGGGATGTGCCGCGGCCCAGACGCTTCTTGCCGTGCGCGCCGCCCGGGCCGATGAGCTGGGCGGCCCGGTTCTGATGGCCCCCGACGGCGACGCTTCCACATCCGAAGAACCTGGCCGCGTGCGAATCTCGGATCTCAGCTCATCCAGTGATCTCGATTCGATTGAGAAATTCATCCCTCCCGCGCCAAGTGAATATCCCGATGAGGTCGTGGACGTCGTCCCGCCCGCACCCGTGACGGTTCCGCTACCGGTTCCCGCGGATGCTCCTGTTCCTGGACCGATGAATCCCCCCTCCGTCGGCCTGCCGACACTCCCCGCGATGCAGCAGCCCGCCGAGCAGAAGATCGAAGCGCCGCCGATTCTCTTTCGCGCCTCCGACATTCTTCGCCCGGACATGCTCAAAGGACCGAATTACGAAATCGCCGAGAAGGTCAAGCTGGAGCAATACCGCTTTGTGTTCGAGATCGAGACCACATGGGGCAAGCTCGAAGCCCGCGGCATGCCGATGCTGCAAGTCCGTCTCGCGGAGATCCGCTCCATCGATAAAGCAAAGCTCATCGCTCGCGACCCGCAATGGATCGACGGCATTCTGCACGCGGTCAAGATGACACCGAAAGGGGCCTACGTGGCGGTGACCGATCCGATCGGCTCGGCGAGGCGCCTGCCGCGCGGATTGAGGCGATTCGCGATGACACCGTTCGTCGAGGCCGATCAACGTGCCGGCAGCGACGTGCGCCGCCGCATCGCCGTCGAAATCGGCTGCGATCCCGAGACCTCGAACCCGATTCTCAGCCGACTGCTCGACGAAATGTCGCTGCGGAAGGGAATCGGTTCGCTCGCCGCCCAGGTCGGCATGAACATCGCCGTGCCGGGCCTGGCCCTGCTCCCCGTGACGGGGCAATTCAAGGAGACACTGGCCTACAAGCTGCCGCACGAAATTAACGCCGATCTCGACGCGGAGCTGACCAAACTCGGCGTGAGGCCGGGACTGCGGGCGAAATTCCTTCAATCGCAGAGTTTCACGACGGGAGAACGGCTGGTATTCCTGCATTACTTCCGCAAGCTGCCGGGAGAAAACAAAATCGCGTTGATTGAAGGAGCAGCCGACATTTCCAACGAGGCGGAAGCCCTTTCCGCCATTCACGAATTGAAAATGCTGCTCGATGCCAGCAAGAGTATGCGGCCGCTGCGATACGAATACCTCGGCCTGCCGGTGGCGGTGCTCGCGGACGGAACGAGCCTGATCGTCACCTCCGCCGATTACATTAACGCGACACCGGAACTCGAAATGAT
>CAZVJA010000256.1:0-7046 GCA_964626885.1 uncultured Planctomycetaceae bacterium | reverse complement strand
AAGTTGTTATTCGTCGTCCGACTCGTCATTGATGGCGTCGACCACATCCTCCTCGACGTCCGCGTCGCGATCACGACGGCGGCCACGACCGCGCTCTTCCGGTTCATCGGCGACCATGACCTGGTTGGGATTCCACTCACCGCTCAGCGCGGCGACCATGGCATCGAACAAAGTCTGCGGCTGATTGATGACCAAGTGTCGAAGAATCAGCTCATTGAGCTTGCAGGCACGGTTGAGATCCCGCAAACCGCCGCCCGGCATTTTGAAATAAGCCAGGTAATGCAAGCCTTTGCGTTGTCCGGCAATGGGGTAGGCCAGCCGACCATCCAACCAAGGACGGTGTGCGACGAGCGTGCCCCCTGCTTTTTCAATCATTCCGGTAATCGCACCGGCGGTTCCTTCCGGGTCGGTCGCAAAGCGACCACTTTCGACCAGGAACATCCCCTCGTAGAGCTTCTCCGACAAGTCTATTCTCCCTCGCAATCAGGTCCGGTCCCAAAGACGTTCGGCAAGTAACCTTTGTATCGTATTTTTCGCGATTTGCAACGCTAACACGGGACGGGGACAGCCCGGCGGAGAATCGCAAATCATCCGCCGATTTCCGGCGTCATTCCGCTCCATCGCTGGGGGCGTTCACTTCGTTCATGGCCGGGCCAAGCCCCCGCTCGGCCCAGATTTCAACCCCGTCGGCCCCCTTCAATACGGCCAGTTCCATCACCTGCTTCTCGTCGCCGCGAAATCGCCCCAAAACATAGTCGGTCGCCTGCATCTGCCCCGGGGGACGCCCGATGCCGATTCGCAACCTCGCGAATTCCTCTGTTCCCAGGTGCTTGATAATGTCGCTCAGCCCTTTTTGTCCCCCGGCAGAGCCTCCAGGGCGAAGCCGCAGCTTCCCCACATCCAGATTCATGTCGTCGCAGATCACCAGCAAATCGCTCAGCGGCGACTGAAAAAAATCGACGACCTGCCTCACGGCGCGGCCGCTCAAATTCATAAATGTTTGCGGCCGGACAAGCAACAGCTTTTCCGAGCCGATCGTTCCTTCCATGACCTCGGCTTCGAACCGGAGTTTGCCGCGGGAAACGCCGAGGCGGCGTGCAAGCTCCGCCACGACATCAAAACCGACGTTGTGCCGCGTGCCGTCGTACTCGCGACCGGGATTCCCCAACCCCACGACGATTTTCATAATCCGTCACTCAGAGTGTCGATGGCCCGTCCTCCGTGGGCACAAAATCGTGTCGGCAAACCGCCGGAATCAATCGGGTCAACATCGCGCCCTGAGCAAACAAGTCCCATCGCGCGTCAAAACGCAAACAGGCAGGCCCGCAGCCCGACAGCCGCGGGGTTTGATAATGAGGTTTGATCGACCGCCGTTCGAGAGTGGAGGTTACTCTTCGGCCTCCTCTTCCTCAGCAGCCTTGCGACCAATCAATTCCGGTTCTGCCGGGCCGGCTTCCGCGACGGCCGGTTCTTCTTCAGACACAGTGACATGCACGACGTGCACAATCAGGGCGTCGGGCACGTTGAAGCACTTGGTATTCGGCGGAAGTTCCACTTCCCGCACATGAATTGCCTGTCCGATCGCCAGATCGTTGACCCGCACGACGATGGAATCCGGGATTTCGATGGCGAGGCATTCCAGCTCAAGGTGGCGGAGGTTCTGCTCCATCACGCCGCCCGAGAGAACCCCGACGGGAGTTCCCTTGAGTTCAATAGGAACTTCCACAACGACGCGCTCGTCGGGATTAATACGGACCAGATCAAAATGGTGGACGTACATCCCGAAGGTGTCCCATTGCACTTCCTTGAACATCGCCTTTTCGGTGGCGCCCTCCAGCTCGAGATCGACAATTCGCGACCCGGCTTTCAACACCGGCAATAGCGCGTCGCGCGGGACGGAAATCGGCACCGGAGCGATATGGTGGCCGTAGATATTTCCTGGGATGACCCCTCCTTGGCGCATCTGGCGACATGCCTTGGAGCCGTGCGTGGTCCTTTTCGTCGCCGCCAATTTCATCTGAATGGCCATGTTCCAACACCCTCGTTGCTCGAAACAATGTCTCTGAAAAACCGGGCATTCAAACCGCAATGCCAGGGTGCGGGAGCTGGGCGATGGCCGAAGCTCCTCGCGGGGAATTCCCGAATCCGCCGCTCGAAGAATACCGTCCTCGATGACGGAACCGCCGCTGCAGCAAGGAAATCCGTTTACTCCACCGCTGCCGCAGGCCGGTTCTGCACAAACCGGCGGGAAGCGGATGAAGATAGCTGTATCTCCGGAAAAATTCAACCAAACCGTCGTCCATCCAACGATTTAAAGGGCCCGGATGCCGAAACGCCGAGGAATCCCCGTGGAAAAACCGAGGTTCAGCAGTATACTTGAAGACGTAATTTCCTTATGGATTTAGAGTTACCGTAACGACGCCGTCAAATCGCCCTGCGGGGGCATTGGGACCGTCGGGAATGGGGACAAGGATGAAATACACTGGCCGATCGTCCCTCTGTCTTGCTGCTCTGCTCGTGGTAGCCAGCGGCTTTTCACTCGCGTTGGCGGACGATTCTCCTCCGCGCCCCGCCAACGCCGAGAAGCCACAGGCGTCCCCTGTTGAGGCGGCTAAACCAGAACCAAAACCGGCAACAAATCCGACCGGGCAAACGGCACCCGCTGCGAAAGACGGGAAGAAAGCCGACCCCGCAACAGATCAAACAAAACAGCCCGAGAAATCCAAGCCAGATACCCCAGGTAAGGCAGAAGCGGCAAAAGCACCGCCGAAGCGCCAGCCGGACAATCCCCTCTCCCGTTTGATTCGAGGCATCTTTACTCCCTCTCGCCCGTCCAAGGGGGGCAATGACGGCGAAACGAGTGACGACAGTCGAGAGTCAAACCGCGGGGATGATACGGACAAGCGCGCGCCTCACGATCCGGAACAATTTGGGTTGTTGAAGCAGGCAACCGATGAAATCCAGGCACAGAATTGGACCCGTGCACTCGAAATCCTCGAGTTCTTGCTGGATCGATCGGATAACGCGACGGTGCGGCTTTCGACGGGACGGCATGTTCCCGTCAGCGAGGAAGCGAACCGCTTGCTCGCGCGCCTGCCCGATTCGGTTCGCGAAAATTACCGTCTTCGACATGGTCCGGCGGCTACTCAAAGACTGGCGGAGGCACTCGCGGAAGAAGATGGGTTAAAACTTTCCGAAGTTGCCAACCGATTTTTTCATACACCGGCGGGATACGACGCGGCCGACAGGCTGGGAACATTGCATTTCGACCGCGGAGAGTTTGGATTGGCCGCTCGATGGTACGGTCGGCTGATAGAAGTTGATGCCCCGGTCACGCATGAATCAGCATGGCGGCTCAAGGCGATTCTGGCGTTTCGACAGTCCGGCAAACAGGCGGAGAGCGAACGATTGCTCGCGAGCCTGAGCACCGGGGACGCGCCGCGCGAATTCGAAATCGGCGGCCGCCATCTGCTTCCCAAAGATTGGCTCGACGGGTTGGGAAAGCTTCAAATCTCCGCGGCGGCTCCAGTCGAGGAATGGGCGGTGTTCGGTGGCAACAGCACCCGATCTGCCGTTCCCAAAGGGGGAGACCCGCTGTTGCTGCAACGCTGGAATCAGCCTCTCAGCGAGCATCAGCCGCTGCTGGAGCAAATTACGACACTGCAGCAAGATTTGACTGATCTCGGGCGGGCCACGATTCCGTCGTCGTTTCCATTAATGGTCGACGGCAAGATCGTGTACCGAACATTGCGGGGGGTACAGGTGCTCGACGCGCAAACCGGTGACCCTCTCTGGGAAACTCGGGATGGTATTTCCCCGGAGCAGCTCCTGGGAGCCACCGCCGAAGAACCGTTCGATGAGAACCAGAACGTCTTCGGTAATCGCCGAAGGTTTAATGCCATTCAGTTCAATGGGGAATTCGGGGATTACTTCGGCGGTCCACGCGACGCGCACCCGCTGGCCGGATTGTTGTTCCGCAATGGTGCCTACGGCGTGCTCGCCAGCGACGGACGGCAGCTATTCGTCATTGAAGACCACGCCATCTTCACGCGGCAGCAAGGTTACTACGGTGGAGAACTGGAACCGGAGGGAAGCGATCCTCTTCGCCGAAGCTGGTCGACAAACCGCCTCGTCTCCTACGATTTGCGGACGGGGCATCCTCTGTGGAGCGTCGGCGGGGTTGCACGGAGCGAGCAGTTCGACCTTCCTCTCGCCGGGACGTATTTTCTCGGAGCCCCGCTCCCGGATCGTGGCGAACTGCTGGTTATTGGAGAGCGTGATGGTCAGATTCATCTTCATGCCCTCGACCCATCCACGGGGGCGCCGCGTTGGTCGCAACTGATCGCATTCGCCGACACCAAGATCGACCGCGACCTGGCGCGTCGGTGGTGGAGCGCGCAAGTAGCCGTCAGCGGCGGAATCGTCCTCTGTCCCACAACCGTCGGCTGGCTGGTGGCGGTGGATCGCCTGGATCATTCGCTTCTTTGGACACAGCGATACACCCCGTCCGTTGACGATCGCACGGGTCGGGAGCGTCGAGACCGCGATGAATCGATGCTCGCCTACTCCGAACTCAATGCCCAGTGGGCTCCCGCCGCACCGATGGTCGCGGGGAATCATATCGTTTTCACGCCGCCGGAAGAATCGACGCTGGTTTGCCTCAACCTCGTCGACGGAAGCATTGCCTGGCAGGAACCCAAGGGGGACGACGGACTTTACGTCTCGGGAGTGGTCGACAACCAGGTTGTGATTGTCGGACGCGAATCGATCAAAGCCCGCTCGCTCGCCGAGGGGAAATCGTTGTGGAATCTTCGGCTGTCCGCGACGGATGGCCGTCCTTCCGGGTTTGGTATCACGTCGCATGGCAAGTTTCACCTCCCGTTGAGCTCGGGCCAGTTGTGGTCCATCAACCTGAGCGACGGCACGGTCGCCTCGAAATCATACCTGTCGTCCGAACATGCGCCGCTGGGTAATCTGGCGTTGTACCGGGGGATGCTCATTTCGCAGGGAGCGGAGTCGATCACCAGCTTTGAGCAGCGGGAAGCCGTTGCGGAAGACATTCAACGCCGCAAGCAGGAAAACCCGCGCGATCCTTTCGCGTTATTGCGGGAGGCGGAAATCCGCCGTGTCGAGCGGCGATATTTAGAGGCACTCACGTCACTGCGGGAAATCCGCCCCGCCGAGCTTCCCTCACCTCTGTTGCCGCGCTATCGATCCGCTTTTTTGGAGTGTCTGGCGGAAGTCATACGCGGCGACTCCATGGCTGGCGATCGTGAACTCAACGAACTGGCTTCGTTCGCGACATCAATGGAAGAAAAATGGACCTACCGACGGCTTTCGGCCGCCAAGCTCGAAGCACGCAACGAATTCGAGGCTGCATTCGAGTTGCTGTTGAAGGCCGCCGGAGAAACGTTGCCAGCCCAAATCATCGTTCCGGAGGGGTCGGATGTCCAAGTCGAGTTGACTCCCTGGCTTGCCGGAAAGCTTTCCGACCTGTGGGATAAGCTCCCCGATCAATCGAGGGCTCGGCTGAATGAGAAGCTGGCAAACGAAACGAAAAAATCGCTCGAAGGGGATACGGCGAGCCGGGAGCGCGCCCGCCGGTTGTACGCCTTTCATCCGTCGATCATTGAAGTTGAGAACCGCCTGGTTGACGACTACGTAAAATCGGGGGAAGTCGTCCGAGCAGAGAACATCCTGCGGCGGATGGCACGGCGCCGCGAACCGGCGGTGGCTGAGGCGGCGCTGGCCCGCCTGGCTCAGTTGCTGCACGAGGCCGGACTGCCGCGCGACGCCGACCAGATTTACGACACACTGGAACGTCGGTTTTCCGACGTCCGCTTGCCGAACGGACGCGAAGTCCGCGAGCAGATTGCCGAACTGCGGAAGCAGAATCTTAGCGGAGTGGAAGCTGTCGAACTGCCGGCAATCTCCTGGGGTGAGGTCGATTTCAAGCTGGAGCGGACCGGCATGAACTCCGCATCCCAGCAGGTGCAAAAAATTGACATCTCGGGAGAGCAGTCCCCGTTCTTCCACGACCATCGGTTTCGAATTGACGAACGCCGCCAGCGGCTTGAAGTCATCGGCGCGCGAGATGAATCACAGCATTGGCTGCTTCCTTTACGCAGCGCCCCACGACCCGTCCAGGGCGATCACGTGGTCGCTCGCTCATCGGGGCACTTATTGACCCTACTGCACCGGGACGTGCTGCATTGTCTCTCGCCGGTCGATCGCAAGGTACTCTGGACCCGCGTACTCGATTCCCGCAGCAATGGTTCCGGGTATTACCGGGCTCCACAAAATTTGACCGAGCAGCCGTTGCGCAAGGGGTTGAATTTTCTCGCTCGAAATGCGCTGCTGCACCTCGGAGACGGCAACGGAATGATTGCATCCTCCAATGCGGAATGCGTTTGTCTGTATGGGCGCCGTCAGTTCACCGTGCTGGATGCCACGACGGGTGAAACTCTTTGGACGCACGAAAACGTGCCTCCCAACGCCGCGGTATTTGCGACCGACGATATCGTTTACTTTGTCCCTCCCGAGCGTAATCAGGCTGCGGCCTTTCGCGCGATGGACGGCAGGAAAATTGACGACCCCGGCGCCGTCGACCGACTGGGGGCCGCGGTCGCGATCCTTTCCGGCGGGATGGTCCTCGTTGAGACAGAATCAAAGAGCCGAATCCTGGGCTTGGGAATTCCCGCCGGCAATACCACCGTTCGCCTGTACGATCCCCTCTCGCGCACCGACCGCTGGAAGGTACAAGTTCCGGGGGGAACCCTTTTCTCGCTCCTGAATGACAACCGGCTCGTCTGCCTCGAGGCCACCGGCACTCCCACGATCATCGATCTCGAATCGGGCACATCCCACAAATTCAGTTCGGGAGTTCCGGCCGCTGATCTGAAAGACTCCACGCCCCCCGACTTTTACGCCCTTGCCGACCGCCGCCGTCTTTTCATCTGCATGAATGCCAAGCAGCGTACTCCGCGTGAATTCTCCTATCCCGAGAATTACCCGTCGATTAACGTCAATGGGCGGCTCTATGCGTT
>CAZVJA010000255.1:2125-7126 GCA_964626885.1 uncultured Planctomycetaceae bacterium | reverse complement strand
CACTGCTGAGCCGAGGCGTCTCAGAAGTGGCACCCAACCGGAGCGCACAACAAAAAATCCCGCCGAGGTTGTCGGCGGGATCAATTCTTGGCGGAAAGTTTGAGAAGAACGAGTGTGAGCGAACCTTTTACGCCGCGCGGGATTTCATTTCCACATGCAGGCGCGGCGGGGCGGTGGTGTCGCTGATTTGGCCGAGGCCCCGGGCGACGCCGCGCACGACCGTTTCCAACTGACTCACTCGCAACTCGGGGAAGATCGGCAGCGCGAGGACTTCGCTGGCTGCCAATTCCGATTCCGGCAGATCCCCTTCCTTGTGACCCAGGTAGCCAAAACATTCCTGCATGTGCAGCGGGATGGGGTAGTAGATGTTCGCGCCGATCTTCTGCTCGCGGAGTGATGCGAGCGCCTGATCGCGGCGACCGTTGGCGATGCGGACGCAATATTGATTGTAGACGTGTCGACGTTCCGGCAGTTCGGCCGGGAGCGTGACGGCGTCGAGCAAGTTGTAATGGGCGAACAGTTCCGCGTAATGCTTCGCGTTCCGCTGGCGTCCTTCGGTCCATTTGTCGAGGTGCGCAAGCTTGACCCGCAGCACGGCGGCCTGCAGGGCATCGAGCCGGCTGTTGAGGCCGACTTCCACGTGCCGGTATTGCCCCACGTCGCCATGCACCCGCAGGCGGCGAATCCGTTTGCTTAACTCGGCGTCGTCGGTGGTGATGAGTCCGCCGTCGCCGGCACCGCCGAGGTTCTTGGTCGGGAAGAAGCTGAAGCAGGCGACTTCGCCCAGCACGCCGGCGCGGCGACCTTTGTATTCGGCGCCGATCGCCTGGCAGGCGTCTTCGATGATCGGGATGTTATGTGCCACGGCGATACGGCGGAGCGTGTCCATCTCGGCGCACTGGCCGAAGATATGCACCGGCAGAATCGCTTTGGTGCGCGATGTGACGGCGGCTTCGACCTTGGCGGGATCGATGTTGAAGCCGGCTGGTTCGATATCGACGAAGACCGGCGTCGCGCCGACGCGATGAATTGCACCCGCGGTCGCAAAGAACGTGAAGGGTGTGGTGATGACTTCATCCCCGCGGCCGATGTCGAGGGCCATGAGAGCGAGCAGGAGCGCGTCGGTTCCGGAGGCGCAGCCGATGGCGTCGCGGGCATCGCAGTAGCCTGCCGCGTCGAATTCAAATTCCGCGACCTCGTCGCCGAGGATGAAGGTTTGCGTCGAGAGGACCCGCCGGACGGCGGCGAGGACTTCGGTGGAGATGCTGTCGTATTGCTGGACCAGATCGATGAACGGGACCGGTTCGGCGGAGAGATCCCCGTTTGCGGCGCGCAAAGAATTCGCACTCATCGGAAACTCCATTACCCATGATTGGCCGGAACGGCCGGAGACGTGAAACGAGATGTGCAGTGGGGAGGCGAGGTTGTATGCCGCGGGGGGCGATGTGTCAATATGAAGCTGTCAGCGATCAGCTTTCTGCGAGAGCGGGGCGATTCGATCGAAGTTCTCGCGGAAAGCCCTGAAATGCCGGGGATTTTCACCACGGAGACACGGAGTTCTCGGAGAAGAGAAGATATGAAAGGCAGTTTTTAATAAGGAAACCAGGAGACCAGGAATAATCAGAAATGAAGAACTGGCGGAAGGTTAGACCGGCCTAACGGAATCCTCACTTGAGAATTCCTTTTTACTTTTCCTTTCCTGGCTTCCTGATTTCCTTATTGGCCTTCTTTGTCTTTCTCGGTGAGCTCCGTGTCTCCGTGGTGCATTCTCGGGGTTTGCTACTTGTCCGATTTGCCGTTGGCGCGGTCGGCGAGGCGTTGTTTGTACTCGGCCAGAATCCCCTCGGGGTCGTCCTCGAAAGCCTGTTTGCAGCCGGTGCAGCAGACGTAGTAGGTTTTTCCCTGGTATGTCACCGGGATCGTTCCTTTGCCGCCGGTGACGACGCACTCGATCTCGCCGGCTCCCTCGACGGCGAGCTTCGTCCCTTCGCGAGTGTAGCCCACTTCCGCGACCCGGGCGAACATCGTCGAACCTTTGCGGCGGGTCTCGAACAGGACGAGCGTTCGTTTTTCGTTGAGACGGGTGATGGTGAGGCGGTGCGTTTCGCCGGCGTCGTCGGGCTGTGATTCAAGGATGATTCGCCCGTCAGCCGACTTGCCGGAGTATTCGCGTGTGGATTTGTCGGGGAGCGTCGCCGTGAGGTGATACACGCCGGCTTTCGCGTCCCAGGTGATAGTGGCCGAGGTGAGGAACTTGCCGGACTTCACATCGTATTTGATGGCGACAGCCTCGTGGTCGTGCGCTTTGTGCTCCTTGTGCTCTTTGTCTTCCTTGTGGAAGTCCCAGATCCATTCGGCCTTTTCGGACCAGGCGCCGTCGGCGGAGTTGCGCTTCGGCTGCCCGATGCCGCGCCACTCGCCGATGAGGGAGTTGAATTCGCCCAGCGCGGCTTTCGCATCGTGGGTTGCGGGGGCGGAGTCCTTCGGATCGGCGGCAAGGAAGCTTGCGAAGACCGTTGACAAGGAAAAGCCGAAAATCAGGAAGGCAACATGCCGAAGCTTCAGGACTAAACGCATGGGCTGAACTCCGATTATGTTCACCACGGAGACACAGAGATCACGGAGAAAGGCCAAGAAGTTCTATAAGGAAGTCAGGAACTCAGGAAAAAAGGAATGGAAGGCAAGGAGAGTTTGCGTAGGAAATCGGTCCACGCATAGGAATTCAGCGGAATGCCCAATCTGACGACATCGTAACTCGATCAAGAATTCAGCTTCCAATCTTTTCCTTCCTGGATTCCTTATTGAAATGAATTCCCACGCTTCTCGGTGTTCTCCGTGTCTCCGTGGTAAATCTTCGAACTCCGCTCGTGCAGCCTCGTAAGGATTGAACACCGTCGCGGCGCGATCGGACCAAATGTTATCCCCCCTTGCGGGTCAGATCGCGGAAAAGTTCGAGGAGTTTACGGGTGACGGGGCCTGGCTTGCCGTCGCCGATTGGCCGGCCGTCGAGGCTGGTGACCGCGATCACTTCCGCGGCGGTGCCGGTCAGGAAGCATTCGTCCGCCACGTAAACATCGTGCCGGGTCATGGTCAGTTCCTGCACGGTGATCCCCGCCTGCCGCGCGAGCCGTAGGACAGCCGCGCGAGTGATCCCTTCGAGAATGCCGGCGTCGGTCGGAGGGGTTCGAACGATGCCGTTCTTTACGATGAAGATATTGTCGCCGGTGCACTCGGCCACTTCCCCTTTGTGGTTGAGCATCAGCGCCTCGACCGTGCCGGCGTCGGTCCCTTCAATCTTGGCCAGGATGTTGTTGAGGTAGTTGAGCGACTTGATGCGCGGGCTGAGGGCCTGCGGATGGTTGCGGATGGTGCTGGCGGTGACGAGCGCCATCCCTTTGTCATAAATTTCCTGCGGGTAGAGGGTGATCGTGTCGGCGATGATGATCACCTGCGGATCGCTCGTCTTGCGGATGTCGAGCCCGAGAGATCCCGCGCCGCGCGACACCACAAGCCGGACGTAACCATCCTTGATGCCGTTGGCTGCCACCGTCTCTTCGACTGCTTTGGTCATCGCGGCCGGCGTCAGGGGAATGACGAGCCGAATGGCGTTGGCGCTTTCGTAGAGCCGCTGGATATGTTCCGCCAGCAGAAAGACCCTCCCGCCGTAGACGCGGATTCCCTCGAAGACGCCGTCGCCGTAGAGAAAGCCGTGGTCGTAGACGCTGATCTTCGCGTCCTCTTTGGGAACAAGCTTGCCGGCGATGTAGACTTGCGTGGACATGCAGAAGAACGTCCTGTGAACGTGTGGTTTGGAATTCTTGGATCGTCTTGGTGTCGAGACTTATTCGCGCGGGAACTTCACCGGGGCACGCCAGCCACCCTTCGGGTGGAGCCTGCTTTGCCCCGGCCACCCACAACGGACGGCGAAACATCGATTCTAGCGAAAGTCGCGGGGAATGCGACAGTTCGCCAGCGCAAGCAGTTGGACACGGCAGGTCCGGGAGTGGTTCAGGCGACGGGTGTTCGGGCCTCAGGCTTCAGGTGGTCAGGCTTCAGGTGGTCAGGCTTCAGGAAAGGCAGGGGGCTAGGGTTTTATGGTGCGAGGGTTTTATGCCTAAAACCAAAGAACCCTACAACCTTCAGAACCGTCCGTCTTCCATCCTCCGTCTTCGTTACACTGCTCCGTCGATCGTTTTGATACGCCCTTCCGCCAATCGGACGATGCGGTGCGCTTGACGGGCGATGGCGTCGTCATGCGTAACCATCACGATCGTGAGCTGATCGAGCTGGTTGAGTGACGACAACAGATCGATAATTTCGCGGCCGGTTTTGGCGTCGAGATTGCCGGTCGGCTCGTCCGCCAGAAGAATTTCCGGCCGGCCGACAAGAGCCCGGGCAATGGCCGCGCGCTGCATCTCGCCGCCGGAGAGTTCCGACGGCTTGTGAGTCAGGCGATGCTCCAGCCCGACCTTCGTAATGATTTCGCGGGCCTGGTCGCGGAACTCCTTTCGTCTCCGCCAGAATTCGAACATTGAATGGCGAATCATCAGCGGCGAGAGAACGTTTTCGAGCAGGTTCAGTTCCGGGAGCAGGTGATAGAACTGGAAAATAAATCCGAAGACGCGATTGCGCAGTTCGTCGCGGGTACGGGCCGGCAGATCGTCGATCCGCTGCCCATCGAGCTGGATTTCGCCGACGTCGGGGGCGTCGAGCAGTCCCAGCAGGTGAAGCAGTGTGCTTTTGCCGGAGCCCGATTGGCCGACGATCGAGAGAAACTCCCCGCGGGCGGCGGCGATCTTCACGCCGCGAAGCACCGAGACTTTGTGCTGTCCCTTGCGATACGCCTTTTCCAACGCGACGGCGGAGATGTGCTGCTCTGTTGCCGTGGCGGCGCTCTCCGATGGTCGAGGCAGGGGAGTCAATCGATTGCCGGCGATTTTCACGGGAGACTCGACAGTCATGACACGGGCTCCTGATGAGGTGAGCAATCAGCTTTCAGCA
>CAZVJA010000255.1:0-2025 GCA_964626885.1 uncultured Planctomycetaceae bacterium | reverse complement strand
TCAGCTTTCAGTAAGAAGATGAACTGAGGACGGTGGACAGAGATCGGCCTTTCCTGAAGCCCGAAGCCTGACCACCTGAAGCCGGAATCTCATTGGTATCTCAATGCTTCCACCGGGTTGAGGCGGGCGGCTCGTCGCGCGGGGAGAATGCTTGCCAGCACGGCAATGGCCATCGCCCCCAGAGCCACCCAGATCACCGTCAGCGGATTCACCGAGGTTGGGATTTCGTGGAAGTAATAAATCTTTTCGGGAAAGACTTCGAGGCCGGTCAGCCAGGAAAGCCAGCGTTCGATCACGTTGATGTTCCGGACAAACATCAGTCCCAGCATGACGCCGACTCCGCTGCCGACGACGCCGAGCGCCAGTCCGTACGAAAGGAAGATGCTCATGACGCCGCCGGAGCTGGCGCCGAGCGATTTGAGGATGCCGATGTCGCGCGTCTTCTCGACGACGATCATGAAGAAGATCGCCAGAATGCCGAAACCGGCCACCGCGATAATCAGAAACAGCAACACGTTCAGAATGGCGGATTCCACCGCGACCGCTTCGAGGAGCGGACCTTGCTTCTGCTCCCAGGTGTGAACCGTCCAGACTCCGGCGGGAAACTCCGCCTGCAGGCGTTCGACCACCCAGCGGCTCTTGGAGTAATCCTTAAGCTTGATCTGAATCGACGTGACCGATGGAGCCTGGCCCTCCATGAGCATTCCTCGGACGCGCTGCAGTTCCTCGATGTTGCAGAAGACGAGGTTCGAGTCGTACTCGCTCATTCCGCTTTTGAAGACGTCAACCACCGTGGCCCAGAAGTACTTCGGTTCGGGGGGCATCTTTGCATTGACGGTGCTTATTTTCACATCGTCCCCCGGGCGGACCATCTCGACCGTACGGAGCTTGCCGGTGGATGGATCGGGAGTCAGAAATCGAATCAGCCCTTCGCCGATGACGACCCGAGCAAGCTCCGGCTGATTCGGATCAGCAGGCTCGGACTCCTCCGTTGGGATGTCAGTCGCGCCCGCCTCGCCGGAAGTCTTGGAGGCTTGAACTTCGGTGCTGAACGGATCAACGACGGCCTTCGGATCACGCGGCGCGGCATCGCCGTGCGGCACGTCGAGCCCGTTGCCGCGCGCTTGCTCGCCGCGGCGATGCTGCTCGAGCAGATAGGCCTCGTGCGCCTTCATTTGCTTTCGCCACGCGAGAGCGTTCGGTGTTAACTCCCAGCCGGGGGGAGTTTCCATCGAGCGTTCCGCCTGCCGGATGACCGTTCCGTTTTCGATCCGGGGGTGATAGCTTTCGAGGTATTCGACGAACGGTCCGACTTTCGCCTTCCCCTCCGGATCGATGCCAATCAGCGTAATGGGGCGTGTCGTAAATTGCCCGCCGAATTGGAAGCTGAGCATGCCGTAGACTTCGACCGTGGCGGTCATGCCGGCCACTTCATCACCGATGGCCTTGCGGACCTTCTGGAACTGCTCTTCGGCGTCCGGCCGTCCGTCGAGCGAGTTCGTCTCGATGACGATGTCGGCCAGAATGCCGTGAATGCGGTCGCGCATCTCGGTGCTGAACCCGGCCATCACGCTGTTGACCACGATCATCGTGGCCACGCCGAGCATCACGCTGATAATGCTTGCCAGCGCAATGTAACGCGTCTTGAGATACCGCAGGCAGAGCAGCGCCTTGTACATGTCGCCAATCCTTTGGCTTTGAGGTGAGCGGTCAACTTCCGTGTTCAACAGGCGAGCAGGGGACGGTTTTTCGAAAAACCCCTCGATTCCATTCCGTCACTGTTCTCCATCACTTTGTGGTTTCGCATCGCTGCGCCCGGTCGCTTCCGGTCGCAACAATGGGAAAAAAATCACGTCGCGGATCGAGTGGCTGTTGGTCAACAGCATCACCAGCCGGTCGATGCCGATGCCGAGCCCGCCGGCCGGCGGCATGCCGACCTTGACCGCCCGCACGAAATCGAGATCCATCTTCGCCATCGAGTCTTCTTCCGACATGCCGGCCAGTTGCGTGCGGAACAGTTCCTCC
>CAZVJA010000254.1:0-7126 GCA_964626885.1 uncultured Planctomycetaceae bacterium | reverse complement strand
TAGACTCCTGCCTGGTATCCCCTGCCAAACCGGCTGCGCTCCAAGCAAAGACAAAAACGATTTTCCCCTGCTGCCTGCTTCGACGGTTATGAATAGCGTTTGAAAAGCATGGGACGCAAGATTTGAGACCAAGTTGACCCTTGGTGCCGATTTCCTGCAGCTGATTGAAGGACTAAGTTCTGTGTCCGAGATGTTGCAGCTCCTTTCAACCCGCCGAAAGCCGACGGCGCGATGCGATCATGGATTGCGCCGGCGAATGGTGGTGGAGCTGTTACTGTCGGAGATATTTCAGGGAAAATTACGGGCAGGGCAGCATCTGGTGATCAAGGAGCTTTCGAAGAGATTTCAGGTCAGCTCGACCCCAATTCGCGAAGCGCTGGTGCAACTGGAGGGAACCGGGATCATCGAATTCGCTCCGAATTGCGGCGCTGTGGTGCGTCGTCTCACGACAGCCGACGTGAGGGAAGTTTGCCAGGTGCGCCGCGCACTCGAATGCGAGGCGACCCGCCGTGCGTGCGGACGGATTGACTTGAGACAATTGCATCAACTTGCGGAGGATCTTCGTCGCATGAAAGCGGTCAAACGCCGAATTGCGACGTACATCGAAAAGGCCCGACGATTAGACAGTCAATTGCACGACCTGATTGCGGAATCGTGCGGGAACCGTTACCTCGCCATGGAGATCGGACGGCTGAAAATCCTGTTTCGCGCATTTCGAGATGCGGCGTGGGATGAGAGGATCGCGATCAACGATTTTTACCGGTTCAATGAGGAAGCCGGCGAACATCTCGACATTGTTGAAGCGCTGGTCGACGGCGATTCCAGGCGGGCCTCGCAGGCCATGGCCCGGCACATTCGTAACGGAGCCAAGTATTGGAGCCGCGGAATCCCAAGCCAATCGGCGCGGAAAAACGAGGAAGAGAGATTATGACTCGACGCACTCAATACCATCGAACTTGCTTGGGAAGCGTTCTGGTTGCGATGGCGGTGGTTTTCGCTTCTGCCGCGAACGCGGGGGCGGATGAACCTCTGCAATACAACCGCGATATTCGCCCGATCTTGGCGAACCGCTGTTTTGCCTGCCACGGGCCCGATAGCGCTGCACGAAAAGGAGATCTGCGTCTTGATCAGCGCGACGCAGCGATGGAAATGGGCGCTATCTCCGCCGGCAAGCCGGAAGAGAGCGAGCTGATCTCGAGGATTTACACGGATGATCCCAAATTGCTGATGCCTCCTCCCGAGACAAAACAGAAGCTGGCCGATGCAGAGAAAGAAAAACTCAAGCAATGGATTGCCTCCGGAGCGGAGTACCAGCAGCACTGGTCGCTCATCCCGCCGCAACGGTCCGAACCTCCAGTAGTAAAGCAGGAAGGATGGGTGAAGAACACGATCGACCGATTCATACTGGCACGATTGGAGAAGGAAGGACTCTCTCCCGCCCCAGAAGCCGATGCGCGAACGCTGTTCCGTCGGCTGTACCTCGACATCACCGGCTTGCCTCCTGCCCCGAAAGATGTGGTAACGTTCGTCAACGATTATCAGTCTCGAGGCGACGAGGCGCTTTCGGAATGGATCGACAAGCTGCTGGATTCTCCTGCGTGGGGCGAACACCGCGCCCGTTACTGGCTGGATGCCGCCCGCTACGGCGACACGCACGGCTTGCATTTCGACAATTACCGTGAGATCTGGCCCTACCGTGACTGGGTCATCCGCTCGTTCAACGCCAGTCAGCCCTTCGACCAATTCACCGTCGAGCAGATCGCCGGCGATCTGCTTCCGAAGCCGACGGAGGACCAGCTCATTGCCACCGGCTTCCAGCGTTGCAATATTACAACCAACGAAGGGGGAACGATCGACGAAGAGAACCTGGCGAACTATGCCGTCGATCGTGTGCAGACCTTCGGCTGGGTCTATCTCGGAATGACGACGAACTGCGCGCAATGTCACGATCACAAGTTCGATCGTTTCACCATGCGGGACTTCTACTCGCTGGCAGCTTTCTTCCGGAACACTACTCAGCAGGCTAAAGACGGAAACGTCGCCGACGGACGAGGACCTGTGCTGGTAGTTCCCTCTCACGAAGACAAGCCTCGTTGGACTGCGCTCCCCGGCCTGATAGCCGCCGCCGAAGCCAAGCGAAACGCGCGGAAAGAGAATGCCAAAGAGGCGTTCCGGCAGTGGCTAGCAAAGGCAAACGCCGAATCCCTCAACCAGGACATCTCGACCGACGGCTTGCTGGTGCACGCACCGCTCAACGAGGGGACCGGCAATGAAGCCAAGAATCTCACCGGGGCGCCCGCCACTTTCGCCGCGACAGGCGATGTGACTTGGAATCCCGACGGTAAGTTCGGACCAGCTCACAACATTAGGGCGGGGGGAACCTTCGATCTGGGAGCGATCGGGGACTTCGAGAAATCGCAACCATTCAGCTGCGGCGCCTGGATCAAAGCTGGTCTGCAAGGGCAGCCGAGCAGCATTGTGGCCCGCATGGATGAAAAGGACAGCTTCCGCGGCTGGGATCTCTGGCTGAACGAAAACGCACTGGCGGTACACCTCGTGGAATCATGGCCGGAGAGCACGATCAAAGTCTCCACATCGAAGAACGTTGTTAAGCCCGGACAGTGGCAGCACGTTTTCTTCAGTTATGACGGATCGGCCACGCCCGGGGGCGTCAAAGTCTTTGTCGATGGAATCGAGCAGACTCTGAAAACCGAGAAAAACACGCTGAAGCCGGACGCCACTATCCGCACGCAGACTCCCCTCCGTATCGGGCAGCGGAGCCAGGGGAATCTGTTCGATGGAGGAGCAGTACAGGATCTCCGCCTCTACAGCCGGGCGTTGCCGGCGACGGATGTGAAATCGATCGCGGAAATCTCCGCTATCCGGGCGATACTTGCAACTGTCGAAGACAAGCGAACCCCGGAACAGCAGGCGTCGCTTTACGATTATTATCTTGGCGCACACGATCCAGAGTTTCCGACATTGGCCAAGGGGGTTTCCGACCTCGAAGCGGAACGGGAAGCGATCCGGGCGCGCAGTCCGGTCACGCACATTCAGCAAGAAAAAATGGACTCCCAGCCGATCGCGAACATCCTCATGCGGGGTGAGTACGACAAACCGAAAGAAAAAGTTGAAGCGGCCACACCCGCTGCGCTGCATCCCATGCCGGAAGGTGCACCGCGCAATCGACTAGGGTTGGCAAAATGGCTCATCGATCCGGCCAATCCCCTCACCGCGCGCGTCACGGTCAACCGCTTCTGGCAGCAGGTCTTCGGCCATGGAATCGTCACCACGTCGGAGGATTTCGGGGTCATGGGAGCCGCACCCAGCCATGAGCAATTGCTGGACTGGTTGGCGGTTGAATTTCGCGAGAATGGTTGGGACGTCAAGAAGATGTTCAAGCTGATGCTGATGAGCGCAGCGTACCGACAGTCGGCGGTTGTGACTCCCGAAAAGCTAGAGAAGGATCGCGATAATGTACTGCTGTCGCGCGGCCCGCGCTTCCGGATGGATGCCGAGATGGTCCGCGATTATGCGCTAGCAGCCAGCAATTCGCTTTCTACGAAAATGTACGGTCCGGGTGTCAAGCCGTACCAACCTGGCGGAATTTGGGATATCGTCGGTCTCCCCGGCGGTAACACACGAGATTACGTCCAGGATAAAGGTGAAAACCTCTATCGCCGTACGGTCTACACATTCTGGAAGCGAATGGCACCGCCGCCGAACCTCGACGCATTCAACGCGCCGAGCCGCGAAGTCTGTACTGTTCGCCGAGAGCGGACCAATACCCCGTTGCAGGCGCTGGTGACGCTCAACGATCCGCAATTCTTCGAATGTGCGCGGCGGATGGCGGAAGTTGCGCTGAAGAGTGAGGGGGCGGACGACAACGAGAGGATCGGCTTGATCGCCGAACGGCTGCTCTGTCGACCGTTCTCCGAAAAGGAGCGGACGATCGTACAGGGTGATTTGCAGGAACTGCGCAGCTACTACCAGTCTCACGCTGAAGATGCGAAGGCCCTCGTCGCCGTGGGAGAATCCAAAGTCGATAAATCGTTGAACGTTTCAGAGCTTGCCGCGTGGACCATGCTCTCCAATCAGCTCATGAACCTGGATGAGGTTCTGAACAAATAGTTCGAGTTCGTAAATTGTGCGAGCTGTTCACCTGACACGAAATCAGACATGAGGCGAATCATGTACTCACTCGAAGAACTCCAACTGCAGCAAACCCGTCGCCAGTTCCTCACCAGCGGTCGAAATCTCGTCGGCGGTGCGGCGCTCATGTCGCTACTCGGCAAGACGGCTGCCGCGGCGCCGACGGAGGGGCCAATCGGTCCGCACTTTCCACCAAAAGCCAAGCGGGTGATTTACCTGCACATGGTCGGCGGTCCTGCACAGATGGATTTGTTCGACTACAAGCCGGTGATGCAGCAGTTTTACGACAAGGATCTGCCTGACTCGGTCCGCATGGGACAGCGTTTAACCACCATGACCAGCGGTCAGGCGCGGTTTCCCATTGCCCCGTCGAAGTTTAAATTCAGCCAGGCCGGGGAATGCGGCATGTGGATGAACACCGAACTCCTCCCATGGCTCTCCAAGAAGGCCGACGAGATTTGCTGGATGCGGTCTCTGCATACCGAGGCGATCAACCACGAACCGGCCATCACCGCCATGCAGACCGGCAACCAGGTGACCGGCCGACCTTGCCTCGGCGCTTGGGCCTCCTATGGTCTGGGGACGATGAACGAGAATCTCCCCGCGTTTGTCGTTCTGGTGGCGACCCCAACGAACCGCGAGCAGGAACAGGCGATCTCCGCGCGGCTGTGGAGCAGCGGGTATCTCCCCGGACTGCATGCCGGGGTCTCCTTCCGCAGTCAGGGTGATCCGATTCTGTACATCAACAATCCGCCCGGCGTTCCCAGCAATATCCGGAAGCGGACCATCGATGGATTGAATAGACTGAACGAAATCAACTTTCAAGCATTGGGCGATCCCGAAACACAGACGCGGATTCAGCAGTATGAGATGGCGTTCCGCATGCAGGCCAGCGTGCCGGAATTGACCGACCTCAGCAGCGAGCCGAAGCACATTTTCGAACTGTACGGCGAGCAGGCTCAGAAGCCGGGGACGTTCGCGAATACGGCCCTCATGGTTCGACGACTCGCCGAGCGCGGCGTCCGGTTCATTCAGGTGTATCACAACAATTGGGACCACCACGGCAACCTCGGTGGCCGTATGCCGGATCAATGCAAAGACGTCGATCAACCTTGCTACGCACTATTAGAAGATCTCAAGCAGCGCGGCATGCTCGACGATACACTGGTGATCTGGGGTGGAGAGTTCGGCCGCACGATCTACTCTCAGGGAGGACTTTCGAAAGAGAATTATGGCCGGGACCATCACCCACGTTGTTTCAGCATGTGGATGGCTGGCGGCGGTACCAAGGGAGGAGCGATTTACGGTGAAACCGACGATTTTTCGTACAATATCGTCCGTGATCCGCTCCACATTCGCGATTTCCACGCGACGGTGCTGCACCTGCTCGGCTTCGATCACGAACGATTAATCTACAAGTACCAGGGGCTGAACCAGCGTTTGACGGGCGTTCTCCCCACACGCATCGTCCCGGAATTGCTGGCGTGAGATAATCTGGCGACGTCGCCCAACGAATCTGAAACGCCTCGGTCGTTCCGAAGTCAGGCCGATGTTATTTGTGCCGAACTACCCCGTGGTTTGGTGAAGCGATTTCGCAGCGCGGGGAGGAGCAAATCGTCGATGAGCGGCGGGTCTGTACGACTTCGCAAACCCCCCGCTTGCTTTCAACGATTTTCCGATGGGATATTCCAGATTGTGAGACACATTCGAGACATACATGGCAACCTGAAAGGTCAATCCAATAAGGCGGCCAATGCCTTAACGATGGAGTCTGGAGAGCAAAAATAGAGATCAGACCCGCTGAACGGGTTTAGCTCGACCAATCGTATTTGCCCATTCGATTCACAAAGATCGAAGACATACGCATCGTCTGGTGGCGTCAAATGTCTGACGATTTCATTTGCAACAATGTCCGCGGATGCATTGATGTTTTTGACAGCTTTGCGTCCCAACGGATTGTACCCGCTACTCGCCACAACTGAGCCCGCTACAACAACGTATCGCCATTCTTTGGAGATGTCCTGCACTGGAGCGATGAGAACCGGCAACGTTTCATCGTCAAAATAATACCCAAAGTCCACGGCCGCCAAAGAGATTGCGTACCTGCGAAGCACGCGTCCACTAAAAGGTTTCAAAGGGCTTTCCGGTCTGACGAAGACTTTATCACAATCTAGTTCGTCCAGAATGTCCTGTGAGTTCTGAACAAACTCATTTAGCGGCATGATTCGCCAGACTTTATTTATGAGCCAAGGTCTTGCCTCGGGCATCCAGACCGATGCCTTTAGCTGCTCGACGTTGCAGAATGCACCCGGATGCCAGTTCAATTCAGAGTGAATCCGAGCGGCATTCCCCAAGCTTCCATGAAAAACGACTGGACCATCAATCGCCGGATGTTGGTTGTTCCACCAATCGTCATTCCAGTCAATCACTCAGTGACCCAATGCTTCCACAGCGACCGCAAGATTTGTATGCGATCGAGGAAATACGTCTTGTTCAAGGAGAAACGTAATCATCGGCGTCTGTGGCGAGGTGTCTCAAAGTGTCGTTAAATGCGTGGCTGTTATGAATCGAAATGTGAATCGATTTTGAACGCAAGTCAAGAAAAAGCCTTACTTACAGCACTCGCTGCAAGTAAGGCTAAGGTGGAGGCGGCGGGGCTCCAACAACAGTGTCGTAACTAAAGTCCGCAAAGGACTTGCGTAATCGCAATTCCTGAAAATCAGACCACACATCAGACCACTCAAGCGACTCACTCGTTTTCCAAATTGGCAATCGAAGTGAGTGTTGAGAGAGTTCTTACCAATTGGAAATGCCCGATCCTCGGCGATTTCGTCCATTGAGACCGGATCGGCAGAGTAGTCCTGTTCCGTAACGCAGGATTTTGATGACTTGAGGCTTCGCTCCTCGGCGATAAATCGTTTGTCCCCGAGGCCGAGTGGCACAGATCCAGAGTCATCGTGTTATAACGTCGCTA
>CAZVJA010000253.1:3306-7191 GCA_964626885.1 uncultured Planctomycetaceae bacterium | reverse complement strand
CGCGCTTTCCGTGAAATCAGGCAGCAGCGCGCACTTGAGAGGGCCGAAGGGGGCCAACTCTGTACGTCAGTCCTTCACCCGGCTAGGGGTGGTCCGTGCGATCGGGACGTCAAACAGCCTTGGGACGTCCCCTGACAACGATTTCCGCACCTTCTCCGACAGTTCGTCGGGGTCGGTCACTCGCTCCGCTTCCACGCCGAACGACTTCGCCAGCGCGACCATGTCGACTTCGGGATTCACGAGGTCCATCCCCTCGAATCGCCCCGCGACTGCCTGTGGGAGCCCCATTCCTTGAGCCCCCACTTTGAGAATCTGATATTGCGCGTTGTTGCAGATGACAAACGTCACCGGAATCCGGTATCGCGCTGCTGTCCATAGCCCCTGAATACCGTACAGCGACGCCCCTTCTCCCAAGACCGCCAGCACTGGGCGGTCGGGCCAGGCGAGCTTCACCCCGATGCTGCATCCCAACCCCCAACCTAGCGCCCAGCCTCGATGACCGAAGTAGCCGGTCGGGTCTTGAATCGCTCCCAATCGCTCCAGATAGGTGCTGGTGGTGGTCACCGCTTCTTCAATCACGGCAACATTCGGCGGCAGCGCTCGCGCCAAGCTGCTCATGATCGTCAACGGCGTGACCGGCAGCGATGCTTTCTCAGCGGCGGCTTTTTCCAGCAGCGCCTCGCGCGCCGCCATATGCGCCGCGCTCCGCGCCTGATGCCGTTTGGCGGCTTGTTGTTTCTGTTCGGCGGTCTGTCGGCCGCGCACAAGCTCCGCGAGTTCCTTCAAACCGACCTTGGGATCGCCGCACAGTCCCACTTCCGTCGGATAATTCTTGCCGAGCTGCCACGGATCCTGATCGAGATGAATCAGCTTGATGTGCGCGGGGAGTGCCCGCGCCGGCTCGAAATAGACGTACAACCGAAACACATCCATCCCGGAGACAAACAAGACATCGAACTCGCTGAGCCGCTCGTGAATCTCCGGTGCCCAAAGGGGAAGACCGGGCGCGGAAAGCGAATGCGTGCAGGGAAAACTCAGCCGACCATGTGTTGTCCCCGATTCCGAAATCACCGGCGCACCAAGCAAGTCCGCCAATTCGACGAGTTCCGCAACTCCGTCCGCTTCCACGACCCGGCTGCCGACCAGAATCCCGGGATTTTTCGCCGACGAGAGCAATGCCGCCGCGCGCTCCAGTTCCGCTTGGGGCGGGCGCACACGCGGATTGAGGGGCTGCGGCGGCGTGAGATCGAATTCCATCTCCTCACGCTGCACGTCGACCGGAATCGAAAGAAACACCGGTCCGGTCGGCGGCATCAGCGCCGTCTGCACCGCGCGGCGTAACGCGAGCGGCAAATCCTCGGCACGTTCCACCTCCGCCGACCATTTCGTCCAGGGGCGCGCAACACTTACCATGTCGGACCAGAGGATCGGCTCCTCGAACTTCAGTCGGCGATCTTGCTGACCCGCCGTAACGATCAGCGGCGTCCCCGCCCGCCAGGCGTTATACAGCATCCCCATGCCGTTCCCGAGCCCGCAACTGATGTGCAGGTTGACCACGCCCGGCGACCGGGAGGCCTGCGCGTAACCTTCCGCCATTCCGACCACCGGCACTTCCTGCAGGCCGAGTATGTACTTGATGCGCGGATAATCGATCAGCGCATCCGACAACGGCAGCTCGGTTGTGCCGGGATTGCCGAACAGGTACTTCACGCCGGCCCCGGCCAGAATGTCCAACATCGCGCGTGAGGCGTTCATGTCCGCTCCAAATTGCAAGTTCTCAGCCGCGCGGAACCAGCAACGACGTGCCGGTCATTTCGGCCGGAACCGGAATTCCAAGCAGATGCAGCATCGTCGGCGCAACGTCCGCGAGAATGCCGTGACGCAGCTCCCATTTCCCCTGATCGTCGGCGACGTAGAAGATGTTCACCGGAAACGTCGTATGCGCCGTGAACGGCTTTCCCTCTTCGTCCTTCATCTTCTCGGCGTTGCCGTGGTCCGCGGTCACCAAGGCCGCTCCGCCGATCTTACGCAGTGTGTCGAGCACGCGTCCCACGCAGGCATCGACCGTCTCCACCGCTTTGATCGCCGCGGGGATGCTCCCGGTGTGTCCCACCATATCGGGATTCGCATAGTTCACGATCACGGCGTCATACTTGCCCGACTCAAGCCGCGCAATCAACTCTTCGGTGACGCCGGCCGCGCTCATTTCCGGTTTCAAGTCGTAAGTCGCCACCTTGGGAGAAGGGATCATCATTCGATCCTCTCCCGCGTACGGCTCCTCGACGCCGCCGTTAAAGAAGTATGTGACGTGCGCGTACTTCTCGGTCTCGGCAATGCGGAACTGCTTCAACCCGTTGGCCGCGAGCACTTCCGCGAGAATATTCTTCATCTGCTCGGGTGGAAACACGATTGGCAGGGTGAACGTTTCGTCGTATTCGGTCATGCAGACGAAATGCACCTTCCGCGGCGTCCCGCGATCGAAACCGTCGAACTTCGGGTCGGTAAGGGTATGCGTCAGTTGCCGAGCCCTGTCAGCGCGGAAGTTGAAGAACAGAACTCCATCGCCGTCGCGCAGCTTCTGCTCTTCCGCCGGAACTCCCGTATTGCGAATCACTGTCGCGGGAAGGAACTCGTCGGTCTTCCCCGTCGCGTAATACTCTTCGACCGTCGCGACCGGATCATCCTTCACCGGTCCAACTCCATCGACAATCGCGCGGTACGCTTCGCTCACCCGCTCCCACCGCTTGTCGCGGTCCATCGCGTAGTAGCGTCCGGTGATCGTGGCGATTGTTCCCACTCCGAGCTCACGGATCTTATCCTGAATCTGGCGAATGTAGCCCGCCCCCGACGTCGGCGAGGTGTCGCGCCCGTCGGTGAAGCAGTGAATGAAGACCCGCGACAGCCCAGCCCGCCGCGCCAGCTCCAGCACGGCGAACAGGTGTTCGAGATGGCTATGCACCCCTCCATCGGAACAGAGCCCCATCACGTGCAGCCGCCCGCCATTCTTCTTCAAATGGTCCGTCAGCTCCTTGAGCACCGGGCTCTGGAAGAATTCCCCCTCGCGGATTGCGCGGGAGATGCGCGTCAGACTCTGATACACGATTCGACCGGCGCCCAGGTTGAGGTGACCGACCTCGGAGTTCCCCATTTGCCCCGCGGGCAGGCCGACCGACTCCCCGGAGGGATCGAGCGTCGCGTGCGGCGCGCTCGACTGCAATCGGGCATCGATCGGCGTCTGGGCGAAATGCGTCGCGTCTCCTTCTTCCTCCGCGTGTTCGGGGGAACGAGGATTCACTCCCCAACCATCCCGAATGATGAGCACGACCAGCCGCTTCTTTTTTGCTTTCGTTGAATCTGTCACCCCTGCCACCCAGACTTCCTTATTTTCATTGCAAACGATCGCGACAACCTTCTGTACGCCTGTTCCAAAAAGGGCGATCTACCCTGAAAATTCCCCCATTCCCACGAAGAACCTTCGGCGGAACTGGCGATTACTCCCCATCGTGACGACGAGGGATGTGGTTTGCAATGCAGCGGTCCGGCGAAGCAGGGTGCCGAGTGCCGCATCTTGACGATTTCTTCGTCATTGCCGCGCCGAGGCCCCTGCTTTCCCGCGATTCTTCTTTGACGAGAATTCTCCGTCGCAAACTGAAGAGAGCTTGTGTACCCTGTTCGAATTCTTCTCACATTCTCTAAGCGAAGCCGGCGGTTGTTCCATCCGCCGACGAAATCCGGCGGGCCAAGGCCGTTAGTCAACAGTTTGCGGAAATCCCAACGAGCACGTTGCGCGAGGACCGAGCGCATGTTAATTGGCGTGGCCTGTCATTGCGGCGAACAGATCAGCGTCATGGACGTTTACGCCGGCGGGCACGTGCGCTGTCCAAA
>CAZVJA010000253.1:0-3206 GCA_964626885.1 uncultured Planctomycetaceae bacterium | reverse complement strand
GACACCGCCCTGCTCGCATTCACAATCGGCAAACGCCCCAGCCTCGAGCCCCGGCCGGTGCCGGTCGAACCGGTCCGTCCCACGTCGGCCACGACGGGTGAGTTGAAGATCCACGGCGCGGAGAGTGACGGCAAGGTCGTACCGCTCGGTTTTCATCGATATATCATCGGCCGCGATAAAGATTGCGATCTCCGGCTGCAAAGCCCGACCGTCAGCCGTCATCATTGTGTCATCAAACGGGATGAATTCACGGTCCGCGTCCGCGACCTCGGAAGCCGCAACGGCACGCTCGTCAACGGAGAACAAATTCAGGCGGAGACCGTGCTGCACCACGACGACAAAGTCCAGGTCGGCGATGTGACAATTCAGATTTCGCTGCCGCACGCCCCACCCGTCGAAAAACGCAACGGCGTCGATACCGACCTCTCTCTGAACGATTTCGTGATCATCTGAATGGCGGGTCCACGGATTCATGGGAATCATCATCTCTTCTCCGTTGGGCGTGCCGTGAAATCCGCGCTCACCGTTCTTTACGAAGACAATCACTGTCTCGCGGTTCTCAAGCCGGCGCGAATGTTGACGGTCGGTGACGAATCGGACGACGTCTCGCTGCTGGAATACGCGCGGCAATACATCAAGCGGAAGTACAACAAGCCCGGCGATGTCTTCTTGGGGGTCGTGCACCGTCTCGATCGTCCGGTCTCGGGAGCTGTTCTCTTCGCTCGGACGAGCAAAGCCGCCGGTCGACTCGCGGAACAGTTCCGCCAGCGCACCGTCCGCAAGGTGTATCATGCGCTGGTCGAAGGAAACGTCTCGGCACGAGAAGGGGAACGAACCGACTGGCTGTTGAAGAATCGCGACAGCAACGTCGTGACATCCGTCTCACCCGAGACGCCTGGCGCACGAAAAGCGACACTTAAATTTCGCCGCATCGCTCGTCGCGGGAATTGCACGCTGCTCGAAGTCGAGCCGTTGACGGGACGCAGCCATCAGATTCGCGTGCAACTGGCGGGGATGGGGCATCCCATTTGCGGCGATCGCAAATACGGTGCGAAGACGCGCATGGGGGGGAGCATCGCGCTGCACGCCGCGGAATTAACCTTTGAACACCCCACGCTCCGCGAGCCAGTCACCGTGAGCGCTCCCGATCCCGAATCGTGGGAACGACTCGGGTGTTAACGAGCGTGAACGTTACGGCAACATCGTCGTAAATCGCTTCAGAGCGTCATAAAGCATTATGGAGCGGCCGGCTCCGCGGGTTTTTCCCGCTTCTCATCGGAATCCTTGGAGTTGTTTTGATTCGACCGATCGCCGTCGGAGCCTCCGCGCCGCTGTCCGCGTCCTCCGAAGTTTGGTCGGCTGAAGGGAGATCGTCCCGGCCCGTCGGAGGTCGCTCCGAGAAAGACGAAACACATTTCGTTGGTCGTCTGCTCGCCGAACGTCACGAACTTCGGCGGGCTGTTCGGATTGTTCGGGTTGCCCGTGCTGTTGTCGTAATGTGCCTCCACTTCCAGCACCGTGCCGGGAGCGAGCTTCAGCGGCTCTTTGAGAAAATACGTCTCCTGCCAGTTGTAATCCCAGTCGGCAATCTTCAGCAGAGTCTGCTTTTCTCCCTCCGGCACTTTCATAGTCACTTTGATATCCCTGCCCAGCAGGTGCATGTGGGGCATGATCGAATACAACACGCATTCCTGCGAGACGGTTGTTGAACCGGTCACCGGGAAACTGCCGATCGCCGGCGGAATCGCCAGAAACCGACCTGCAATCACCCCTCCCTTGAAAACTTTCATCCCTTCCGATTTCTTGGCGAAGTACAAGCCGATCTGCAATCGGTCATGTTCGACGCGGCCGTTGCGATGATAATGCACCTGCACCACCACATCCGCTTTCTTCGGCAGGCGGAACCCGTAACCGTCCGGCATATGCTGCGGCCGCTGTCCCGGCGCCCAGCCTCCCAATCCTCCTTGGGGAAAAAAGCCGACTCCCATCGCCACCGAGTAGCCCGGTCCGCGATCGAACTCGTCCGGCTTTTTGGATTTCTCTTGCTCCTGGCCTTTTTGTTCCAGTTTGCGCCCCTGCCCGGTTTCGTCGATGAAGTTGAGCGTATGATGCACCACGCGCGGGTTTCCCGGCTTCACTTCGAGCGCCACGACGAACTTGTCTTCATCGAGATTTGTCGGGAGCACGAAGACGCGAAACAGATCGCGCCCCCCCGCTCCAAGAACGAAATCATCGGTCGTGGAAAGAACCAGGTCCGGTTCGCCGAGCTTCCAACCCTCCGCGTATTTGGGTGTCGGCGGCGCGTCCTTGGGATCTCCCTCCGGTGTTCCATCATCAACCCAGGCCGCGAGCGTGGCGATCTCCGCGTCACTCATGCGGCGATCGTTGTGGAATGGCGTTCCTTCCGCAATTTTCCAAGGGGGCATCTGGCGAGAAGAAGTGTACTCCTTAATGTCATCCGCCCAATTGATTGCCTGCCGATAGGTCATCAGAGAAAACGGGCCGACCTGGCCGGGCCGATGGCACTCCTGACAGCGGCTCTGCAAAATTGGTGCAACGTCACGGTAATAGGTCACCTTGCCGTCCGACTTGGTTTTCCGCGCGATGCTGACCGGGCAGCCGATCGCCTCCGTCACGGGACGACTGACCGGCTTGCCGGCGAGAACTTCTTCGAGCGCGTCCTTCAAGTCGTGGTGTTCAATCTGCAGCTTCTTCTTGAGACGTGCCGCGAAGCCGTCATCGATCCGGCCGCGATACCGCAGCACAAAGTTGTGGTCGAGCAGAAACGCCTCCGGAGTCTTCGCTGCTTTGAAAGCCGCGGCCGCGCTCCCCTGCGGATCAAAGTAAACGGGGAAACCGAGGCGATATTCCTCGGCATGCTTGGCCACCGATTCCGCCGTTTCTCCTTCGGTGCCACAGACACCAATGAACGCGACGCCACGGTCGGAATATTGCTTCGCGATGTCGGCCAGCACCGACGAGTAACTCGTCGACACCGGACACTCGAACGACAGAAACACCACGACCGTCCCCTGCTTCTCCTTCTGGTCATACAACGCGAATTTCTTCCCGGCGGAATCAGTGAACGAAACGTCAGCAATCTTTTGTCCCAGCTTCGCGGCCGATGCCTCTTCGCATCGCGCGGAATTCGACGCAAAACCACAGACGGCCAGAGACACCACCGCAACCAAGATTGCTCGCATGCG
>CAZVJA010000252.1:0-7274 GCA_964626885.1 uncultured Planctomycetaceae bacterium | reverse complement strand
GGTCTGACGTCGCCGGACGAAGGAACCATCCCCCAGCGTGCATGCTCCCAGCAATGAGAGGCTCGCGGGTTCGGGAGCGGCAGTCGCAGCGGGCCCTCCACTTTCAAAGCCAGGGTTGTACCCACCGCCGCCGTAATAGAAGGCTCCCCGACCGGTGTAATAATCGGCGGGAGTGAAGAAGTTAGCCGCCGAAAATGCGAACCAGGGAACTGTTGTGGGAGCAACCAGATCCGTGATGTGGACCTGGAACCCTGAAAGTGTGTTGCCGGGGAGGATGGCAGGGCCGCCGATCCAGTTGTTGTTATAAACCGTGCTGGAACCGCCGTAGGGAACGTTGCTCCAAGTAATCCATGAATTCGGGTTGAAGAATCCGGGACTTCCCACGATGTCACGGGCACTTAGCGAGACACCGAAGAAATAGATTCCCTGCGACGGCCAAGCAAGCATGTTGTTCGTCACGCTGAAATCGAGAATGTAATTTCCCGAGGTTCCGCTGGTCGTGAACGAGACGCTCACCGGGGCGGCCCAAGCTCTGGAGGTCGCCGCGACAAACAGGAACGCCAGCGTCAGCATCAACAGCTTGAATCTGTGGCCCATTGTTCAATCTCCCGCGTGATTTCCTGATATCCGATAAATGAGACAATTCTCGACAGAGGAAAACATACCCGGGTCCGAGGAATAGTACGGGCCCGCGCAGACTCATATATACCGGCATGAATCCGGGGATTCAACAAAAATCTTCCCCAATTTGCCCGCCCCTCAAGGAGATGTCTCCGAGGACGAACGGCGAGTCGGATCGCAAGAATCTCGGGAGGCTCGCTCGCGGATCAGGCCTGCCAACAGTGCGAGCACTTCCTCGGCCGATTTTCCCGTCGTGTCGACGCGGACGGCATCGTCGGCTTGCTTGAGAGGGGCGACATCGCGCGATCGATCTCGGGAGTCGCGCTCACGGATCTGATTCAATGTCTCATCGTACGACGGCGCGCCCGGTTGTCCCGACGTTTCAAGCATTCTGCGACGAGCCCGTTCCTCCGCCGCCGCCGTCACGTAAAACTTGCATTCCGCGTCAGGAAAGACGACCGTCCCCTGGTCCCGCCCTTCGGTGACGATATTTCTTCCTGCCGCCGCCTTGCGCTGCAACTTCACGAGTGCGGCTCGCACCTCCGGATTGATCGCTACGATCGAAGCCGCCTGCGCCACCTCCGCGGTTCGGATGGCCTGAGTGACGTCGACACCGTCGGCCAGCACCCGATTTCCGAGTGCCACAATCTCCGTGCTACGGGCAACGTCCGCCGCGGCCTGCTCGTCTCTGAGGTTAATGCCCGCCTGCAAACAGCGAAGCGCGACGGCGCGGTACATGGCCCCGGTGTCGAGGAAGTCAAACCCAAGAAGGGCTGCAACTCCCCGGGCTGCCGTGCTCTTGCCCGATCCCGCCGGGCCGTCGATGGTGACGATCATCGTTGTTTCTCAATCCAAACATCCGCCGACAGTCGATTTTCGTCAGAACTTCTCAGTCTCGAAGACCATCGGACATTTTCCTACGATTCGCCAAATTGCAATTCGATGTCCGCAATTTCGTAGCCTGCCAGCTCGATCGGCACGCCGTCATCGATGATCCGCAATTCAGCCACTGTTCTTCCCTGCAGATCGCGCTGTCGAGCACGGGTCGGCGTCCGAAAGCAACGCAGCGTGGCCGACCGATATCGCCCTTCGGTCTCCACAACCCGCAACGCAAAGCCTTTTGACGCGGGAGGACCCTCGGGACCGGACGACAGAGGTGCTTCGTTGAACAGCGACGGATCGCGGACCAATTCCATCACGCGCAGTATTTGAACATTCGACGCATCGATGTGGAAGAACCAGCCGGTCGAACCGGTGCGCGGCGGACCGGTCTTAGTCGCGACTACGACCGGCTCCGTGAGTGCATTCATCGCGGCCTGCATCGGATAGTTGACATCGAAGGCAACTCGGAGCTGGAATCGCCGCCGCGTTTCTCCCGCGGCCACCAAGATCGTGTCGACCATCCTCGGGCCAGTCTTCCGATGGAATGGCAATCCGCAATTCAAAATGGTCGTTCGCTCCGAATCGGTCGCGATTTCGAGGTAATACGGACTTTCAAATCTCTCCATCGTGAACGGCTGCGCCTGCTGCTGCAGCGAACGGGTGAGCGCGGCTGTTCCGTCATGCCAGGCAAATCGGGATGCGAAGAAATTGCTCCAGGGATCGCCTTCCGGCATACGATCGATGTGCAGTTCCACGTCTATTTCAATATCTCTTCGGCCGCGGTAAACCCGCACTCCTTGGCGGAAGGTTGCAAGCCGGCTACCGTCGCTTTGGTCATAGATCTCTCCGGAGGTCACGATCTCTCCCATGCCGGGACCGGCGCAGGTGATGTGCGACGATTCGCAGCGCATGGCGGAATAGTACGTTCGGATTTCGTCCCGTTCATCCCCCTCAACGATTGTGATGGTTCGTTCAAGAGGGAACCGAAACGCTAGCTGTTGGCTGAGGCGGTTGGGGCGACGGCCGTATTCCTTGATTTCGGCAATGCCGCCGGTTTCTTCGTTGATGTATACCTCGAAGAACTCGTTACGCAGGAGATTTGGTAACGCGAGCGTCGCATGCGCATCGCCGTTTGAGTTGGATGAAGCACTCGACAGCGGAATCCACGCGTACCCGCTTCCCGGGAGGTCCAGCGTGACAAAGCGACGCTCTTCGTCAAATTGCAAGCCGCGCACCGGCCCTGTGATTACCGGCGGAGTTTCGAGAGACGGAAGCTCGACCGTCACGGTTCGCGGAAACGAGAGTGTATTGAAGACCAGATACCCCGGCTGCTGTCCGGCGCCGTGCATGACCACTTCCGAAAGATCACGGGCGGCGTCCGCGGAGAAATCATTGAGAAGAATCTGCAACCGCTCTGCCGTGGGAGACAAAGTGCCGGATAATGCGACGGTTGAATCGGATTTCGCGGCCGCATCCGAAAGGTCTTGCTGAGTGAATTCCGGTAGGTTGAGACCGAATTCCTCGAGTTGCCGTTCGCAATCCGCTTCCTGTTCGGAAAGGATTGGCATCCCCTTGAGAACTCTGGCGGTGCGCCTGCACCACGAAGCGGCATCGAACGCCGATCGCCGGGCGGTGTGATCGATAAACCGGCTAATCGGGTCGCGTTCCTCTCCCGCCACCGCCTGAATAAAGAATGGCGACAGATACTCACCCGCCTCGTACTTCGCCATCCTCCCGGGGTCATCGGTGGATTGAAAGAACTCGCGGAGCGTGATGAATCGCCCGAGCACTGGAACGTACCTCTGTATTCGTTCGAGGTCGCCGAACCAGGGAGACTTCAGTTCCGGCCAGCGGGCGAAGAAGACCGCCGCTACCTGATCCTGTTCCATCGTTTCCGCCATGCGGGCCGCAAAGCGAAGAAAGCTGGAAGCGCTATCGGCAGCCAACGGAATCCGGGTGATGGCATCGACGATCGTCCCATCACAGCCTTCCCAGCGAACCTTGCTGTGTTCCGCGTCCGGGTAGATTCCGTCATCCAAGACGACGTGCAGTGCCTCGTGATAGCCAAGCCGGTTGAGAATGTGGGGCATGAGTGTCGAAAGTCCGAACTTTCTTCGACCCCAGGTGACCGGTGTTCGCCCCAGCAACTCGCGCATCACCTGATGTCCATACTCGAACTCCCAGAGGACCGAGGAAAGAGGCAGCAGCGGCGAGGGGCGTTCGAGATATTCTCCCCCGACGAGATCGAGCGTTCCTTTGTTCCACGCTTCTTTGAGACGTTCGATAATCGCCGGCCGTTTTTCGGCAATCGCCGCGAGGTCGGCCCCCGTGACAGTGACATTCAAGGGGATCTCGCGTGACAGAAGGTTTTCCACGTGCTCATCCGCCAGCCTTGGGATGACCAGACAAAGATCGATGAGATAGCAATCCACTGGATAAAACCGCTCGCGGGCCTCGAGCAAGACCTCGAAGCAGTTTCGGAGGTGCGTCCGTGCGGCATCGATGTCATTTGCCAAAGCCGCGTCCGCGGCAGCGACCACCTCACGTTTGAGATGGGCTTCGTCGAGACTCGTGAAGTGGTGCATGTGCCGCGTCAGCAGTTCCAACTGCAAATGGCAGGTTCCCAGCGCCAAAAACTCCGCCTCGAGCTCGGGATCGATCTGCGGCGGCTCGGGAGGGCTGGCCATTCTGCTGGCGGGCTCGGCGATGGTTCCGGCGGAGGTACGGGTAATCGAATTCTCGAGCGAATCGGATGATTCGCCCGTGTCGGCGACGGTTCGATGGGCCGCCCCCTTGGTTGGTTTTTCCGTGACCCCATCGTTTTCCGTCGACGTGGTAATTTCGTCGGTCACAGGAGCGACTTCAGAAGTATTATCCTGTTTCGCAGCCGTGTCGGGAGATGAGTCGAGTGGTGCCAGTGCCGCGGCGAGGAGCTCCGCGCGATTACTGACACCGACAATCAGCACTGCTCTGTCCGCCCGGGCTCGGTCAGCCCAGTCGCTGGGGAGACGATCTTCCGCGGTGGAGGGGACAACGATCAGTCGGTCCCGAGTGAAGTGAGGGGGGTCGTCGGCCCGATGCCAACTGGGGAGCACGCGCGCCGAGGCTAGTAGGCGGGGATGCCACAGGACGGCAAATGCATTCAGCAGCCCTTCCGCCTTCTCCTCCGGCAGGTCCGATGGGAAGTCCTCCAGGCTGTGGCTTGGAATGAGCACGATCAGGTCGTTGTACGTCATCCGCCCCATCATAGCGGCAGGGAAGTTTCGGAGCAGATCGACCAGCAGGTCGATTTTCAACTTTTTGCGATCAGGGCCGGATTTTGAGGAACTTCTCGCAAGGGACGATCGTCCCTCTCCTAGTAAATCCCGGAAATCGCGGTCTGGCCAATGTCACCATGGTTGGGAAAACCTTCGAAGATTTGGCTCCAATCTCACGGAGAAGAGTTCTTGGCTGCCGAAATCGCTCACCGGGTGCGAAACTTCATTCGACGCCGGGGAGTTGGGAATTGACATTTCTCAAAACCCCGTGGTAGCTTAATGTTAGAAGCGATTTCCGAGGGCGGCGGAGCTGTCGTCGTCCCGAGGTCGGAATATAATTTGGGACGTTTGTATCATTCAGGTGCGGAGTTTTCCGGTTCTGTCATCGTCAGGATGAATTCAGCATCCCAGATAGACCATTTCGCCGGTTTAAGAAGCATTTGCGGATATGAAAATTCCGGCAGCAGCCGTGAATGAGGGATGCTTCCTGGCCGGCTCAATTCGATGCGCGGGCCGCGCGACAAGTTTTGAGCAACTACAAACGTTTGAGCGATGGTGTTCGCAGACGATGAGAAGCTGTCCGCTTCTTGTTGAGATTCGAATCGCATCGTTTAGGGAGTTGTCAGACCATGGCGGATAAACCAGGCGTGTGGGGTATCGACATCGGCCAGGCCGGCTTGAAGGCGATCCGCTTGCAGTATGTGGAATCTTCCGATCAGGTCGTCGCGACGGCGTTCGACTATGTTCCGCATCCCAAAATCCTCAGCCAACCGGATGCCATCCCGGAAGAACTCATCCCTCAAGCACTCGAAACATTCTTATCGCGCAACGATCTGAAAGGGGACCAAGTCGGAATCGCGGTTCCCGGACAAAGCGCCCTGGCAAGATTCATTCAATTGCCGCCGGTCGAATCGAGCAAAGTCAGCGAAATCGTCAAGTATGAGGCGCGCCAGCAAATCCCCTTTGCACTGGAAGAAGTCATCTGGGATTACCAGACGCTCGGCAAGGGGACGGAAGAAAGCGGATTTCTACTGGAGGCGGAAGTCGGACTGTTCGCGATGAAGCGCGATCAGGTGATGCAGCAACTCAAGCCCTTCACCGAAGCCGGCTTGGAAGTCGATCTGATCCAGATCGCCCCCCTTGCTCTCTACAACTACTTGAGCTACGACCAGTTCGGAATCCGCCTGGGTGACGATACTGTCGGGCTCGATGAATACACCATCGTTCTCGACATGGGAGCTGACAATACGACGCTCCTGGTCTCCAACGGCCAGAAGATTTGGATCAGAAATGTTCCGATCGGCGGCAATCACTTTACCCGGGCTCTCACCAAGGAAATGAAGCTCACGTTCGCGAAGGCCGAGCATCTCAAGTGCAACGCCACTCGCAGCCCCGATCCGCGATCGGTGTTCCAGGCGCTACGCCCGGTGTTCAATGATTATGTTTCGGAAATTCAGCGGTCGATCGGCTATTTCTCCAGCGTCAATCGCGATGCAAAAATCTCCCGCGTGCTCGGCATGGGGAACGGTTTTAAGCTCGCTGGTCTTCAGAAATTCCTGCAGCAAAACCTGCAATACGAGGTCGATCGTGTCGAGACGTTCGGGGCGATCGTCGGGGACGCGGTCCTGACGGCTCCGTTGTTCGAGGAGAACATCCTCAGCTTCACTGTTCCGTACGGCATCGCTTTGCAAGGTCTCAAGCAGACGCGCATCCGCACGTCGCTCTTGCCGCGCGAAATTGCCACCGCCCGCACCATTCTGCGGAAGAAGCCGTGGGCGGTCGCCGCCGCGGCGTCGCTGCTGGTGGGTTTGTCATTGTCGGCTTCCGGCTATGCGACCGTCGCCCGATCGGTGGGAACGGAACGGTGGGGTGACTCCGAGGGCAAAGCGGACAAGCTTACCAAGGATGCGAACACCTATAATGCCACATACAGCGCGAAGAAGGACGAAAGTCAAGCTGAGGAAAACCGGGCGGCCCGGCTTGTCGGCAGCCTGCAGACGCGCGATCAGTGGATGGCGGTTTACAAGGCGATCAACGAATGTCTTCCGCGCGACATCGGGAATGAGCAGGACCAGGAAAATGTGGCCTTGCAGGTGGCTGAGCAAATGGCGGATTTCCTGCTCACCGGGGCTGTCATCAATGCCCTCAACATGCCTGCCATTTCCGCTGATGAAGCGCCGCGCCTGCGCCCCTTTGTTGACCTCGCCAACAAGCTCGGCTCCTTCGCGGGCCAGCTTACCGACCAGGCCATGACGGGCGTCATCATCGAATATGCTGGCGATGTGGGTGAGATGAACACGCGCGCTCTCACTTCGGCGGCCCTGGCTGGCGTGCTTCTGCCGCAGATCGGGGCGGTCAACATGGTGTCGGCACCATTGGCCGCCAAGGAGCGTGGCATCAAGGTGGACGAGGTGAAGCAGACGGCGCGCGGCGCCTATGGCACCTATATCCGCCTCACGGTGAAGACGGCGGACATGGAGCGCTCAGTGGCAGGCACGGTTTTCTCCGATGGCA
>CAZVJA010000251.1:0-7381 GCA_964626885.1 uncultured Planctomycetaceae bacterium | reverse complement strand
CTCCTGGATGCGTGCTCGACCATCCGCATGGCATTTCCTCGGACGAGAATCGACGTCCTCTCGCGTGTGTCCCTGGCTCCACCAGTGCCGACGTCTTGGGTGCCACTGGCGGCTTGTCCGCCAGTGTTGAGCATTCAATCGAAACCGATCACGGGCCGAGCCCGTGGCACACGGAGAATCCTCAACTTCTTTACACAGTCGGCCACCCGACCGCGAACCGGGCACAGCGACCATTCCACCGCGCATCGGGAGATGCGTCAACGTGCGATTCACGCCCCCAGCGGGAGGGGCTTAGCGTTTGAACTTCCCCGGCCCGTTCGAGATTGAGTCCCGTAGGTTGTGCCGAGGTTTCGCGAGGCACACCAGTCACAAGATCTCATTGTGGCCTCGAAGACTTGGCCCACCCTACACGACTCTCGCTCCGGCGTTTCGCACCTGGCTGATGTTGTGTTCTGGCTCTTTAACAACGCGGCCACCGAGTTGAGCCGCCAATGCTCCGGTCTGGTCCGAGCTGTCATTATCGACCACGAGGAGTTCGAGAGAGTTCGACGGGCTCAACTGCTGAAAACGCCGTCCCGCTTCCTGAATTCTGGTGACGGTGTCAGTGAGATAGCGTTCTTAGTTAAACGCCGGAATGATGACGGAAAGACGCATTTCGATTCTCAGAGGAATCGCTGGTGCACCTCACACAACGACGACTATTTTGATTGCGCTGGCTGCTTTTCATCAGCAGTCGCACCAATTGGCTTTTCAGATTCGTAAAGGGTTATTTTGTACGACGTGATTTTCTTCTCGATTCCGAGGGGAACGGGGACCGGCATGATGCTCCTGAAAACCGATGAATCAGAAAGCGGTCTGCCGTTGATTTTCACAGCAGGACTCGTCGCGTGAGGCTCTGTTGCAGTTTCGGTACTTGTGCATCCGACAAGATTTCCATAGGTGTCGAAAAATGCGATGTACAGTGCGCCGTGGAGCTTCTTGTTCGACCCATTCTTGACGTTCACCGAAGTTTCGATGGCATTGTTGGCATTCACAATACAACGACATTTGACCTTCAGCGTGAGCGTTTCGCCCAATTCCACGGCCAACTCTTGCATCTTCCGCTCGCCGTCATCTGAAGAAGTTGGCTTGTGCAGGGAACAGATCCCCTCCGTCGTTTCCGCCCGCCAAACTTCATGAATGGACTTCGGTAGAAGTCGCGAGCCTGCTCGTACCTGGAATGACGAACCTCGCAACTCGCCGTCACTTTTCCATAAGGGCCAACTTTTGACAGTCGTTTCTCCAGTGTCGCCGTTCGTTGACGTTACTTCCAAAGCTTGATTCTCGTCGAACGCTACCGTCCCCATCGGCTCGTCAGACTCATAGTACGCCACTTTGTAAGACTCGATGTCGCGATGGAGCCCTTGGGGGATCGGCATCGTACGGGTGACGGAAGTTGCTCCGCCACCTCTGACTGCAGGAAAGTCAGGCAAACCGCCGCCATCACAAGCAATGAGATTCTCCTGAGCATCGAAGAAGGCCACGTTGTAGCCATAATGCAACGGCGGATGATCTCCATGAAACATGCCACCTGCACTAATCGCGTTACGAAGATCGAACTTCCAGGATGTCGTCGCGACAAAGAAAGTGCATTTCAGCAACATTCCTTGTCCGAACCACCTTCTGGTTCCGCGAAAGGTGCCATCTGGTCTTTCGCCGAAATCCAGAAGGTGACACTGGCCTTCATTTTGGTCGACCGAAACCCAATGAGGGTCGGCGCCGGTTGATTGAGCCAAGGCTAACGTCATCAAAAGCGTATGCATCGATGTGATCCATGACTCCTCTATGACGGGTGTAACGGGGTAGCACCTGTTCCTCAGTCTTGTAGGGTATGCCGAGGTTTCGCGAGGCACACCAGTCACAAGATCTCATGGTGGGCCTCGAAGACTCTGCGCATCCTACTTTTACTTCAGCGAGTGTTCAGCCGACACGCAGTACGAATTTCGTCGAAGCCTCATCAAACTCAAATCAGCGCCGTGATGGGCGTTCCTTCGCGGAGCACCGGCACTGGGCGGCCGTTGTGGTCGTGGAACTCGTGGTGCGTGTCGATCCCCATGAAGCGGTACATTGTCGCCAGCACATCGCCGGGGGAATGCGGGTCGCTCGCCGGATACGCCCCGCGGGGGTCGGTCGTGCCGACCATCTGGCCGGTCTTCAAGCCGCCGCCGGCCAAGAGCATCGACATCGCGCCGGGCCAGTGATCGCGGCCGGCGTCGCGGTTGATGCGCGGCGTGCGGCCGAATTCGCCGAACGCCATCACCATCACGTTCTTGTCGAGCCCGCGGTCGTGCAGATCGCGGACGAGTGCCGCGATCGCGCGGTCGTAGCGGGGCAGGCTCACCTTTCGCAACTCGGAGAAGTTGTTTTTGTGCGTGTCCCACCCGCCGCCCGAGAGACAGGTGACGTACGACACCCCCGCCTCGACCAGCCGGCGGGCGAGGAGGCAGTTCTGTCCGATGGAAGTTCGGCCATATTCGTCGCGGAGCTTCGGGTCTTCGCTGTCGATGTCGAACGCTTTCGCGGCCCGGTCGCTGGTGATCATCTCGACGGCGTCTTGATAGAATGAATCCAGCCCTTCGAGGTCGCCGTGCAGATCGACGTCGCGGCGAAAATGATCGAGCCGCGCCAGCAGCGACTGCCGAGCGCTAAGCCGGTCGGAAGAGACGCGCTTGTCGAGCTTCAGACTTTTCACGCGGAAATCTTTGGCGTTCGGTTCCATCTCGGTGGCGAATGGATTGAACCCGGCGCCGAGATAAGCCGCCGAGCCGAACGACACCTTGCGCGGCACGGCGGCATAGGCCGGCATGCCAGTGGCGTTCGCGCCGCGAAGCCGGGCGACTACCGAACCAGTGAAGGGGCTGGTGTTATCGACCGGGTTGTTCGAAGTTTCGTAGCCGGTGAGGATGAGGTGCGAGCCGGGGAGATGCCCCGAGACGCCGTGTCGCACGGAACGGACGACCGCCAGCTTGTCCATCACCCGTGCTTGCAGCGGCAGATGTTCCGAAATGCGAATGCCGGGAACGTTGGTGGGGATCTCGCGGAACTCGCCTCGAATCTCTGCCGGGGCGTGCGGCTTGAGGTCGTAAGTGTCGAGATGGCTGGGCCCGCCACCGCAGAAGATCTGGATGACGGCGGTCCGCGGCTTTGATCCGTTGGTCGCCCCGGCTTCGGCACGGTGTCGGAGCAGGTCCGCCAGGCCGAAGCCCCCCCACAGCAGCGCACCGGCCTTGAGGACGCTGCGGCGCGTCAGGCCATCGCAGTTGCGGAATTTTGGACCCCAGACGTCGAACATGCGCGTTCCTCAACGTCGGTTATCGACCTCTCCACGAGACCACCATTCTACGGAGGGCCGCGGACAGCCGCAATTTCAATCTTTTTTGGTACTGGGTTACTTTGAGGTGGATGGCCGGGGTCGAACCGCTTTCGTTCGCCCCCAGGTCGAGCGGGACTGGTCGTTCACTCCGCTCGCTCCAGCCGCTCCCTGCCAGAACGTTGATACGGACCCACCACCTAAGAATCGACGAACTTGACCAGGCCGACTCTTGAGCTCAGCTCGTCGTCGCGCATTCGCGCGGCGGGATAAGCCGCCCGTGGCAGTCCAAATCGAGCTGAACGAATGCCCTACTGCCGAATGACCACTTCAGAGCCGACACCCAGCAGATCGTAGACTTCGGCGACGTCGTCATTCCGCAGGCGGATGCAGCCGCGCGACTGCGCCTTGCCGATGGAGTCGGGTTCGATGGTGCCGTGAATGCCGTATCCGTTGCCAAGATCGATCCAGCGCTCGCCGAGCGGATTGCTCGGATCGTCGGCGTCGATCACGCGACCTTCGGGATCGGTGTACTGCGGGTTGGCGACTTTTTCGAGCACCACGTGCTTGCCGACGGGCGAGGAACCTTGTTTGCCGATTCCGACGTCGAACCGGCGCACATAATAGCCGTGGGCATGAATCGTCATTTCAAAGCGGCTCAATTCCACGACCGCGCTGAACGGCCCGCGAATGACCTTCAACTTCTGACCGGCGCGGATTCGGGTGGGATCGACCCGGTTCAGCTTCGCGAGGTACTGCCACGGAACGTCATACATCTTGGCGAACTTCGCGAACTGGTCCCCATCCTGCACGACGTATGGTTCCAGAAAATGAGGCTGGGGAGAAAAGTAAATCGTTTCGGCGGTCTTCTCGATCCGTTGCCGGAGCACGCCCCGCAATTCGGGATGCGACCAGTACGCCTTCGACAACTCGCGATGCGCGCTGAGAATATCGTTCTCGCCGATCAGGCGATCGATTTCGTGGAGCGCTTCGGTCACCGCGGCTGAGACCGGCGGCGCCGCCAATTGCGGCTCCTCATTCGAGGCCTGAATCACCCGTTCCGAACCGTGCGGTTCGCTTTGCGAAATCTCGGACTGGGGAAGCCGACGTTTTGAAGCCTGTTTCGTAAGGCCCGCTCCTGAATTTGGAAAGGCATTCGATCCCCTCGGCCGGAAGTCGGCGACACGCGATTGCGTCGGCTCCGCAGCCGAGGCGCCCTGGTCTTCTCCGGCGGTTGTTCGGTGCTGTGGAGTCGCGTTCGCTTCGTCCGCGAATGGATTGCTGGGAACGCGCGCGGAGAACTCGGGATCGAGCGTTCCTCGTACAGTCGAGGTCGCGTCTCGCGCCGTTTGCCGCTGCTGCAGCTCTCGCAACCGGGCGGTTGTTTCCTGTTCGGGACGAGTCAATTCGGGAGCCTCGTCCGCGACAAATTCGACCGGCGGTTCCGATTGATCGTGAAAGACGGCACCTTCAACCGTGGCTCCGTCGGCTGGCTTATCGTCTTGCTGTTCGATCGCAGTCAGGTCAGCCTTGTCGGACGTTTCGATGCGGCGCCCAATCATTTCGGACAGGTCGATGGAGAGCCAGTCGAACTTCCACGCGGTATACACCGTGGTTCCACCGAGCAGCAGACTCCAGAATACGATGCCGAAGATTGAACGATTCTGATAGCGTTGTCGCATGGCGTCGTTCTTCCTTGAACTGCGGTCGACCAATTCCCCGGAATCGAGGAATGTCAGCTTTTGGTTGCTGCCGTCGGGATTACGTAGACGGGAAGGGATTCGGTCATCCCCATGTGGGGCGGGACTATAGCAAAAGCCCCGCAAATGAGGCTACGGGAAGCCCCCGGCGACATAACAGCCTGTGAAATAAGCTGTTACAAATAGTCAAAATCTGAAAAGACAGCGGAGAGAACGGAGGTCTGGAACAATCTCTCCGCATCAGGGAGACTTGCCGCGTGCGAAAACGCAGGCCTCAGACGCGCGCGACCAGTTCAGGAATCACCGCGCCGTCGGAGACGACCGGGATCGGCCGGCCGTCGAAGTTCGTGAACGCCAATCCTTCTGGATTCACCCCCAAATGGTGGTAGACGGTTCTTAGAAAATCCTGGCGACCGACAACCCGCTCGGTGACGAACTCTCCTCTGCTGTCGGTCGCGCCGATCACCTGGCCCTCCGTGATGCCGCCGCCGCTGAAAAGCAGCGAGGTCGCATTCGGCCAATGGTCGCGCCCCGGCTGCATCACTCCCGACGCGCTGTCCGGCTGGTAAGTCACCTTTGGAGTGCGGCCGAATTCTCCAGTAACGATCACCAGCACCTGTTTGTCGAGTCCCCGCTCGTGAAGGTCTTCCACCAGCGCGGTAACCGCCTGATCGTAATACGGAGCGCGCGATTTCATGGCATCGAAACAATGATGGTTGACCGCATGATCGTCCCAGTTCTGTACGCGACCGCAGAGAGGGCCGTTGAGAGTGGTGGTAATCAGCTCCACTCCCGACTCCACAAGACGCCGCGCGAGGAGGCATTGCTGTCCCCAGGCATTGCGGCCGTAGCGATCGCGAATGCGCGGATCTTCTTTTTCGATATTGAACGCCTCGCGGGTCTCGGAACTGGTCAACACATTCCACGCCTGCGATTCATAGGTGTCGAATGCCTGCATTCGTCCGGCGCGATCGACGTCGCGGACCATGCGGTCGAAGCTTTTTCGCAGACTGATCCGGTCGCGGATGCGATCGACTCTTTTGTCATCATTGACGCTGAGGTTCGGGACCGAGAAGTTCGCGTCGTTCGGATCGCCGTTGACCGCGAAGCACTCATACGCCGGCCCGAGGTAAGCCGGGCCGATGTACGGCGTCGGCTTGATGCCCACGTAGTTGGGAATTTTCTTGGCCGGGTCGTACCGCAGACGATGCGTGATGGAAAACAGATCGGGGTTGTCGGGCTGGTTCTTCAATTCGCGGACCGGATGGCCGGTGAGCAACTGCTGTGCTCCCTGCTGATGGCAGAACCCGGTGTGCGCCAGCGACCGTAAGATCGTGAATTTGTCGGATGTTTTTGCGTGCAGCGGCAGCAACTCGCAGACGTCGAGACCCGGCGTCTTGGTGCGGATCGGCGAGAAGGGGCCGCGATACTCCGACGGCGCGAGCGGCTTGGGATCGTAGGTTTCGAGATGGCTGGCGCCGCCGATCAGCCAGACCAGAATGACGGCGGTCGGCTCATTCTTTTTCGCGGCGTCGAGTCCCGCTTCGGCCCGCAGACGCAACAGTCCGGGGAGCGAGAGGGACGCCATGCCGGTCAGCCCGGCGCGTAAGAACTCGCGCCGGCTTCCCGGCCCAAGGCAACGCACCGGAGCGGTCTGAGCGGAACCTTTTGACATCGGGCGGGCCCTTGGTCACTTTGGCAGGATCGACAGACTCAGGCAGGACAAACGGCAGCCGTCGGGGTGAGATTCTCCGCAGTCAATACAGCATACCGTCGAAAACACCCGTTGCGAAGAGTCTTTGTGGTCACGCGCCATACCAGGCCAAGAGCGACCGGACGCGTGTCAGTTCATTACTGCCGCGAAGCGCAGCCGCACGTAGTCGACAGTCCATTGCCCGTCGCTGTTGCATAACTTGGGCCGTAAGGCCTCTTGCACTTCCGCAAGGAAGTCGGGCCGCAGCTGAGTCGGAAGTGCCCGAGTGAAACTTTCCCCGAAGGTCTCCAGCCAGTCGATCATGCTGCCGGGAATGGGGGTCGGCCGGGGAATCAGTTGTATCGAGCGGACCACGAATCCGCGTCCCTCCAGCTTGCCGCGATATTCGTCCGGAGTCGGAAAATACCAGGGGTGATATGCCGCCGCGTCAATGCCGCGCCGGGCGAGTGCATCGGCCACAGCCTGTTCGACAGCCGCGACATTCCCCGCCACGCCGAATTCGCCGACGAATCGTCCGCCGGGCCGCAGCGCGCGGGCAACTCCCGCGATGACCTCGTCAGGCCGCTTCATCCAGTGCAACGCGGCGTTGCTGAAAACGGCGTCGAATTCCTGGGTGAA
>CAZVJA010000250.1:0-7404 GCA_964626885.1 uncultured Planctomycetaceae bacterium | reverse complement strand
AGCCGCCGGGGGGATTCGAACCCTCGACCTACGCATTACGAATGCGTCGCTCTGCCAGCTGAGCTACGGCGGCGGATGAAGGGCAAAACCCGATTTGAGGGCCTCGGCACTCCACGTTGGGGATACTAACCGCCCCCAGGGGGCGTTGACAAGGGTGCTTCGGAACGCCCCTCGAGCGGCGGAACCTACGTGACTCCAGCGGAAAAACGGAGTAACGTGAACAGGGTCCGCCGTGGCGACAAACACGATTTGAACATCGTCGTCGGGTACGATCTCCGTCCTTGGGCGGAGCGATCCCGCTGGAGACGAGGGACTCATGAGCAAGATCAAGTACGGGCAGATCGGCGTCGGGCACGCCCATGCGAGCAAGATGAGCGTCTATCGCAAGTCGTCCGATTACGAAGTGGTCGGCGTCGTCGAGCCGGATGAAGAACTCCGCCGCCGGGCCGAATCGACCGAGACGTATCGCGGGCTGCGGTTCCTCACCGAAGAACAGCTGCTCAACGAACCGGACTTGAAGGTCGTCGGCGTCGAAACGCGGGTCCGCGATCTGCTCGACACCGCCGAGCGCTGCATCGCGGCGGGGAAGCATGTGCACATCGACAAGCCGGCCGGCGAATCGCTGCCGCACTTCAAGCGGATTCTCGACGCCGCCGCTTCCAAGCATTTGGCCGTGCAGATGGGTTACATGTTTCGCTACAGCCCGGCGGTGGTGATGCTCCGTGACTTTCTCAAGAAGGGCTGGCTCGGCGAACCGTTCGAAGTGCATAGCGTGATGAGCAAAGTGATCGACGCCAGCTCACGCCAGAAGCTGGTGGAGTATCCCGGCGGACTGATGTTCGAACTCGGCTGCCACGTCATCGATCTGGTGCATGGCGTGCTCGGCCCGCCGCGGGAAGTGACGCCGTTCCGGCAGCATGCCTCGACGATTGACGACGCACTGTTGGACAACATGCTGGCGGTGTTCACCTATCCGCGGGCGATCGCGAGCGTGAAATCGAGCGCGATGGAGGTCGAAGGTTTCGCGCGGCGGCATTTCGTCGTCTGCGGCACGGAGGGGACGTTCCACATTCAGCCGCTCGATGCCCCCTCGGTTCGTTTCGCCCTCTCGAAGCCGCGCGGCAAGTACGCGAAAGGTTATCAAGATGTCACTTTCGGCGACTATCCCCGTTACGTGGGAGACGTCGCCGACCTGGCGAAGATCGTGCGTGGCGAGAAAGAACCGGACTTCACCTACGATCACGACTACCAGGTGCAAAAGTCGGTGCTGCTGGCGAGCGGGTTGCCGATCGATAAGTAGACGCTGCCGCAAAATCGATCTGCGGGCGATTGCGTGTGCCGCTGGCTCCGCCAGTGTGCTTGACACAAGTTGCGCTGAGTACTGGCGAAGCCAGTGACACATCGACCGGGCTTACTTGTTCAGCGCGCTCAAGCAGGTGGCGACCGCGAACCGTACGTCTTCCAGAGTGGAGTCGGTGACGAGAAACTCTTTCTTCGTCGAGGTCGCGCCGCGAGCCAGCCGGATCTGCGACTTCTTCAACCCGAGCGCCTCCGCCAGCACGTCGATCACCGCGTCGTTGGCTTTCCCCTTCTCGGCCGCTTCCGTCACAGCCACCTTGAGCCGCCCCGCGTTCATGCCGGTCACGGCATTTCGCCGCGCGCGGGGCTGTGCCTGGACGGGAATGAGAATCCCTTCGGCGATCTGTCGCAGTTCGATCATGAGAGAAGCCTTCAGCGGTCAGCTTTCAGCAATCAGCAAAATCCATCTTGAAATTGGAGCAACAACGTCAGTCGGTTTCGCTGAGAGCGATCCCTTCGAACAAGGAACTGCCGACGCGGATCATTGTGGCTCCTTCCTCGACGGCCGCCTCGTAATCGTTGCTCATTCCCATCGACAACTCCGGCAGCGTGATCTCCGGCGGAGAGGCGTCCCGCAGGCGGTCTCGCAGCTCCCGCAACCCGCGAAACACCGGACGTATCTCCTGGGGGTTATCGACCAGCGGTGCCATCGTCATCAGGCCGGAGATTCTAACATGTCGGCAGGAAAGAATCGTCTCCCACGCCTCAACAATTTCCTTCGACGTAAAACCTCCCTTCGAGTTCTCGCCGGAAATGTTCACCTCCAGCAGAACTTTGGGCGAAAGCTGCAATTCGCCGGCGAGTTCATCGACACGCGTCAACAGCCGCGGGCTGTCGATCGAATGAATCATGGAAACCACCGGCAGGACCTGCCGTACCTTGTTCCGCTGTAAATGCCCGATGAGATGCCAGCGAACAGGACCGGTGATTCGCTCGGCCCGTTCGATAAGCTGCTGCGGACGGCTTTCGCCGAGATCGTGTGCCCCCAGGTCGACCAGCGCCTGAATCCAGGGAACGTCCGCGGATTTTGTCACCGCGATCAGCGTGACGTCAGCGGGGGACCGGCCGGCGCGCTTGCAGGCACGCGCGACCCGTTCCATCACGTTCCGGTAATTTTCCGCGACCTGCTTCTCGAACGACATCACTCATCATTCTTTTTCGATCCGCCGGATTCCGACCCCCGCCGCTCGAGCACTCCCCGGCGCATGTTGGGGGAGTCCGGCGCGTTGACGCTCGGAATGGCTGCCGCAAGTTCTTTTTTCACACCCGCAAACCGCGGGTCATCCGCGAGATTCTTCCATTCGAGCGGGTCGGCGTCGTGGTCGTACAGTTCTTCCGAGCCGTCTTCGTATCGAATGTATCGAAACCGCTCCGACCGCACCGCGTGATTGTTGCGCTGGTGCGTGGTGAGGGCCGGTGTGTTCCATTCCGACTTCGGATCTTTCAGCAGGCTGACGATGCTCTTCCCCTCGATCGGCTGTTTCGGCAGCGGCATACCGCACAATTCCGAGAGTGTGGGGTACACCGCCATCAAATCCACGGTCCGCTCGCAAACGCTCCCCGGTTGCGTCATCCCCGGCACAACGAAGATCAGCGGCGTGCGGGTCGCCTCTTCCCAGAGCGCGAACTTCCGCCAATGCTGCTTCTCCCCCAGATGCCAGCCGTGATCTCCCCACAGAACGATAATCGTGTTCTTCGCGAAGTCCGAATTGTCGAGCGCGTCGAGCAGCCGGCCGATTTCGCCGTCGGTGAAGGCGATGCTCGCCAGATAGGCCTGGACCGCGCGCTGCCAGTTCCCGGTTTTCAGGATCGTGGCATGATCCCCCTCCGGCTTGGCCATCTGGCGACCCGCCGGCGGAATGTCGTCGAGGTCGGTCTCCAACACCTTCGGCAACTGAATCGTCTCGAGCGGGTACATGTCGTAATACTTCCGCGGCACATTCCACGGCATGTGCGGACGGAAGATTCCACAGCCGAGAAAGAAGGGCTTATCGTGCTTCTCCTTCAAATACTTGATTGTCCAATCGACCATCTTGTGGTCGCTCATCTTCGAATCGTCGACGTCGAGCTCTCCCCAGCGAATCGTGCCCGCGTGGCTGTGCGGGGATTCGAGGATCTCCTTCGTCGGCTCCGGATCACCTTTCTGCCGGAGGTATTCGTTCCACGAGGCATCTTCCGGAAACGCCCCATGAAAGATCTTCCCGCAGCCCGCCGCGTGATACCCATTTGCCATGAAATGCTGCGGCAACGTGAGAACATTCGGCAGGGCGACGCGCCACGGCTGCGAGTTTGAGTAGACCCCCGACGTCGACGGACGCGAACCGGTCAACAGCGCCGCCCGCGACGGATTGCAGACCGGCGCGGCACAGTACGAGCGGGTGAACAGCATGCCGCGCGCCGCCAGCCGGTCGATGTTCGGCGTGCGGCATTGCGGGTTCCCGCCGAGATAGCCGACCCAGTCGTTCAGATCATCCACAGCGATCATCAGCACGTTGGGACGTGCTTCGGCGGCGCGGCATGGCTCCACGACGGTCATCGCCGCGATGAACAATAATGAGGCGCTGCGGATACGAGTGAACTTCGTCATGCGGCACCAGACTGGTTAGTTATGACGGGGAAGACGAGCGGGTCTTATTGTCATCCTCGCGACATCGCCACGCAAGCCCCTCTCTATTCCCGAGGAAATTCGTCCGACAATCGCGATGCTGGTCCCTTTCTCCGGCTGGAGGTAGCATGACGGGAACGCCTTTTCGGGAGACGATCTCATGGCTGCGAAGAAGATTCTGCTGCTCGCCGGCGACTTTGTGGAAGACTACGAAATCATGGTGCCGTTCCAGGCACTGCAAATGGCAGGCTACACCGTGCATGCCGTTTGCCCTGGCAAGAAAGCGGGCGACCGGATACGGACCGCCGTGCACGACTTTGAAGGGGACCAGACCTACACCGAAAAGCCGGGGCACAACTTCACGCTCAACGCGACCTTCGCCGAGATTCAACCCGCCGAGTACGACGCGCTCGTCGTTCCGGGAGGCCGGGCGCCGGAATATCTTCGCCTGAACGATGCCGTCTGCAAGATCGTGCGGCACTTCGCGGAGTCGAACAAGCCGATCGCCGCGATCTGCCACGGGCTGCAGCTTCTCGCGGCCAGCGGCGTGTTGAAGGGGAAAAGCTGTACCGCTTACCCGGCCTGTGCGCCGGAGGTGTCGCTTGCCGGCGGCAAATATGTCGAAGTGCCGCTCGATCAGGCCCATGTCGACGGCATGTTGATTACCGCACCAGCCTGGCCCGCGCACCCCGCGTGGCTCGCGGCGCTGCTCCAAGTGCTGGGTGTCAAGATTTCCAGTTGAACGATCCACGGCCAAACGAGGTTCGCAACCATGAGTTCATCCAAAAGCTGGCTGATTGTCGGAGCGCTGCTCGCGGGGTTGGCTGTCGTGCAGGGGGCCTTCGCGGCGCACGGGCTCGACACGCGGTTCGCCGAGCAGTATGCCGAAGCCTCACCTAAAACTGTCGCCGGCTTCTCCGTTCCCACCTCGTGGAAGTACCTGCAAGACTTCAAGACCGGCGCGGAATACCAGATGTATCACGCGTTGGGGCTCATCGCCGTCGGACTGCTCGGATTCGCAAACGCCAGCACACGCTGGATGCTAATTTCCGGCTGGTCGTTCCTGCTGGGAATCGTCTTCTTCTCCGGCAGTCTGTATGCGCTCACGCTGACGGGAATCACCCGCTTCGGCATGATCGCCCCGATCGGCGGCACGCTGTTCATCGTCGGCTGGGTGGCGCTCGCCATGGCGGCCCGCACCTGCTCGATCGGACACAAAACCGAATAGATTCCATCGTGCGACACCGGCACGACGTCGACATCAATCCGAGTCAGTTCGCTTTTGCCACTCGTTCACTCGGCTCGTTCATCGGTAGGCGCGCTGAACATTGGCCGCTGGAATCGTCTCGTCACGCGAACGGCGTCAGGCCGGGCATCGCGACCGGTGGAACGGAGATCGGTCCCCATTCGTAGGCCGGCGGCGTGAGGTCTTCCGTCGAGTTGAGGGCCTGCTCCCAGGTGATGTCTTTGCCGGTGTAGGCCGACATCCGTCCCATGATTCCCATCAGCGTGCTCTTCGACATGTAGTCGCCGTTGTTGATGGGGTTGCCCGAGCGGATCGATGCGAAGAGCTCGTTGTGCTCGGTCTGATACATGTTTCCCTTCTCGCCGTCGAACTTCCAGATGAGCTTGCCGTCGTGCGAATGGATGCGGTGCTTGAAGATGTCGACCCGTCCCTTGGTGCCGAAGATGTGGTCGCTGACGTCGTTGGTGCAGCCGTCCTGCTGCCGGCAGCGGGCGAACGCTTTCACGCCGTTCTTGTATTCGTAGATGACCGCCATGTGGTCGAAGATGTGGCCGAACTCCGGCGCGATGCGAGTCTGCCGGCCGCCGGTGCCGCTGCATTCCTTCGGCGGCTCGTCCCCCATCGCCCAGGCCATTTTGTCGAGGCTGTGCACATGCTGCTCGACGTTGAAATCCCCCGAGAGCCAGGTGAAGTACAGCCAGTTGCGGACCTGCCATTCCATGTCGGACCATTCCGGCTTGCGGGGGTGATTCCAGAGCCCGCCGGTGTTGTAGCTGCATTGCATGGCGACAATCTCGCCGGCCGTGCCGCTGTGGATCTGTTCGAACGTGGCTCGCATGCCGTGGTCGTACCGCCAACAGAGTCCCGAAACGACCGCCAGGTTTTTCTCTTTCGCCTTCTTGCACGTCTCCATCACCGAACGCACTCCGGGCGCATCGACAGCCACCGGTTTCTCGGCGAAAACATGTTTCCCGGCGTCAATCGCCCCCTTTAGATGTGCCGGGCGGAAGTGCGGCGGAGAGCAAAGCAGCACCACGTCGCTGGCTTCAATGACATGCTTGTAGGCATCGAACCCGACGAACTTATGATCGTCGGCGACTTGCACCTTCTCGCCGACCGATTGCTTCTGCAGGTTCTTCAAGCTCCCTTCGAGGCGATCGAGAAACGCGTCCCCCATGGCGACAAGCCGCGCCTGCGGATCGGCGTTGAGCGCCTGAGCCGCCGCTCCGGTTCCGCGCCCGCCGCAACCGACGAGCCCGACGCGAATGATGTCGCTCCCGGCGGCATAGGCACTGGAACGAAGCCCGAGATTGAGCGCCAGCGATCCGCCGACGAGAGCAGCGCCGGTCTTCAAAAAGTCGCGGCGATCCGGGGCGGAAATGGAAGAAGCGGGGGAGGTCTCACGTCGGGCGGAGCGTTCAGTCATGGTCACGAACCTTTGCTGGATGAATAGCCTCAAATCTTGGGTGGAACCCCGCGTTCGTCACATTTTCGATCGTTGATATGTATGATAACACTGTGCGCGACGCGGGAACCAGTGTAGGGTCGGCGAAATGTGGACCAAGATCTGCGGCATAAAGGATGTTCCGACGGCGAAAGCGGTTGCGGCGCTGCGCCCCGATGCGATCGGTCTCAATTTCTTCCCTCGTTCGGTGAGGCATGTCCCCCTCGAAACCGCGGCCGAGATCGTTCGCACCCTTCCCAACAGGGTCGAAGCGGTCGGCGTCTTCGTCAATCACTCGGCAGCGGAAGTCGATACGATCTGCACCCGCTGCGGATTGAAAACCGCGCAACTCCACGGGGATGAGCCTCCCGAATTGCTCGCGGAACTTTTGCTGCGACAACCCGCGCTGCAACTGGTGCGGGCGTTTCGCATGGGAGCGGAAAAACTTCAGCCGTTCGGCGATTATCTCGACCGCTGCCGCGCGCTCGGTATCACGTTGCGGGCGTGTCTTGTCGATGCACACGTCGCGGGACAATACGGCGGAACAGGGCAGACCGTGCCATGGGATGTACTGCGCGAGGAGTATCGCCGGGACATTTGGCCGCCGCTGATCCTCGCCGGCGGACTGACAGCCGAGAATGTCGCGGAAGCGATCCGCGCTGCGAACCCTTGGGGTGTGGATGTAGCAGGGGGCGTCGAATCGTCACCGGGGGTGAAGGATCTAGCGAAGGTCGAGCGGTTTCTGGCGGC
>CAZVJA010000249.1:5864-7423 GCA_964626885.1 uncultured Planctomycetaceae bacterium | reverse complement strand
TGGTGTATCTCCAAACCCAACTTCACGAAAAGAGCAGTTTTCGGATAGTCACTTACTCGATCGTTTTGCATTCTGCATCGGTCGTACCCATCCAAAACGCAAACTGCCTAATCAGAGCCGGGCGTGCAAACAACCCTAAAACCAATAAAACGGCTTCCCGTCCAAGGATCGCTCGCAACATAGACCTTGCATTTCGGCCCGGTTGCTGCCCAATGCCAGCCGCGGATCACGTGCATATATCCACTTGAGGGGCCCTGTGGATCGTCAACTCGCGAACGGGCGTAGTATCCCGTCGCACGGAAATCGGATACCCACTCGTACACGTTACCGCACATATCAAATAAGCCGAATGCATTTGGCTCATAGGAACCCACCGGCACTGTGACCAAGTCCTTGGGGGGCTTCTCCCTTCCCGCGATCTCGCCAGTCTTATCCGTGGAATCCCAGACACGATTGAACGAAATCGGTCCACTGAGGCCGGCCCGGCAAGCGCGTTCCCATTCCGCTTCCGTCGGAAGCCGGTAGCGTCGTCCGGCGGAAATCTCATCTGGCAATTCACCCAGACGGCGGCAGAAATCGATAGCGTCGTACCAGGAGACGTTCTCGACGGGGCATTGAGCCGTGTTTGACAACTTGATCAAAGTCTTTCCGCCACCCGTGGGAACATGCCAACTCGGGTTTTCCCCCATCACCCGTTCGTATTGCTTTTGTGTGGCCTCAAACTGTCCCAGGTAGTAATCGTGTGTAATCCGCACGCGATGCGGGACGGCATCTGGTGGAAAGGGGAGATGCTGATCTTCGTCCGGTAAGCCCATCATGAACTCCCCTGCCGGGATTCGGACAAACTTCATGCCGAGCGAATTGACAACATCCTTGGTTGGCTCTCCGCCCGATGGGGCAGAGTGCGGGGTAACATGCGGCGCTCCGGAATCTTCAGGCTTTGGCGCCTCAGTCCAGTGCGGACCGTTTAGTTCTGCCCCAAAGGTCTCCTTAAATGTCTCGCTCGGCGTCTCGCGGGAATGCATCACATGCCAGAGCCCGGCGTCCACCTCATTGCTTACGAAGCGAACCGCCCCGTCCAGCATCAGCACCTGCACCCCACCGGGGTGCTTGCTGCGCGCTGTCGCCTGAAAGTTTTCGTCACAATGATCACAGCATTGCATCCGTTCGCCGTCGATGAACTCTCTCCCCAGCATCAAATACAGCTCGCGTCCCTTCACAATGTCGTCGGGTCCCAAATCATTTTCCGTAATGTTCGGTCCGCCGGCGTCCCCAACCACGCCATGCCCCCAGGTGATGCTGGCGCCAATCTGGCCGAGCGCCCATGCTCCTCTCGTATCCATGGAGGCGAGGCCGGCTCGGATTTCCTCGATCGCCACAGTGGTGGAGAGGCCGTTACGGATGTCGTCCAGCGAAAAACACTTGTTGATGCCGGTGATGCCGTTCCCCCACCATTGAAAGGCACGGTTCTCTTCCGAGAAAACGTAGCGGTTTTCCGGTGGTGCGGGATTGCAAAGATTGCCGAATTCCTCTGGAACGAATTCACTTCCCCCATTGAT
>CAZVJA010000249.1:0-5764 GCA_964626885.1 uncultured Planctomycetaceae bacterium | reverse complement strand
GCTGAGTTGGCGCAGGTTGTCGCTACACTGCTGTCGACGCGCCATTTCACGCAAAGGCCCGAAACCGAAGATCGCCGCGTTCGCGAGTATGAAGCAGGCAACGCCAGCAACGATCATTTCGGTCATCGTGAAACCGGCTCGGCGACCGTCTTTGGCCGAGGCACTTTGCTGAATTCGCTTTCGGAATTCCGGCTTCATCATTTCCGCCTAAAAGTCGCTGATCACACCACCGCCCTGAAAACTGACCAGATTGACAAACAGCGCGATGCTTTCATTCTGGTTAAGGAACCGGACGGAGCCGTCACACAACAGAACATGGACGCCGCCCGGATGAAAGCTATAGACACCAGCTTCGCGTTCATTCGTACAATTGATCGCACAAGGGCCGGGAATCGTCGCTCCATCCACTGTGGAACCATGAAACCAATTCTCGGCATTGGTGATGTCGGCCCAGCCTCCCCCCAAAGCGACTCCAGCCGCTCGTTTTCCAACACGCCAGATGTCCGGCCGTCCGCCAATTTCCCACATCAGGGCCGTAGTTGATGTGCCGTCACTCGCATCCGAAAGTTTCGTATTCGGGAAATTGTTGGATAAGATGCCGTCAATCACCCCCCCCTGTGGTGGAGCGAAGTCTGAGATCCCACCTACCGCACGGCCGACGCCATTACTTGGACCGTAGTCGTTCGCGCCGACACGAAAGGTAACGGGAATTCCCAACTCTGTCCAAGTTGTCTTATAGGGATTCACGCTATGCGGTGCGGAGGGACAGACAAAAATAGCGATTGGCTGGCCCACCGCAGCCTGATTGTCGGCCGTGTAGCCTGGCAGGCCGATCGATGTCAGGTCGGCCGGGGAGAAATTTGGGGCCTTAAAGTCAATGGTTGTGTAAATGGCGTTCTGTTCCATGTGCGGCAGCAGGAACTCGCCGTAAGTGTGGATGTTGGCATCGTCGTAAGAACCTGGAATTCCAAGTTTCACAGGCAGAATCGTGTTGCGCACGGCGACGTAGCTTGGGGGTAACTGTCTGAATTGCTCGTGATAATTTTGGAAGGCAACTCCGAGTTGTTTAAGATTATTCAGACATTGCGCGCGACGGGCGGCTTCACGGGCATTTTGTACAGCCGGCAGCAGAAGAGCCACCAATAGGCTGATGGCTCCCACGACAACAAGAAGCTCAACAAGCGAGAAACCGGTGCGCCGGTGCATCAGCCACATCCTCGGGCCGTCGAACAAAACAGACACGCTCGACTACTAGACAGGGAGACAGAAATTTAGCATCCTGATTCGCTTAAACTACTCATGGGTAACTCAGAAATCAAGAACCATTTCTGCAAGATGGTAAAACCAGACGATCAATGTGGGGTAAAAGCGCTATTGCAAACCACCTCTCCTCGAAAAACAGAGGAATGGAATATCGAGGAAACGCTGATTGTTCAAACTATGAGGTGATTGATAAGATCGCTGAAGCCGTTCGTTCGATTCTGAAGCGTTTACTAAGGATCGGCTTTGAATAATCCATCTGCTCCGAGGTTATGCCGAGATCGGGCGCTCGAAATCGATGCATTGCGTGGCTTAGCGGTCCTTGTTTGGTTGTTGAGTAATCTTGCCTTACCCAAGTTCCATTTCTTGTCGACCTCAGCCTTCGGACGAGTGATTCGGGCGCAATTGTCCCCATCCATTTGGCAGGGGTTGACGACATACGACCTCGTACTCCCCGGTTTTCTGTTTGCAATGGGCACCGCCGTTGTGTTGTCGTCCGCGCGGCTCACGAACGAAAGTAAAAAGACCCATCAGCCGTGGGCTCGGGTTTGCCGCCGGTTTGTGCTCCTGTTCACAATCGGCGTCTTTTGTGAAGGGGAAATGTTCTCACATGGGTTCGATATCCGGTGGGTAGGCATTTTTCAGCGAATTGCGGTTTGCTACGTAATTGCGACGGTACTGCAGCGGACTTCGGGATGGCGCATTCACGCTGGTTTGCTCGTCTTCCTACTGCTCGATTACTGGGCCGTCCTGGAATTTGGTCCCGTTCCAGGTGATTCGGAGGGACCGTATACGATGGATGGAAGTGTCGCGACGTACTTCGATCAGATGCTGCTTCCGGGACGGGCCTATTTCGGTTCGTGGGATCCTCAAGGGATATTGACCACGATTCCCGCTCTTGGGGTCACGATAGCAGGTCTCATTGTCGGACAGATTCTGATTGACGAGCGAATCGATTCTGGTAGAAAGCCAGTCTGGCTTATTGCTGTGGGAGTTGCTGCTCTGAATCTAGGCTATTTGTGGGGCCATATTTTGCCGATAAATCCCCGTTTGTGGACATCGTCGTTTGTCCTTGTCGCGATCGGCTGGCTCTGCTTGATTTTGGGAGCACTGCAAATCCTCGTCACTAGGAGGAGAATATTGGCGGTGCTCCATCCTATAATAGCGATTGGACGGAATACTTTGGTCGTCATCGCTGTCGGACAAATTGTCGCATGGTCGGCAACAGTCCCGCGCTTTCTTCCGACTACGGTTGCTGCGGCCCTTCAAATGCCGGCAAAGCCCACCGTTGCGCTGCTGCAGCTGGTTGCCATTTTCGGCTTGGCAGTGTGGTTGGACCGCCGACGTACATATGTGATCGCGTGATTCCCTCAGCTCAACATCTGCCGTAAACTTTCAGTATGGCGATTGCAGACGTTCTATCGCACTTGACGCTTGTACGTTATTGCTGTCCGAGCGCCTGCTGCACTAAGCTCATATGCTTCTCGAAGAATTGCTCCGCCTCGGTTGGAGCGGAATTCTTCCCGCTCTTTTGCGGTGCTCTCGACAGCATTTCGCTCAAATAATCGCGCCCGGCCCAGCGCAGGTGCTGTCGGACAGGGTTCGCCACGCTCGCCGTATGATCAAGGTCCTTCAAAATCGGTTCGATCTTCTGGTTGGCACGCGATGTGAATTCGGACCAGTCTTCGGAGGATGCATTGCGGCATTGCAATTCACTCATTTCGGTGCTGATTTCACGAAAAGTCTCAAAGTATTTTCGTTCGGTGGCGTAGGAGTTATAGCTCATCGCTAATAAAACCGCGTTAATTGTCAGCAGGAGCGTAGCCGCCCCAACAATATCCGCATTCGTTTTCAGTAATTCTACAAAGTTTCGGATTCCAAATCTGTCCCACTGCTGATCCGCAGAACGCTTTTGCACGAATCGACTAGCAGAAATGCGCCTTGGCAGATTCGCCGGCGCGCCATGACCGGCCTGTGGAGAATGACCACCGACTCTCGGAACGGCTGCCATCTGCTTCACAAGTCCTTGGTCCGCGAACTCCCCGAGCGAGAGAAGTGGTTGCCAATGCTCTTCACTCGAGTGCCGCATGACAATTTCAGAGGCTGTTTCGCCACTGACGGATGCGAGCGACTTCAATTCAACCAGCGAAGTCGGGCCATGTTCACGATCTCCGACTCGATAATACCACTCGTCTTGAACCGCAGTCGAATCGACATCGCCAGCCTCGATTGGTTGTGAGGATTGATCTCCACAAGCCCGAGATGCACTGAGTATCGATCCGAGTCGCCGCCACTCCTCGTCTATGGAGTTCCGTACCAGATCGTCATTGGAAAGTTCTGCCCGTGCGACCATCTGCTGTAACTGTGTGAACGACAGTGGTCCCAGGTCAATTCCCAAGGTTCGACAATACCAGCCTTGCGATTCCGGTGCGTCTTCAGGAATGTCTTCCGAAACCGGCAATGACGAGGATGGTGGTTGAGCCCCCAGGCGGGCCAAGCTGGGACCGAATAGCTGAGGGACTGAATCAGCGAAACGCCAAGGCCCCTTGATTCCCAGACGCACTTTATCGCTCGGCTGCAGCGTCTCTTGACTCGCCAATTGTTGCAGGGCGACGAACGTGAACGGCCCGTGTTCCGTTTCTCCTGACTTGTAGTACCAGTCGTCCGGCATCACGAAAGCTCCGAACGTCTACGACAAACATTCCACATTCCCACACCTGCTCAGCAGCCAATGATAAATCCTATCATATGTCGCCAGATGACGTTGCGAAAAGCTCTCTTTTCATGGCAAGTGAAAACCTCCGTCAGGGTGTCGTTCCAACAAGCTGAGTCTTATAACGTCGGCGAATCTTCTTCGGCGCCTGGCCATGGATCAGTTTTTCCGTGTCATGGCTAAAAACTCTCGCCAGGTGATGACCTGAATCCCCTGTCGACGCAATTCGTCCGCCATGTCTTGCGAACTAAATATCTTCGCGTCCGTTTCGCGGCGGTGAGACGCTGGCGCCTGGATCGCCCCCGGAGTTCTGTAGGCGCAGTGGATCATAAGCTCAGAAACTCCCGGCTTCATGCGTCGTAGATAGTCAACGTAATAGGCGCGTTTCTCGTGAGGGGGGATTTCGTAGTTGGTCGTATCGCTGTCCTCAAAGACAGGTTGAGTACGTGAAGTCAGGCGCCGCAATTCTTCTTGGTAGCATTCGATCAACTCAGGTTGATTCCGATCCAGGTATCTTGGTTCCGGCAGAGCCTTCGAGTAACGGATTGGAAGGCCGTATTCTTTACCCAATCGAACATAAAGCCGTAGAAGGTCGGGCCGCTGAAACAGGATGGACATGTGATGATCGAGGTGTGTCAGCCGGATTCCAGAGGCTAGTGCCTTATCAATCTGTGCATGCAGTTCCAGTTCAACCTCGTCGACTTTCGCATGTGTTGATGTTTGTGAAGTGGAACGCCAGAAGTATCCATCAGAATCAATCAGACTTGCGACCTTTCCTCTTTCTGATAATGGCCCCCAACGATCGCTCGGCGTTTCACAATTGAGAGTCAGGTGGACACCGTAATCTTTTTCGGGATGATTTGCCGCGTATTTTGCAAACTCCTCATAACCCGGGCACGGAACCATGATACTGCAGGATGACACGACCCCTTTTTCCATCGCGTCGATTGTGGCCGCATTCACTGAGGGATACATTCCGGCATCATCGGCGTGGATGACCACGTACCGCGTCTCCGCGCGCGGTCCCCAGATATGCAATGCCACCGCAGTGCCTATAAACAGGAGCGTGAGCAGCGCTCCCGCAATTCGTCGTCGTTGGACCGGCATTGCCTACTTTCTTGCAGATTATGGAAACACGCACTGCCACCTTGAGCAACTCTGCCGGGTTCTGGCCACTGAATCCTACACGAAGATGGTTACCGCTCCAAATACTTCGCACGGCACAACAGTGCGGGTTTACGATGATTTCGCTGCTCGGTGGCGGTTATCATCGACGTACCAACCGTCATCTATGGCAAGTGTGCCATCATCAAGATTTCCATTGGAGCCTGATTGATGAATCATCCTGAGCCGCGCCCGCCGGACGAAGAACTGTCGTTTCAGGTACTGGCCTGCTGTTGAAAACCTGATCCAGGTGTTATGAAGGTTTCTGAGCCCTTTGACCTTGTCCCCAAGTTTGGTCCACTTGAAACGTGATTTTTCCACGATCACAACGCTTGTCCTACGTCCCGTCCGCTGTCGCCATCGCCTCGGCCTTCACCTTCACGTGAGGCCGAGCGAGGGCGGAAGCGGATCGGGACAACCACGTCTGCAGAGCCTGAGCTTTAGCTGCGAACTCACTTGGTGTTCGATTTCCCAGCGCGCTGTGCGGACGCTCTCGATTGTACTCACGACGCCAAGTTTCCATCTTCTGCTGCGCATCCTCGAGCGACAGGAACCAGTGCTGATTCAGGCATTCCTGACGCAGTCTTCCGTTGAACGATTCGATCAACGCGTTGTCGGTCGGCTTCC
>CAZVJA010000248.1:0-7467 GCA_964626885.1 uncultured Planctomycetaceae bacterium | reverse complement strand
GCGCTGCTTGTTTCGTTACTCGTTGCCGAATAGGTCGGTGTCGGTTCCGGGCGAGACTTTTGACGAGCGAGCTCTCGATCATCGGCTTTCACGATGCCGTTATACTCGGTCTCCTCACGAGCAGGCCGAGGGCGTGAAAACTCCGATTCCGCAACTCCGAACATGTCGGCCAGTTTGTTCCTCAGTTCGAGAACTTCGGCGCTTTCGACCTCCGGTGCTTGCAACTCGTTATCCACTGCCATGTTCAACAGTTGCTCAGCGGCCTCGACAGACCCGGTTCCGGTCCGATCACCCGCTGTCATGGCATCATTGAGCGCGGCCTTGCGTTCCGCCAACTCCTGTTCGTGCCGTTCAATTTCCTGGAAAGCATGGTCGAGTCTCTGGCGTTCCGCCTCGATATAAGCATGGTCTTCCTGAAAACGCTCGGCGGCGGCAGCGAGCTCCGCTCGCTGGGCTTCCAACTCCTTTTCAAGATTCTCCAATTGCTGTTGACGGGCGGATAGGGAGCTTGCTTCCTGAGCCAACCGAACTTTCTCTTGTTCGAGTTGGGATTGCAATTGCTCCAAACCGGTCTTCTGGGACTCCAAAATCTGTGCAAACGCAGCCAACCGCGCTTCGTCTTCAGCCAGACGTCCAAGAGCCTCTCTTTGCGACTTCGAGCGTTTGTAGAGGTGAAACCCTCCCCCCACCAGGATGGCAAAGAAGACGAAGTTCAGGAAACGCGAGAACCTGCCACTTCCGTTCGATTCGGCCTTTACTCCGACATTTTGTTCTGCACCGGGAATTTCAGCAGTTGCTTCCTGCGTAGCGTCAACAGCGTGGGACTGTTGCGCATGGTGCTCGATCTCCGGTTGTTCAACTCGGGGAGTTGTTCCGGCAGACTGTTCAGTTTCCGGTTCACTTTCGACGATTGGCACGGCAATCGGTTCGGATGCTTTGGAAGCTGCTTCCAACGGTTCTGGAGTGTGTTGGCCCAACTCTTGAGTCGAACGGCCTGTCTCCGCTGTTGGCTGCACCTGGGGAATTTCTGCAACCACTGGGGGGGCCGGCGGCGGAGAAATTGAGATTGTAACAGAGGCCAGATCCACGAGTCCGGCGGCATCCACTACCTGAAACGTTGCTTGATAGTCCGCCGCGCCGCCGCTGGAGAAGTGCGCGCGGATTGCCTCTGGATCACGAACACTGATCTCTCCCGATGTTGGATCGACGGCAAAGATGCGAGTCGTCACCTCATCACCGACGGTGTAGTGAAGGTGGTCCCCCTGGTCGGGGTCAACTGCGGTTAAAGTACCGACAATTGTCCCTGCCGGACTCTTCCCGTCCAAATGGAATGAACGTTCCTGGAACAGCGGAGTTTCATTGACGTCAGTCACCTCCAGGCGAACTACCCGTTCCGTCGTTCGGCTGAGCGACTGCGCAATCGTCTCTTCGTCGGCTCCCGTTTTTCGCAATTGTTCGATGAACCGCTTCTGATTTTCATCGTTGGGATTCGCCGCCGTTGTTACTTCGATCGTGATTTCATACGAGGATCGAGTTTCGAAATCGAGCGAAACACCGTCACGGAGAGAGACTTTTCCCGAAGCTGGATCGATGGCGAAAACGTCGCCGTCGTTTCCGCCGGCAATCTCATACCTGGGGCTGCTGGCTGATGCATCCTCGGCCGTGGCTGCCGAGCCGACGACGGTACCGACTGGGCTATTCTCAGCGATGCTCAGAATCACTGCGGGGGGCGATAGCTCGCCCTTCGAGACATCCGAGGACTGGGTCGCGGGTGTTTCAGATGGGGAAATCTTCGGCTCATCGGCCTGTCCGGCCATCAGGCCAGCCAGCAACAGCAGCAACGTGTTCACAGTTCAACTCTCCTTGTGTCCGGACGGCGAAGTACTCGCCGCGTATAGAACTTATCACGCATCCTGAGAGAAGGACGGCTGCGGGTTGTATACCGTCTGGGAAGGATTCCCCCACATGTCGAAAATTCGCAACAGCGAGCCCAGAGCAGTTATGCATAATCCTCCGGCAATACGTTTTGGAGCGGCGTTACAACCGTCACAAACGGTAAGTCGGACAAATGAGGTTCAGCACTGTCTGGTGACACATCCGTTCCGAGTGCCATAACCGATCGTTTGTTGCCGGGATTGCACCCAGTTAACAGTTTTTACGCGCAAGGAAAGCGCCGGTCGAGCCGATTTTCTGCAAAGTACCGCCCTCATTCTTTGGCGCGGACCTAGGGAAATCACGGACTGCAACATAAGCATGGATGTTGCCACGACGGAGCGTGAAATCATGTCGAAGCGACGAGTGACGGCTTTGGTGGCATTGGCCGGCCTTCTGGATGTTTATTTCGTTGGAGGCTGTCACACTCCGGGACACCGATGCTGTGAACTAGGTAGCGACCGTTCGGGTAAAGCCCATGTCTGCGATATGCAGCAAAAGGATTGCAATTCGTCCCCCGGTGCCATTGCCTACGAACCAACTCCGCCAAGTATCTCCGCTGTCGAGCCGGATCGGGCACCTGTCCAAGCCCCTCCCGTGACGAGCCAGCCGGAACTTCCGACTATCAAATCCACTCCTGTGGATACTGCACGCGACCCGGTGGTGGTCGACAAGCCGAAAACAGAGCCATCGAAAGCCGAGCCGTGGGACTTCGAGGAACCGCTGACAAACAAGCCACCTGTTGAACCCAATCCGGTCGAGATTGAACTTCCGCCTCCGTCGAATCTGGAACCGGAGCCGGTCAAGGAACCTCTGGCGGCAGATCCAGTTCCTTCCAACGATCCGATGCCGGAAGCTGCCCCAGTAACCGACACGTTGGCACTTCTGAAAAAGCTTGGAGCCGTGGTTAAATTCAACCGGGCGCATGATCCGTTCGGCGACAAAGAAACGGTCGACGGTGTCGTGGGGCTCGACTTTTCTTCGGCGCAAATCACTGACGCCGAACTGAAATTGCTTGCGGAAATGACGAACGTGAGAGAGATCGATCTCACCGGTACACCAGTCACTGACGCGGGGCTCAAGGAGCTGCAAGGGCTTGCGGGGCTGGAACTGCTCTGGCTCAACGGAACCAAGGTGACCGATTACGGCCTCGAATCAATTGCGGGTATGGCGAACCTCAAATCGCTTGGTCTTGCGAATACTTCGGTTGGCGATGAGGGGATTCGCCGGGTTGCGGGGTTGACCAAACTCGAATACCTTCTCCTCGCGCATACGCAAATCACGGATACCGGGATGGAGCACCTGCATGCGATGTCCAACCTGAAAGGGATGAGTCTGATGGGGTCACAGGTGACTCCACAAGGTGTCAAGCAGCTTCGTAAAGCCCTTCCCAGCTGCCAAGTTGTGTACAACACAAAAAAGGAAACCTCCGCACTTCCTTTGCTCCAGCGGCGTCCCTTCGGATGGTTTCCTCACTTAATCGCGTCAAATTCGTTCAAAGACCAGTCGGTCGCCCGCAAGGATTCCTCGGCCGGACATGCTCCCGCAGAACTCGAGGTCTCGCGCGAATTGCCCGTTACAGAAAATCTCCACGAAGAATCCGCTACTCCTCCCGCGCTGGAAGTTCAAGACCCGAACGTTCTCGATTCGACTGCCAAAGTGTGCATGGCTGAGGAGCGCTGGGAAGATGCCGTTGCGCTTCTGGGGCCGGCGGTCGAGAAGGCTCCCGAGAACGTGATGATCCGGTATCACCTCGCGGTGGCACTGGGAAGATCGGGCCGGATCGATGACGCACTACCGCTTTTCATTCAAACTGTCGGCGAAGCTGAGGCACACTATAACGTTGGCGTGATCCTGTACGAAGCCGGGGATTTGCGGGCCAGCGAGCGCCATTTGGACGAAGCGCTGCGCATCAACCCGGAATTGGCGGTTGCCCGCGAGCAGCTCGACGATTTGCGTCGCGAGCTTGAAGCAGAGGGGCGACCCGTCAAGCAGACCGCGTTCTTCCGACGACTGATGTTCCGCCCATAATCGACGGCGCGCAAGTTAATGTACGCAGGTGGTTCAACGGTCGTTGGCGCCGGCAGCGATGCGCGATTGTCACGCAGCAGTATCCTGTAGCACCACCGATCGGAAATCGATATCAGCAATCGAGGGGACGATGGCATCCGGCCGATAGGCAAACCGCACGAGGTCTTCCTGCCTCGTTCCGCCGGAGAGGACGAGGACGGAGTGATAGCCCATCTGCACTCCGCCAAGAATGTCCGTCTCCATCGTGTCTCCGATAATCGTCGTTTCCGCCGCGGTTAGTCCCAACTCTTTCCGCGCCGCGCGCATCATGATGGGGCTTGGTTTACCCACACTGAACGCTTTTCGACCGGTTGCAGCCTCGAGCATCGCGACATAAGCTCCGCAGCCAGGCCTCAGCCCGCGATCGGTCGGGCAGTTCGGATCGAGATTCGTCGCGATCAGCTTTGCTCCCCGCTCGATCATCCGCACCGCCGTCTCAATCATCTCGTAGGACATCGACTTCCCTTCTCCGACGACGACATAGTCGGGGTCATGGTCGACGATCGAGTAGCCGTTCTGATGCAACGCGTTGAGCAGCCCCCCTTCCCCAATCACGTACGCAGTCCCGTTCGGCTTTTGCTGCGCGAGAAATCGGGCGGTAGCCATCGCGCAGGTGAACACATGCCGCTCCTCGACACGGATTCCCATCCGGCGCAACTTGGTGACCACGTCGCGGCGAGTCCGCTGGCTGTTGTTGGTGAGAAACAAAAATGGAATGTCTTCGTCGAGCAACGTATGAACGAACCGGTCTGCTCCCGTGATGAGTTCCGACCCTCGATAGATCACGCCATCCATGTCGATCAAAAAACCGCGAGACATACTTGATCCTTGTGTTCAGCGAAATTGGAAAACGATCGTGCAGCGGCGGGCGTCCTAGCACCGCCTGGCGGGCAACCACGCGAACGAGCGTGGCAACCTGCACCAACAGCAACTCCAACGATAAAGAGCACGGTCTAAGATTTCGTGAACGCATCGAGAAATCCTCGTGAGATTCGGCTCCGCAAATTGCTGGATGTTCGTCGTTGCAATCGTTGTGCCGAAACATCGGCTTACGGGCCACTCGTCGGTCGCCGAATGATCAGCTTCTCAGCTATGTAGGACGCAACATCAGACCGGGACACCGGTTGCAATAATCTCGGTCACTTCGTGAGAAACCGGCCATTCCAGCCCGTGAAAGCTCCGCATGCTCAATCGAGCGACACGCGGCGCAATCGGAGAGCATTCCCGATGACCGAGACCGAACTGAGGCTCATGGCAGCGGCGGCGATCATCGGACTCAATAACCAGCCGAAAAGCGGGTACATCAGACCGGCCGCGATCGGTATTCCGAGTCCATTGTAAACAAAAGCGAAGAAGAGATTTTGACGGATGTTTCGCATCACGCGCCGGCTTAATCGCACAGCCCGAGCGATACCGCGCAAATCTCCCTTGACCAGCGTGACGCCGGCACTGGCCATCGCGACATCGGTGCCGGTTCCCATGGCAATCCCAACATCCGCCTCGGCTAGTGCGGGAGCATCGTTGATGCCGTCACCGGCCATCCCCACAATTTGCCCCGAGTTCCGGAGTGCTCCGACGCGACGAATTTTGTCTTCCGGTTTCACTCCCGCTTCGAACTCCTCGATTCCAAGTTCGTCCGCCACGTGTTGTGCGGTTCGTTCATTGTCGCCGGTCATCATGATCACGCGAATTCCTGCCATGCGGAGCGCGCGAAGAGCTTCAGCCGTCGACGGTTTGATCGGATCATGAATCACCAGCAGACCTGCCGGCTGCCCCTCGATGGCTACCCAAACGACCGTTTTCCCAGCCGATTCATGCGCTGTTTCGCGTGTCCTGAGTTCCATCGGGATCGCAAGACCTTGCTGTTCCAGGTACGCCCGCCGCCCGATGAAGACCTTTTTCCCGTTCACTGTCCCGTGAACGCCGATGCCGGTTTGAGATACGAAACTTTGTGCTTCCGCCAGCGCGAAGTTCCGCTCTTTCGCGGCATCCGCGATTGCGCGGGCCAGCGGATGCTCACTCTGATGTTCCAAGGAGGCTGCGTTTTCCAGCAAGTCTCGCTCATTGAAAGGCGCGGCGGGGATGCACTCCAGCAACCGCGGCTTTCCCTCCGTGAGGGTCCCCGTTTTATCGACGACCAGCGTATTGACCTGTTCGAGTTTTTCGAGCGATACAGCATCGTGGATGAGCACTCCCTCGTGGGCTCCCCGGCCGACTCCGACCATGATCGACATCGGTGTCGCCAGTCCCAGTGCACACGGACAGGCAATGATCAACACGGCGACGGCATTGACCAACGCGTTCGCGAGTCGGGGGGCGGGTCCAAAGAGCCCCCAGAAAGCAAACGTCAGTACCGCCGCCATCACCACGGCCGGCACGAAATAGCCTGCCACGCGATCCGCCAGCCCCTGGATGGGGGCTCTGCTTCGCTGTGCCTGTGCAACCATCTCCACGATTCGGGCAAGGACCGTCTCGTGCCCCACTTTCGTCGCACGCATGATGACCGAACCGGTCTGATTCATGGTGCCTCCGACGACCGAATCACCGACCCCCTTCTCCGCTGGAATCGGCTCACCGGTGAGCATCGACTCGTCAATGACGGTGGCTCCTTCAAGAATCTCGCCATCCACTGGGATACGCTCTCCCGGTCGAACCCGCAGGCGATCGCCCGCGTGGACATGTGCCAAGGGAATATCTTGCTCATTACCATCCCGCAACAAGTGGGCAATCTCGGGAGCCAGCGACATCAGTTCCCGCAGTGCGTCTCCCGTTTTGCGCCGCGCCCGCAGCTCCAGCCATTGCCCGAGCAGGACGAGCGTTGTGATCATCGCGGCCGCTTCAAAATAGACGGAAACCTCGCCATGCAATCGAAACGACGCCGGAAACCACCCTGGGACAAGCAGGGCCACTACGCTGAAAATGTACGCAGCGCCTGTTCCGAGCGCGATCAGCGTGAACATGTTAAAGCTCCATCGAACGATGGATCGCCAGCCGCGCGCCCACAACGGCCAACCGGCCCACAGGACGGCCGGTGTCGCCAGCAGGAATTGCAGCCAGCGGCTGAGCTGCGTCGGCACGACGATCGAAAAACCGTGCCAGATCATCGGTGCCATCGCGAGGAGAAACACCGGCGCGGTTAACAAGGCCGCGATCAAGAACCGCAGCGACATGTCAGCCAGCTCTCGGTCCGATTCTTCGTCAGCAGCGCGAATGAATTTCGGCTCCAGGTCCATTCCGCATTTGGGGCACGTTCCCGGCCCTTCCTGCTCAACCTCCGGGTGCATCGGGCAAGTGTAGATCGTCCGGACGTCGAGTCCGGCCGGAGTGGCTCGCTCCAACGGCATGCCGCATTTCGGGCAGTCGCCGGGTTTGTCGCTGCCGACTTCCGGACACATCGGGCAAATGTACGCGACGTTCTGGTCGCGGCGTTCTGCTCCCTTGAAGCTGAGATCGAGGGTCGTCAGC
>CAZVJA010000247.1:0-7469 GCA_964626885.1 uncultured Planctomycetaceae bacterium | reverse complement strand
TTTCTCTGTTTTCAGCGTCTCGAAACCGGCCAGGCGCGAGGCTGCTTCCATTCGTGCGTCGGTCGGATTAGTTACCTGGGGGTCGTGCTCTACGACGCCGACAAGCTTCAGGATGTCGCGAACCTGCCGGATGATCAGCTCATCGAAGGGCAACGGGCGATGATTCTCGATCCGTTCGATCCGGAAGTCATCCGTGAAGCACGGGCCAACGGCATTCAAGACGGCGTGATCGAATCGGCACAGCGATCGCCGGTGTTTCAGATGGTCAAAGTGTGGAAGATCGCCCTGCCGCCGCACATTGAGCATCGCACACTGCCGATGCTGTTTTATGTGCCCCCGCTCTCGCCGGTGCAGGCCAACAAGGAAAACGACACGATCGACCACGCCAGCGACAACCTGTTCCACGATATCGACGAAGCCCGCGTACCGATGAAGTACTTCGCGAACCTGTTCGGCGCAGGGCATGAAGGTCCGGTCCGTTATGCACTGGCAAAGCAGAAGGCGGTGCGGTGGCATCGCCGGGCGGAGACGGTGGGCGACGTCGATCGCGAAACAGCCGACCGCATGCTCCGCGAAGCCGACTGCACCCGCGAAGAAGCGGAAGCGATTTACAAACTGACGTCCCTGTGCACGTTTGAGGACCGCTTCGTCATTCCTCCGATGTACCGCGAGCAGGCGGTGGAAATGATGAAAGACCCGCACGAACACAAGCAGAGCGTCGGGTTTGGGTTCTCAGCCGGTCCGACAAGGGGACTGTGATGACAACGCACCGCCAGGAATTATTCGACGCGTTTAGCAAGCTGTTCCGGTACCCGGACGAAGAGTATTCGGGGCACGCCCGGCAACTGGGGGATCTGCTGCGGGCCGACGGCAGTCAAGCCGTCGAGCAGATGGCCCGCTTCTTGGAGTCTGTCGCCCCCCGGCAACTGGATGAGCTGGAGGAAAGCTACACGCGCACATTCGATTTGAATCCGACCTGTTCGTTGGAGATCGGCTGGCATCTGTTCGGCGAGGAGTACGTCCGCGGTTTGTTCATGGTGCGGATGAGAAATGAGATGCGCGACCGCGGGCTCGAAGAAACAGGTGAACTGCCGGATCACGTTGTTCACGTGCTAGCGGTGCTCGGGGCGATGGAACCGGAGCCGGCGCGCGAACTGGCGCGGGCCTGTGTCTGCCCTGCACTCGGGAAGATGCTCGTATCATTCGATCAACCGGTGAAAGAGGAAAATGGGACCGTTGCAGCCGAGCAGTCCTTTCGACCGCTGGTGGAGGCCTTGACCGAAGTGCTGCTCGAAGAGTTCGATCTGCCGCGCACCGCGCTCGAGGCGCGGGAAGAAGATCCGGTCAAACAGAACGGCGTTGACCCGTTGCATTGTTCTCCGTGCGGGTCAGGCGGCTGCGGCGGGGAAATCGTACCACTCAACGTCAGTTTGCCCGAGAACAGTGCGTGCCCGATTGATGAGGAGTAGGTCATATGGCCGGACGATATCTTGACCAGGTGCTGTTCATCGCGTTGCCATACGTGTCGCTGTTCACGTTCTTCCTGATGACGGTGTATCGCTACCGCGCGCAGTCGTTCTCGTACTCCAGCCTGTCGAGTCAGTTTTTGGAAAACAAGCAACACTTCTGGGCGGTGGTGCCTTTTCATTACGGCATTCTGGTCGTGGCGGTCGGACACTTGATTGCGTTTCTGGTGCCGCGCGGCCTTCTGGCATGGAACAGTCATCCAGTTCGATTGTACATCCTCGAAATTTCCGCGCTGGCCTGCGGCCTGCTTACGCTGGCCGGGCTCGTGGGGATCATCTGGCGGCGTTATGCCACGCCCAAAGTGAGAATCATCACCACGATCACCGACTGGGTCATCTACGTCATGCTGCTGGTGCAGGTGCTCAGCGGAGTGGGAATCGCCTTGTTTCATCCGTGGGGTTCATCGTGGTTCGCGACGAGCCTGACGCCGTACTTGTGGTCGATCGTGAAACTCGATCCCGACATTACCTTCATCCGGGCGATGCCGTACCTCGTGAAGTTTCACATCGTGTTTGCCTTCTTGACGATTGGGTTTTTCCCGTTTACCCGGCTGGTCCACATTCTGGTGATTCCCAACCCGTACCTGTGGCGAAAGCCGCAGGTGGTGCGGTGGTATCGCAACCACAAATAGTCGAATGGAACGGAACGGCTCGCCATGAACATGAGCAGCTTTCACAGCCCGGAAGAACGCCGCCAAGCGTGGTGGATTCTGGCGCTCAACACGCTGACGTTCACCATCTGCTTCGCCGCCTGGATGATGTACGGCGTACTGGTGACGTTTCTCGTGGACAACGGTCTGCAGAAATGGGACCCCGCCGAGATGGGCTGGCTGATCGGCATTCCGGTGCTCACCGGTTCAATCTTTCGCCTGCCGCTTGGGATTGCGACCGATCAATGGGGAGGCCGGCCGGTGCTGGGCTGGCTGCTCATCGCCTCAGCGATTCCGATGTTTCTGGTGAGTTACTGCAATACTTATTGGCAGTTCTTTGTCGCGGGGCTGGGATTCGGATTCACGGGGACCAGCTTTGCCGTCGGCATCGCATTTACATCGGTCTGGTTTCCCCGTCGATTGCAGGGAACGGCGCTCGGAATCTTCGGCGCGGGAAACGCGGGGGCAGCTCTCACGAGTCTCGGCGCGCCGCACGTGTTGAACTGGTTGACGAACTACGGGCAAAACCTGGAAGCCTGGCGTCGCCTGCCGCAGATGTACGCCGGCTTGCTGCTCCTGACAGGAATTCTCTTTTTCGCCACGACGACGAACCGGAAAGCCGAGGGGGTAACGTCGAAGACACTCACGGAGCGGCTCGCCCCACTGAAGATCGTCCGCGTCTGGCGATTCGGGTTGTATTACTTCTTTGTGTTCGGCGGATTCGTCGCGCTCGCGCAATGGCTTGTTCCGTACTACGTGAGCGCTTATGGCACGACCGTCGCGCTGGCCGGTGCATTGGCCGCTTGCAACAGCCTCCCCTCGGGAGTCATTCGCGCCGCGGGCGGCTGGATGTCGGACCGCTGGGGAGCACGGGCCGTGATGTACTGGGTCTTCGGGCTGTCGTTGCTTTGCTGCGCGCTGCTCGTCGTCCCTCAAATGGATATCCGTTCCCCCGGCAGCGGGATAATGTCGCGTGCCGCGGGAGATGTCACGGAAGTCACACCATCCCGGATAGTCGTCGAAACCACCAAAGTTGGTACCCAGCAGTACACACTCAAAGTTCAAGAGAAAGAGTTAGTCTCTCAGGATGAACGGGCGAAAGGGCTGCTGATTTGGCCAAGGTCGACGTCGTGGCAAGAGCCCGTGGTCAAGGTCGGCCAGAAAATTCAGAAGAAAGAACTGCTGGCCAGAGGCATCACCCAGATTTTCTTCCAGGCGAATATCTGGATCTTCACGGTTCTCAGCATGCTCCTGGGCGCGGTCATGGGAATCGGCAAAGCAGCCGTTTACAAGCACATCCCCGATTATTTCCCGCAAGACGTCGGCGTGGTCGGCGGCATCGTCGGAGTACTGGGAGGACTGGGGGGCTTTGTCTGTCCCGTGATCTTCGGCTACCTGCTGCGGGAAACCGGTCTGTGGACCAGTTGCTGGATGTTCTTCTTCGTCGTTGTCGCGATCTGTCTCGCCTGGATGCACATTGTCATTCGGCGAATGACGGTCGCGAAGACTCCGGAAGTGGCGCACCACATCGAATAATCGAACGAGGTGCCGAATGGCTCGAACACCCGAGAAATGGGACGTCGAAAACGAAGAGTTCTGGCAGTCGACCGGTCGACCGATCGCCCTGCGGAATCTTTGGGTATCGATTCCCAACCTGCTCTGCGGGTTCGCGGTCTGGATGTACTGGGGAATGGTCGTGAAGGTGATTCGGACGATTCACCTCGGCAATCCCGATCTGTTCAATTTCACCTTCGGCAACGACGGCCGTCCGTACGATAACCCCGCCGCGTACTCGGCATTGCTGCTCACACTGCCGGCGGTCGCGGGATTGATGGGAGCGACGCTGCGCATCCCGAATTCGTTCATGGTGGCAATCTGCGGCGGTCGGAATGTCAAGTTCATGACCACCGTGATGCTGATCCTTCCCGCGCTGGGAGCTGGCTTTGCGCTGCGCGATCCACACACAGCTTTCGTGCCGCTGATCGTGCTGGCGGCGATGTCGGGAGTGGGAGGGGGGGCGTTCGCGTCGTCGATGTCGAACATCTCCTTCTTCTTCCCCAAGCGAATGCAGGGGCTCGCGCTGGGTTTGAACGCGGGACTCGGTAACGCCGGCGTGAGCGTCATGCAGTTTCTCATCCCGGCGGTGATCACGTTCGGACTGTTCGGCGCCTGGGGCGGACCCCCGCAAACATATTCCGTTGCGGGAGGCGGGGCCGAAAAACAGGTCTGGGTGCAGAATGCGGCGCTCGTCTGGGTGCCGATCATGGCCTTCCTCGCCATCGCTGCTTGGTTCGTGATGAACAACCTGCCGCAGCATGATTGCGGACCGGCCCCAATCGCGATCGGCAAGTATCTCTGGCTGACGGTATTGGGATTCGGCGGAGGGACGGTCGGCATTCTGCTTTTGCTGGCGAATTGGAGAGGCGTGCCTGAACTCGCAAAAGTGTTCATCACGTTGCTGGTCACAGTGATCGTCACGCTCGCCCTCATGCGGTACTGCACGCCCGGGCCGATACAGAAGGGGCTGAATGCACAATTCGCCATCTTCCGCAATAAGCACAACTGGGTGATGACCTGGCTCTACACGATGACGTTCGGTTCGTTCATCGGGTATGCGAATTCGTTTCCCATGTTGATCGACATTGTATTCGGGAATATTGCCGTCGGCCCCGACGGGACGCCACTCGCACAAGCCATCCCGAATCCGCACGCGCCGATCACCGCGAATTACATCTGGATCGGTGCGGGGGTCGGCGCTCTGATTCGTCCGGTCGGCGGTTGGCTCTCCGACAAATGGGGCGGGGCGCGCGTCACGCAATGGGATACCTGGATCATGGTGGCCGCGACAATCGGCGCCGGCTACTTCACCTGGCTGGCCCGGTTGTCTCCCACACCCGAAAAGTACTTCCTGCCGTTCCTGGTTCTGTTTGTGGTGCTGTTCGCGACGACCGGCATCGGCAACGGCTCCACGTTCCGCATGATTCCAATCATTTTTCCCAAAGAACAGGCGGGGCCGGTGCTGGGTTGGACATCCGCCATCGCCGCGTATGGGGCGTACCTCATTCCGCAGATTCTGGCGACACAAATCAAAGCCGGAACTCCCGAGTATGCGCTGTACGGATTTGCGATCTATTACGCGAGCTGCTTGATCGTCAACTGGTGGTTTTATGCGCGTCGTAACGCGGAAATTCCGTGTTGAGGTGGAGACATGACGAGGCCTTACGTCACGGCGGTTTTGCTGGCGGGCCTGCTCCTGGCCGGTGCGCTGTTTGCCGCTGCCGCGGTGAAGCAGCGTTTGCCGGGCAACCAGCAGGGGTATTCGCCGGTGCAGCCGATCGCCTTCTCGCATCGCGTGCATGCGGACGAGCTGCAAATTGACTGTCAGTATTGCCACTCGAATGCCACCGAGAGCCGGCATGCCGGGATTCCCTCGGGAGATGTCTGTATGCGCTGTCACAAGTTTGTGACGGCACCGTTCGATGTGATGCAGACAGAACTGCGTCAGGCCGACGCCGAGAAACGTAAACCAAAACTTGTTGTGTCGCCGGATCTGCGAAAGCTGTACGACTACATGGGGCTCGGCGACGATTTGCTTCCCACCGACGGAAAAGAACCGCAGTCGATCCCCTGGGTTCGCGTACACAATCTGCCCGATTTTGTTTATTTCGACCATCGTGCCCACGTGGCTGCCGGCGTCAGTTGCCAGACATGCCACGGGCCGGTCGAGTCGATGCATCAGCTGGAGCAGTTCTCAACTCTTTCGATGGGTTCGTGCGTGAACTGCCACCGCGATGCTCACGAGCGCGGCGTCAACGGGAAACCGGTGAATCCGTCGCTCGATTGCTCCGCCTGCCACTACTAGGAGTGTTTCTCGCCAACAAGTATTGGACGTGGTTTCAAAACCTTGTATTTGGAGGGCGACGCTCTGTCGGAGCCGCCACAACCAGAAACTTTCGGAAGCAGCGGCTCGGCGGGAGCCTCGCCCTCCCGGTTTTGAAATCACCTGCAACCATTAAGACGTCACGCAAAGATCAAAGAATGTCGCAGCATCTGCAAACCGAATTCTTGCCAGCCGTGCGATCATGACGAATTCACACGAGAAGAAACCTCAATACTGGAAAAGCCCCGCGGATCGGCAGGGGCAAAGTGAAATTCCTCCCCCCCCGGGAGTCAGCCGGAGAAATTTTCTCGAGGCTGCCGGGTTCACGCTCTCGCTGGCAGCCGTCGGCGGTTGCGGGCGTGCTCCGGTGCAACATGCCCGGCCTGCGCCGGTATTGCGCGAAGGGATGCGCCCCGGACGCAGGCGATACTATGCGGGCACATGCAGCGGTTGCGCGGCGGGGTGCGGACTGCTTGCCGGTGTCCGCGACGGTCGGCCTCTCAAGATGGAGGGGATGCCGGAACATCCGTTGTCGCGCGGCGGGCTGTGCGCCGTCGGCCAAGCTCTCACGATGGGCTTATACGACAGCCACCGACTGACCGACCCGTTGCAGAACGGACAGCCGTCGACATGGAAGGACGTCGACGCCAGAATCTCGGCAGCGCTGGAAGAAATCGCGAAGGGCGGCGGCGCGGTGCGCGTCCTCACATCCACAAACACCAGCCCGACGCTGCGGTCGGTCATCGGCCGCTTTCTCAAGCGGTTCACCGACGCCCGGCATGTGATCTTCGACGCGCAGAGTGCCTCCGCGATTCTCGATGCCCATCAGCAGACGCATGGTCGCCGCATGCTGCCGCATTATCGCCTCGACCGGGCGAAAGTCATCGTCGCGTTTGAGGCCGATTTTCTCGGCAATTGGATCTCCCCGGTTGAGTTCACGGCGGCTTGGCGCTCCGGGCGCGTGCTGCCCCACCAGCCGGCGAAACATGATCACGCTCCGAACGACGCGCATCCGGAGTCTGAATCGCATGACACGTCGGGGACGAGCAAGCCCCCTGCCGAAACGAAACACGAGCAACCCGTACCGGCTGGTCCTGTCGAAATGTCGTATCACGTGCAGTTCGAATCCCGCATGACGTTGACCGGCAGTAACGCCGATCGCCGGTTTCGGATTCGGCCGCAGGAGATGGGGCTCGTTCTCAGCCATCTCGCGCAACGGATCGCGAAACGCGCGGGACACGGCGGCACCGATGAGTCGTTGGCTTCATCTGCTGTCGCGGCTGAGGAACTGGACCGCCTAGCGGACCGCCTGTGGGAACATTGCGGGCGTTCCGTCGGTCTCTGCGGCAGCCAGGGAGGTGCAACGCAGCTGGGCGTCAAGTATGTAAACCATCTGCTCGGGTATTTTGGGTG
>CAZVJA010000246.1:0-7470 GCA_964626885.1 uncultured Planctomycetaceae bacterium | reverse complement strand
CGATTGGCATCGGAAGAGCGGAACCTGCTCTCCAAACAGAGCGAAGCGCGGCTCGCACAGCAGCGACTTGAAGCCGAGTGCCGGAAATTAACGGAACGCGAGGAACAGATTGCCGCGAGAGAATCGGCGATTAAAGAACAAGAGGCTGATCTGCAGCGATCGCGCGCGGATTTTCAACGCGAGTGCGAGCGTGCTTCGCAGGCCGGAGCGGATCTGACTCACGAACGGGTCAGCGTGTCGCAGGATCGGGCGCGTCTTGAGAAGGACTTGCAGGAGATCGAGGCATTGGCTTCCCGTTTGCGTGACGATCGCGAGCGCTTGCAGGAAGACGAGCAACAACAAGAGATGGTGCGAAGGGAGTTGGATCTGCAGCGAGAATCGCTGGCTCGGCAAGAGGGGGCTCTCGAACGGGCCACGGCCGACCTGCAGGAGCGGCACGAAGATCTGCAGCATCGGCGTCAGCAATTGCGGGCCGAGCAGGCGTTCCTCCGCTCGGGGAAGCGGCAGTTTCAGGGGGCGTTACACGAATTCCGCGCCGAACAGGAGCGATTCCGCCGCGCGGTTTCCGCCGTGAAAAGACAAAGAAAGGAATTGCGACGACAACGGCGTGAAGTGCGTGCCGCCTCTGACGCGGGAACCCCTCTGGATACCACGGCGATACCATTTCAATCCGCGTGGGTTTCCGCGGGTTGGCTGCGGGGCACATCTGAAAACAATGGGGACCGGCCGAGACTTCTCGACGTTGGTGAGTTGGCCAGCATTTATGTCGCGGAAGAGGAAGTTTCCGGACGATCGCTGGCAATTAAAGTCATTCCGATCGCACAAGCCAATGCGTCCGGGCGGCGCGAGATTGAGATGCGCTGGGAAGGGATGCTGCCGGTAGATCACCCGAATGTCGTGCGGTTGTTTCGAATAGACACTGGAGGAACCGCGCTCTGCCTGGCAATGGAACCGGTGGACGGGATCAACTTGGGGGAATTGATCGCGCTGCATGGTGCACTCCCGTGGAGAGAAGCAGCCGGCTATGCATTTCAAGCGGCGCTGGGGCTCGAAGCGATCCATGAGTCCGGGCGAATTCACGGAAACATTTGCGCGTCGCATTTGCTGTTGGAAGAGGATGGGACGTTGAAGATCCTCGCCAACTCCATCTCCGGTGGTTGGAACGGATCGACTCTCCCCGTGGAACAACCAGGAGCGGAACCGCCAGAAGCCGTCAATTACATTGCGCCGGAACAAACGCTCGATAGCTCGGCAGTCGACCTTCGAGCGGACATTTACAGCCTCGGATGCGTGCTGTACCACACCCTCACGGGAATGGTTCCGTTTCCGACCGGTTCCGCACTTCAGCGGATCGAATCGCATCAGACAAAATTGCCGCTGCCGGTGCGTCGATTCGCCCCGGATGTTCCGAAGGATCTGCTCCTCGCGGTCAAGAGAATGACTTCCAGGCAGCCGGTGGATCGCTATCCGTCCGCCGGCGAGGTAGCACAGGCGCTCGCCCCATTCGCGCGGCGGGTGCCCGCCTGGTACAACGGTGATACGATACTCGCCTCGCGTCTCGACCGGATTCGGGAGCAGTTGATTGCGCGTGTAACGCGTGACGTGCTGTCGCCCGAATTGCCAACCGATGCCGGGTAATTCCCCCCACAAGTCTCTCGGACATTGCAGCGCCGGTGGCTCGGAAAGAGAGTTGAGCGAGTCCCGTTCACCTGGACTCGGCAAACCTCGCGATCCCGTTCATCAAGTCCCGTTCTTCTCCGTGGGGATTAGCCAGCATCTCGTCTGATGACGAATTGTGGCGGAACCTATACAGCGTGTGTTGTTCGGCAGGGACTGGTAGCCAGTTCGTCAGGAAAACGGCGGAAAGGGCTGACAGTCTCGCAAATGTTGGTGTATGATACCGGGCGTCAGGGGAACGCGGGTTCCCGTGATGAGAAAGTGAAGGGCGATCCCCTCCCAGATGTCGGATTGAAGAATGAAGCGTGTCATTCTCCAACCCGTACCCGGGAGATTGGAGCGGTTCCTCGATGCGGAATCGTGGCCTTGTCGGGAAGGCCTTCGAGGTTCGCGAAGGGGGATCATTCTCCGTGGGGGCTGTTCTTCCCGATCTTTGCCGTTGCTGAGAAACGGCTGCTGGTGAATTGCTTGTTTTTTTGGTGGGGCCTTCGCGGCTCGCAAAGGATGACTATGAGTAAGAATTTGTACGTCGGGAATCTTCCCTTCAACACAACGGCCGATGATTTGCGTGAAGCGTTTTCGGAATTTGGCACCGTTTCCCGTGCACAAGTGATTTCGGATCGCGAAACCGGCCGCTCGCGCGGCTTTGGATTCGTCGAGATGGAAGATGGGGCCGAAGCCGCCATTGAGGGATTGAATGGGAAAGAGTTTCAAGGCAGAACTTTGACAGTGAATGAAGCCCGTCCGCGAGAAGACCGTCCGCGTGGAGGCGGCGGTGGACGTGGGCGCTACTAATACCAATCACGAACGACGAATCGATCGGGACGGAAAAATCTTCCCGAAGTCGAGCCCTGGTGATCCCGACTTCCCAGGGCTCGGTTCATTCCGTCGTAGGGAAGCAGGCTGAAAATTCGGTTTGTCGTCGCTCTACAACCGGCTTTCGGCATTACGGAGATACTATTTCATTCTGCGGAGTCCAGCGATCCATTGGATTGACGAGAGCCGCGGCTACCATTGAGGAGACGACGATGAGGCGTGTGCTGGCCCTGATTCTGGCCGGTGGAAAAGGTTCTCGGCTGGAACCGCTGACGCGCGACCGGGCGAAGCCGGCCGTCCCGTTCGGAGGGGCGTATCGGATCATCGACTTTACGCTGTCGAACTGCATCAACAGCGGACTGCGGCAGGTGCTTGTGCTCACGCAGTACAAAGCGGCCAGTCTCGATCGGCACATCAATCTCGGCTGGCGATTCTTGTGCCGGGAACTGGATGAATTCATCGACGTGCTGCCGCCTCAGCAGCGGATCGACGAGCATTGGTACCAGGGAACGGCCGATGCCGTCTATCAGAATATCTACACGATCGAGAAATCTCAGCCGGACTACGTGCTGATCCTCTCGGGCGATCACATCTACAAAATGGATTACACCGAGATTATTCGCGATCACATCGATTCCAAGGCGGATGTCACTGTCGGCTGCATTCCCGTGGATTTGAAACTGGGAGACCAGTTCGGCGTGATGCAGATCGACAAGCACAACCGGGTTGTGCAGTTTCGCGAGAAGCCATCCGACCCCGACCCGATGCCGGACGACAAAACGCGCTGCCTGGCATCGATGGGGATTTACGTCTTTAACGCTCATTTTCTGTTTGAGCAGCTTTGCCGGGACGCGACCGATAACAGCAGCTCGCACGATTTCGGCAAAAACATCATCCCCGGTTTGCTCGAGACGCACCGCATTCGGGCATTCCCGTTCCGCGACAAGAACACCGGCAGCGGCCGTTACTGGCGGGACGTAGGAACCATCGATGCGTATTATGAGTCGAACATGGATCTCATCCATGTCGAGCCGGAGTTGAATCTGTACGATCGCTCCTGGGAAATTCGAACCTATCAGGCGAATAACCCGCCCCCGAAGTTCATCTTCGCGCAATCGGAGGCCCCCAACCCGCGGCTCGGTTTGGCGCTCGACAGCATGGTTTGTCCCGGGTCAATCATCTCGGGAGGCCGGGTGCTCAGGTCGATTCTCTCCCCCAACGTGCGCGTCAACAGTTGGGCTCAGGTTGAGGATTCGATCCTGTTCGAGGGCGTACACATCGGTCGGTATGCCAAGGTCCGCCGGGCCATTATTGATAAGGGAGTGCACGTTCCCGAAGGGATGGAAATCGGCTACGACCTGAAAGCCGACCAAGCTCGGGGGTTTGCGATCTCCGAATCGGGAATCGTCGTCATCGGCAAGCTCGACGGCTTTTCGGAAACGCACGATCCCCGCCCCAAAGCAGCGACGACCAATCCGCCGCACATAGGTGCCTCTTCGAAGGTTGTGCGTTAGGTCGCGCCAAACGGGCCGTTTCGGTTGCAGCACCGCGCAATTGCGTGCACGAACTGCGCCTGAATTTCGCGCAGAGTGCGTCACATTGAGCATGTTTGCCGGCGAATCAAACGCCGTCGAAAAATCGACGATCTCGCACCGTTCATCCAATCTGCCGCGCGCAAAAAAACCCGGAAGCAGCGGGTCCCAGGGGGGCTAAGGACTCCAGCTACTTCCGGGGGCGATTGGTCTTTGAATGTTGGAGACTCACCGGGATATCGCCCGGCTCGATTCCTCGCCAGCTTTGTATCGATCGCCATGGGCATCGCTGTGTGCCGCACGAGCGGGCGGGAAAATAGAGGTTTTGTTCCGGTGCGTCAACATGGAAATCTCCTCTTTGAGAGGGCTCTTCCCCCAAAACGACGAAATTTCCGCAGGATTGGTAATTCTCCAGCAGTTTTTGCCGGAGCACATTCACCATGAGGAACCCCGCCTCGCTGATGGCTCCCATTCTTTGCGTTATTGATCGAGAAAACCCGCACTCATCACTGCCTGAGCAGGCCCAAGTTTCCGGGCATCGTTAAGCGGCATTTCACCTCAAAATGGATTCATCTGCACAGGAGTCGTAACCCTGTGACCCTTGGATGGTAAGTGGAACCGCACAATTTAGGTGATTGCAGGTTTCTTCCGCTGGAGAATCGAAAAGAGCTTTGCCGAAATCAGAAATGCCGAAATTGGCTATTTTGTGAATATTGACGATTTTTATAGTCAAAACGCTGAAGGATCAGCGACGGGGGGCTCAGGGATGAGACGTGCATCATTGGTGGTATGCGCCGTATTGGGATTTGCATTATCGAATCCCTGCATGGCTGAAGAGTTGCTGGAAGGTTCGCTCTTCGCGGAGGGCACAACGGCCGAGCAGGCTGCGCCAGGAATTCTCCCATCAACCGAGCCATCGGTCACCCCAGTCGTTACGACGATCTCAAACGCCCTGCCGGCCCCGATGGTTACCGAAGTGAGTCATTCCCTCTGTCCACTATGCGGTCAGGAAGGTTGTACAAACTCCGGCTGCATGACGTCCGCTTGTGGATGCCCGGGAGGCTGCTCGAACGGCTGCCAGTGCGGTTGCCAATCGGACGCTTGCTGCGGGTTTATCGCGCATTCCGATCCCTGCTTCACCAACTTCATCAGCCCGCAGACCAACCCGCTGTTCTTTGAAGATCCCCGTACATTGACCGAAATCCGGTTTCACTTCGTGAATCACTGGATTCCCGATTCGCAGCCGTTGTTCCAGGGGGGACAAGCCCAGTTCTTGGCGGCACAAATCCGAGTGGCGCTCACCGAACGATTGTCGATCATCGCCACCAAGGACGGCTACATCTGGCTTGATCCCGATAACGCGGCATTGCCCGCCGAGAACGGTTGGGCAGACGTCGCTGCCGGTTTGAAGTACAACGTCATCCGTGATCCCGAAGCACAGCGAATCTTGAGTGTCGGCACAACCTTTGAACTCGACACCGGCACGAAGCGAGTCTTCCAGGGTTCGGGCGACGGTGAGTTCCATGTCTTCGCGAGTGCCGGGGCCGAAGTCGTGCCGAGGATCCACTGGCTGAGCGGCACCGGTTTTCGCCTGCCGACGAACACCCAGCAACGGAGCCAGATGTGGTACTGGTCGAATCACGTCGACTATCAACTGATGGAAAAGCTGTTTGCCGTGGTCGAAGTCAACTGGTTTCACTGGCTGAAGAGCGGCAATCAACTCCCGGGGGTGAATTTCGAGGGGGGAGACCTGTTCAACCTCGGTTCGGGTGACGTGGCCGGCAACGACATCGTGACGCTGGGCCTGGGTGGGCGGCTTAAGCCAACGCAGAATACGGAAATGGGCGTCGCCTACGAAATTCCTTTGACCGAACGCAAAGACCTGCTGGAAAGCCGCATCTACGCGGACTTGATCCTGCGGTACTAATTCGCGGCGGATTTGCCCCGTTCTCCCGGGACGAAAACCGGCAATTACTCTTTGCGCACCCACTCCAGTCGATATGCTCGCAGCGCGCGTTTTCCATAAAACTGCGGAGAGACGACCGGAATGGAACGCAATTCTTCGTCGGGTTGAGAGCTTTCCGAACGGGTGTCTTTCTCCGTCCAGTCCACCACCAGAGGTTTGGACGTAGCCGCAAACTGCTCAGGGCTCCACACGACGGATGCGGGCGTAGCCTTGCTTTGCAAGATGATTTCCATCTCCGCGGCGGGCCATAACGATCGCACGGAGTATTGGAGCGGGAGCGAGGGTTCCACGTCTGCCAGCAGAAACACCTTGTCAACATTCTGTTGAGAGCTCAAGTTCTCTCGAAAGGTTGCGAGAGCCCGGCTTTCATCTGTTGCGTGTCGTACCGACCAGGCACTCGCCGCGGCGTTTGCCAGCAAATGTGCAACGACAAGCGTGGCGAGCAGTGCCCCTCTACGCAGTTCATTCCCCTCGCACAGCTTTCCGGCCCCCCAGATCAGCGTACCGCCGGCGATGCCCCACAGCAGCAGGCCCTCGAAAGAGGGCACGATGGGTGTTGATCCCGACTGCGTCAAAAGATAACCCAGAAACAACGGGATGAGCGTCAGTCCTACGACCGTTTGCAATCGCACGTGCCGCTGGGCTATCTCTTCGATCGCCAGGCCGGCGCTTCCGATGGACGGAATGAGCAGGAACAACTGCCACAACGGACCAGAGACGCTCGCGCCGCCGACAGTGCGCACCGACGAAAGAAACATCACCAGCGCACATCCCCACCAAGCTACCAGAAACTGCCACTGACGACGTCTCTGCTCATCTTCCTGCACGAGCAGCTCACGAGCCGCACAACAGATTCCCAGAATCGCCAGGCCGACCACCATGCCGGTCATCCCGGCGAATTGCCCAGCGGCTTTTTCCAGGAAACTTTCATTGGATTCGAGGGCGAAGCGCAAACCGTGATCGATTTCCCCGTGTTGACTACCCGCCAACCACCCGCTCCAGAACGGTTGGCCGTACGTGTAACGCATCATCAATACCCACCAACCCCCGACGGCGAAGGCGGTCAAGCAACAAATCAATAACGATTTGAGTGCGGGCCAACCAACCCAGACACGCTGCTGACGCACCTCGCGTCCGCGTTTCACGGCGCTTTTTTCGCCCCTCAATCCCAACACATGCAGCAGAAGTATGAGCACCACCGCCAGCGATAATGGTCCCCCCGCCAAGACGCACAAGCCGAGCGAGACGCCTCCCACCAGCAAGTCGAAAGAAACCGTTTGATTGCCCCGCTGCAAATGTCCTAGAAAACCACAGAACGTCCCCATCGCCAGCGCGACTGCCAATGCATACGGCGCATTGTCGGTCACATGTTCAATGATCGAACCGTGAAATGCCGCGAGCAGCACAATCCAGAAAGCGATTCGCGCACAGGAGACGCGGTAAAACGTCACATAACACATCAGCACCAGCAGCATCGTG
>CAZVJA010000245.1:0-7492 GCA_964626885.1 uncultured Planctomycetaceae bacterium | reverse complement strand
ATCCTCCGTTTTCAATCATCCTTTCCCGGTATCATCGGCGCGTTTAGCAACTCGAAGTGTACCCGGCCGACGTGCCACATGTAGTTTGGGCCGTAGCCGGCGCGGCGGCCCCAGTTGTTCATGACAGCCCGGCGAAGATGCGCACGGGCGGAGTCGTTGCGCCCTTCGACCGCTTCGTTCAGGCCGATGTAAAGTTCCGCGTAGAACAGCCGCTTCTCCAACTCAGCCTCGTCAATCTTCGCGGTGGCGACGTGCCGGAGGATTTCGTCCGGGGTGATCTCGCCGGCGAAAAGTTTGTAAACGTCCGGGAACGGCTCGCGGTCATCCTTTTTGTACTTCAGCAGCCCTTGCCGCGCCTTCTCCAGGCCGAACGCCTTTCGCTGCGAGAAGTACCGCCAGATGCCGTTCTCGCGATCGATGTCGTCGAAGCTGTGGTAGTCCTCGAACTGTTTCGCGGCCGCTTCGTATTTCCCGGCGTAAAACAGGGCGATGCCCCGCCGCCAGTGGGAGGGAGCGGTGTCGGGCTGCAGCTCGATCATCTTGTCGTAGTCAGCCACCGCTTCCGCGAATTTCCCTCGGAAGAAATACGCATCGCCGCGGCGCGAGTACAGGTCTTCGTTTTTCCCGTCCGTTTCAATTCGCCGGGTGTTCTCTTCGATGATGCGATTGAACTTCGTAGCGATTTCCGCACGCTCGTCGCTCGACAGGGGATGCTCAACCTTCGCCGGCTCGGCAGAGATGATTTGACCGAAACTCGTGACAGAGAAAAGCACGGCAAGCACAAGAATTCGCTGACAGAACGGAGTTTCCGTGTGCCACTGGCTCTGCCAGTGCCGTGGGGATTGTGGTGCAATACCACTGGCGAAGCCAGTGGCACACGATGGGGATGTTGTGGTCGAGGAAACAAATTTGCCAGCATCGTGAAACATGGGTTCGTCTCGCAGCTACCCTGCCTTGAAATATCCGGCGGTCCGCACAGCGGATCCTAATCTAGTGCGCCTACCCTAAAACGTATGGTTGTCAGGTTCGTTCCATGCCCGCCCAAAGCTGCGGGCATGCCACCCAAAACATAACTTTTTAGAGTAGACGGACTACTACTTTTACCGTTATCTCTTCTGTTCAATGGGCCGCACTTCTCGCGAAAAAAGGTCGAGTGTCTCCCGGGCCATCGTGCGATCGTCGTATCGAGTGCGTACGGCTCGATGCCCCGCCTCCGCCAGTTGCATGCGCAGCGTGGGGTTGTCCACAAGCTTCTCGAGCGCCGCTGCCAGTTCTTCCGCATTTCCCGGCGAGACGAGCAGTCCGCCGCCGATCGCTTCAATCATCTCCGGGAATGCACCGTGCCGCGGCTGCACGACCGGCACGCCGTTGGCGAGCGCTTCGAGCACATACAGCCCCTTCGGCTCCCGGTAGACGGTCGGCACCGAGAGAACATCGAGCGATTTGAGGAACCGCACTTTCTCGTCATGCGTGGCGGGGCTGCCGACGTATTCAAAGGCCGTCCCAAGATCGCGGGCATCGTTGCGAATCTGTTCGAGATACTTCGGCTCACCGAGATAACCCGCCGCCACAAGCCGCGTGTTCGGCCGCCGCGCGTGGAGCAATCGAAACGCCTCGACCAACTGGTGCAATCCCTTCTGATGACACACGCGGGCAAAGTATCCGATGGTGAAGGTGGCCCCTTTGTCAGCCTGCGGCGAGCCGTCGTGTCCGTGCAGATCAATGCCGAGCGGCACGATGCGGAACTTCTCAACCGGCAGCTGAAGATAGTCCGCCATGAAGTCTCGGTAATACGCACTGTGCACCAGAAAGCCGTCGAACTCCCGGGCACGCTCGCGGATCAGCTCGAGTGCCTGCTTGCGATACGGCTCGACCAGGTCTTCGAGGAAGATGTCGTCCCCTTGCAGAATGCAATAAGTCCGCGCGTCGGTTCGCTGCTTGATGGAACGGAGCGCCCCCGCCATCAGCGCGTTGCTGAAGCAGACGACGTCCGCGCGCACGTGTTCTGCGAAATAGTCGGCCAGCGTTTCAACTTGACGGCCTTCCGGACCGGCTTCCCCTTCGAGCAGCGCGAGAGTGAGTGCACCGAGATTCTTCGCGTCGTTGCTGACAGCAAACTTCGACGCGAGGTTGAGCACCCAGGGACGATCGAGCCAGCCGACGAGCGCGCGGGGCATCTTTCGCCAGAAAGAGAATCGGTAATCGAGATAGACATTCACGCCGCCGAGGAAGACGCGGCCAACGCTTTCATTGTGCTCATCGACGCGAAGCGGGGTGTAGGCCGGGATGAGCGTGACTTCCGCTCCCTCGTTCCGCAGCGCGCGGGCCCAGGTGTTGTCGTGCATGCACGAGCCGCAGAACATCCCCGCTCCACCGGCAGTCAGGATGGCGATGTGCATGGGAACCTCAGACGGGTGGAGGATGGAAGATAGAAGACGGAGGGTTCTGAAGGTTTTAGGGTTCTCGGGTTTTAGGCCTCGAACCCTCGCCCCCTAAAACCCTATCCCCTGAAACGTAACCCCTTGTCTTACCTGAAGCCCGAAGCCCGACCACCTGAAGCCGTTTTCCCTATTCGCTATTGGTCCTCGTTCTCAAACACCTGCCGGACGAACCGGAGGAGCATTGCTTCGGTTTCGGGAGTCTCCTCAATCATATCGGGGAATGATTCCGGGGGGAGCCCCGCGATTCGTTCGATGTATTCGGGGTAGACCGCCAGCCGTTCCAGCAGGTCGGTGCAATTCAGTTCGGGATGAAACTGCGTGCAGTAAATCGGCCGATCATCGAAGCGGTAGGCCTGGTATTCGACCTGATTGGAGTAAGCCAGCCGCGTTGCACCCGGCGGAAGTTCGACAACGTGGTCTTCATGTCCCATCTGGCCAAGGAATGTTTGGCCAAGCGGTCCGAAGACCGGATCTTCCTGACCGGCGGGGGTGAGATAGACTTCGTGCGTGCCGAGCTCCGCCCGCGACAGATCCTTGATAACCTTGCCTCCCATCGCGCGGGCCATTGCCTGAAATCCCCAGCAGGAGGCGAAAGTCGGCCGGCGCGTGGCGTGGACCAATCGCAAAGATTCGAGCGCGCGGTCGAGCCAGGCTCCTTCGGAGGCCACTGAGTAATGCCCGCTCCCGCCGAGCAGCAGCATATCGATGCCTTGCAGATCCTTCTCGTCCAACTGTCGTGAGAGGAGGTCGAACACGCCGATTTTTTCGGGCGTGGTGGAGAGCGCCCGCGCGAAGCAACGGACTTCCTGGCCGCGCATGGGGTCGTCGGGATTGCGGACCTGGAGCAGGAGATAGCGGAGACGGTCGAACATGGTGCAGTGTTGATTATACCGCCTGGTGCGCGGAGGGGGAGGAAGACAGAGGAGGGAAGAGGACGGAAGACGGAGGACAGAGGGGATCAGACTCTTCCTAAGCCGACGACTTGTCGTCGGATCAGCGGTCCCTAAGAAGATGGAGGACGGAAGATGGCCGCCGCTTTCCGTCTATCGTTCTCTGTTCTCTGTCTTAAGTCCCGTGGAGCGGACTTCGTCCAGCGGATATTCGCTGATCGACAGACCCAACTGCCGGACTTCTTGCAAGCGCTGCCAGCCACGCGTGACGAGTTCTTCGCGTCGCGCGATATCGCCCGCGTCGAACAGCCGCTTATCGAAGGGGCCTTCGACAGTGACCGGGGGGGAGAAGGCGGGATCGACAATGAACTGCGCCTGCACCGGATTGCAGCGGACATGCCGCTCGGGAGCCGACATCAACTGGCGGGAGTCGATCTCGCCGATGACATACCGCAGGTAGAGATCGCTGTCGGTAATGTCAGCCACGTCCTGGCCGCAGACTTCGCAAAGATAACCTTGTTCGCACTTGGCCATAGGAGTGTCAGGTTAGCAGAAAGGGTTCCGGGTTTCAGGCGATCAGGCTTCGGGCTTCAGGTAAGACAAGGGATTAGGATTCAGGAGACAGGGGATAGGGTTTTAGGGTGCGAGGGTTTTAGGGTTCGAGGGTTCGAGGGTTCGAGGCATAAAACCCTAAAACCCTAGAACCTTCCATCCTCCTCCCTCCGTCCTCTGATTGATCGCTGATCCGACGACAAGTCGTCGGCTTAGGAAGAGTCTGATCCCCTCTGTCTTCTGTCCTCCGTCCTCCGTCCTCCATCTTCTATCTTCCATTTTCTGTCTTCCTCCATCCGTCCTCAACGTTTTCTTGAATCGTCTGCCAGGCGAGCAGGGCGTCGCGCGTGGCGCGGACATCGTGTACGCGGAGGATATCGACCGATTGTGCCGCCAGTGCGATTGAGACCCCAACCGTTCCCGCGTTTCGCTCTTCGACCTCTCTGCCAAGAATCTTTCCGAGAAAGCGTTTTCGCGAATGCCCGATCAGCACTGGCCTTCCCAACGCGCGAAAACGATCAATGCGCGACAGGATCTCCAGATTGTGCGCTGCCGTCTTGCCGAAGCCGACTCCGGGATCGAGAACCACGCGCTCGCGCGGAATTCCCTCTTGTTCCAGTGCCGCCAAGCGCTCGGCGAGAAAAGCGGAGATCTCGGCGACGACATCTTGATACCGCGGCGACTGCTGCATCGTCGCGGGAGTTCCCTGCATGTGCATGCAGATCACCCCCGCCTTGAACTGCGCACAGACTTCGGACATTTCGGAATCAAACCGCAGGCCTGAAATGTCATTGACGATGACTCCCCCCGCTTGCAGCGCGCGTCGGGCCACCTTGGCTTTTGTCGTATCAATGGAAATCGGTAGGGGACATCCGCGCGCCGTCAACCTTTCGATCACGGGAAGGACGCGCCGCAGTTCCTCGTCCACCGGAACCGGCTCGGAGCCGGGGCGGGTCGATTCGCCGCCGATATCCAGGATGTCGGCCCCCTCCTCGGCGAGCTGCATGGCGTGCGTAACGGCTTTCTCAGTATCGAGAAAAGAACCGCCATCCGAAAAGCTGTCTGGGGTCACGTTGACGATTCCCATCAGCAACGGGAATCGCCCGAGTTCGTAGTGTCGGTTCTGGAACGCCCAGAGGGAAGTGGAATGAGAGGCCAGGGGGGCTTTCCTTCGATCAGAACTGCATGGGATTCAATATGTTGCGGATCGGATGTGCCGCCTGCACCGATGCTTCAAGGGCTCGGCCACTCGGGGGGTGACACGCATCCCAAGAGACATCTTACCAACTCGGGGCGGAATCACCTCTCAACCGGAGTGGGCGAACCACAGGAGAACGGAAAACTCAACTTATTCAGAAAAGACAATCTGATTTGCGCAAACCTCTAAATTTTCTCGTTTTGGTTTGACATTGCGACACCGACTGTTATTTTGAGCATCATAAACCGTGTAGACGGTCTAGATTATGTAGTATCCCAAGTGTGGGTGTTGGGACCGAAAGATCAACGAGTGTCCAACTTCGAGAGACGCAAAGGACGCTCATCCGGTCTCTGTTTTTCACGCGTCTCGCTGTCAAACCAAGCTGAGGAGAACAACAGATGACACGTAAGATTTTGGGCTTGGCCCTCGTGGCTGGGCTGGTGCTCGCGGTTGCGGGTGCCAATGTGGCTGACGCCGGTCACCATGGTTGCTGCAAGAGCAGCTGCAGCAGCTGCGGAAGCTGCCATAAGCATCACTGCCACAAGCACAGCTGCTGCAAGAGCAGCTGCGATAGCTGCCACAGCTGCGCTCCGGCTCCGACCTGCTGTGCGCCGGCTCCGACCTGCTGCGCTCCGGCCCCGAGCTGCTGTGCCCCGGCTCCGAAGTGCTGCGCTCCGGCCCCGAGCTGCTGTGCTCCGGCTCCGAGCTGCTGCGGTTCCGCCGCTCCGGCTGCTCCGTCGACCGCTCCGGCTCCTCCGGCTGACGCCCCGGCTCCTCCGGCCGAGGAAAAGCCGCCGGCACCGAAGGCCTGAAACCAGCACGCTGGTTTTTTGAATCCAAACGGGTTCGTTCCTTACCGGGAACGGATCCGTTTTTCTTTTGCGCCCACACGGAGTCCGTACGTCCGGTTTCCAGTCGCACTCAGCGAGCGGGGGATGAGAGGCGCGTCAGGCTGTTCTCTTTGACGCGGTACAGCCAGCAGCTTCGATCCGGAAACGTGCGAACAACCTCTGCCGCATTTGTCTCACCAGGACGGAACCGACCGCGCAGCACCTCCCCAGTCAAATCGGGCCCAGTCAAATCGGGATCGTTCGTTACGTAATCGATGCTCCGATCGGCCGGATCGGCTTCGATGAGCACCAGCGCCGGTTTCGGATTGACCGACCGGTCGATCATCCGGTCGAACTGCTCGTACTTGATGCGCGAGAAGGCGACTTCATCAACGGCGGCTTTCAGGTGCGTTCCGTCGTCGGCTGTCAGTGAAATCATGACGGTCAGCAGAATGCAGGCTCCCCACCAGACGGGCATTCCCATTCGTCCGGATGTTCGCCAGTTGTACATCAGCCATTGCGTGCCTCCGGCGAACATCAACACCCACAACGGAGCCGACTCGAACACGTAATGCCAGTTCATGATCCCCACGAACCAGTAGGGAACATGCGCCGCGAAGAGCGACACAACCGCGGCAAAAATCAGCCACCAGCGGCGATCGTGCCCCGGCAGCAACAGCAGAAATGCGACTGTGCCCATCGCCACCATCGGAATCGAGAACGTCCAGTGCGCGGCGGCTATCAGACGATTTTTGGTGTTTCGCAGCGCGAGGGAGGGGGTCAGATTCTCCGCCCACCTGTCATAATTATCGATCACCTTCGGCCCAAGCTTCGTCTCCCCCCGCACGACATTGTTAAAGCCATACACATGCCGGGGGGTATAGGTGTCGGTGTAAAGCTGATACGGCGACACAGTAAAGCTTCCGGTAATCGCCCGGTTCTGGATCATCAAGATCGCGAACCCCGCCAGAAGCGGCGCACCGAGCGCGATCGACACGCGCAGCCGAGCGGGGAAACTCGCCGCAGGGAGGTCGTTTCCAGAAATTCCGCGCAGCAGATGCCACAGTTGCCAGATTCCAAAGGGCAAGCCGATCGCGGCCGCGGTCATTGGGCGGCAGAGCATTGCGAACGACAGCCCGCACCCACAGAAGAACGCATCGGCGAGTCTCCCCGTCCGCTGTAATCGGAAGAATGTGTAAATAAACAACGACAGCCCCAGCAGCGTCGGGTGATGTGCCAGCAGCAGATTGCTGAATAGCCCAATCCCGGGAGAAGCCGCCGTGAGCAACCCGGCCAGAAACCCCACGCCGTTGCCCCCCAGTTCGCGCCCGGTCCAGAAGATCAGCATCGCGGCGATCGCACCGGCGATCCATTGTCCCCAGTACGGATGACCGATCGCGACGAACGGCGCCAGCCACACACCCGCTCCGGGAAAATACCGGCTCGCGAATCGTCCTTCGTTGACGACGTGCATTTGATCGAAACACTGCGGCATCGACGCATGGCTGGGATACGATCATCTCCCTGCAAGAAATGTCTTCGCTTGAAAAAGGTAGCTGTATTCGTCGTGGTAAGCCGACG
>CAZVJA010000244.1:0-7533 GCA_964626885.1 uncultured Planctomycetaceae bacterium | reverse complement strand
TGGTGCCAGCTGAGTTGAGAGAATCCCAGCCAGGCCGGTGGCCTGGGAAGGATTCTGGATCATGAAGCAGAAACGTCACACGGTGGACCAGATCATTGCTCGCTGTGTGTTCCAACTCGTGACGGGACTCGAAATCGGTGTGGCTTCGGAGGGTCAACTCACAGAGTCTTGGGCGTCGAATTGTGCGAGATGGCCCGCTGTTCTAGCGGCAATTGTTTATGGATGGCGGGGCTTTCGATCTGGGAACTTTGTTTGATCAGAGTCAACTCGGTTCGGCAGGCAACAGAATGCGAACTGGTTCGACCGTGGAGAATGCTTCTCGCGCACCGGTTCCACCTCGTGGGCGGCGCTTCCATCCCCCACCGTTTCTAGTCATGCAACCTGTCCCTCGTTACGATGTCGCCATGCTCCACTGGTCCGGCGATCTGACGGGGCATGCTGAGTCTGGACGACCGTGCTGTCGGCTGCCTCTCGGTTTTCGAAGGAGAAGCGGTCGTAACTTGGGTTGTGAAGCTGGTTTTTGAGGGACACATGGCTTGGTTTGAACTGCGGGAGATTTGTTTCAGTTATGGCGGCCCCAATCTTCTGGAAAATGTCAGCCTGCAAATTCAGCCCGGGGAGCGGATCGGCCTGACCGGCCGGAACGGCACCGGGAAATCGACGTTGATGAAGCTCCTGCAGGGGGAACTGAAACCGGATTCCGGCACGATCGATCAAGCTCCCGGCCTGCGGATCGCACGGCTCGCCCAGGAAGTTCCCCGAGGAATGGATCACACGGTTTTTGACGAGGTGGCGCATGGACTCGGCGAGCAGGGAATCCGCGCGGCGCGTCTCCGAACACAGATGGCCGAGGCGGGAAACGGAGATTCTGCCGGCGAAGCGGAACTTGATCACTGGCATCTCGACGCGGAAGTCGGTTGGAAGCTGCGTCAACGGATTGAAAGCGTAATTTCTCGAATGGAGCTCGATCCGCACGCGAAGTTTGATACGCTGTCGTCAGGGATGAAGCGGCGCGTTCTGCTGGCACGCGCGCTCGTTTGCGAGCCCGATCTTCTTCTGCTCGATGAGCCGACCAACCATCTGGATCTCGATTCGATCCGCTGGCTCGAGGATTATCTGCTGCGTGAGTCGCCAACGCTCGTCTTCGTGACACACGACCGGACATTTCTGCAGCGGCTGGCCACGCGGATCATCGAGGTGGACCGGGCTCGGCTCTGGGACTGGACCTGCGACTATGAAACTTTTCTAGCTCGCAAAGAAGCGGCGCTCGAAGCCGAGGCACAGCAGGAAGCGTTGTTCGACAAAAAACTGGCAGCGGAGGAAGCCTGGATACGTCAGGGGATCAAAGCGCGTCGAACCCGCAACGAGGGGCGCGTTCGGGCTCTGGAGCGATTACGCGAGGAACGTCGCGCCCGCAGAACGCAGGTGGGGCAGGTTCGGTTGCTGACGCAGGATGTGGAACGTTCGGGCCACCTTGTTCTTGATGCGAAGGGAATCTGCCATAACTTCGGCGAACGTTGCGTTGTTCGGGATCTCACGACGACGATTTACCGAGGGGACAAGATCGGCATTCTTGGGCCGAACGGCTCCGGGAAGACGACACTGTTGCGAATCCTGCTCGGGGAACTTATGCCGGAACAAGGTACAATCCGTTTCGGTACAAAGCTGCAAGTGGCCTACTTCGATCAGCTCCGCGCGCAGCTCGACGAAAACCAGACCGCCGTGGATGTTGTTGGAGAGGGAAACGACACCGTTCTGATTGATGGGCGGTCGCGGCACGTGCTGGGTTATCTACAGGACTTCTTATTCTCACCCGAGCGGGCGCGGAGCCTGGTGAAGTATATTTCCGGAGGAGAGCGGAATCGGTTGTTGCTCGCACGAATGTTCACGCGCCCCGCGAATGTTTTGGTGCTCGATGAGCCGACGAACGATTTGGACAGCGAAACCTTGGAACTGCTGGAGGGGCTGCTGGTCGATTTTCCAGGGACGTTGCTGCTGGTGAGTCATGACCGTACGTTTCTGAATAACGTAGTGACGAGCACGCTGGTCTTCGAAGGGGAGGGTCAAGTTCGGGAATATGCCGGCGGGTACGATGACTGGCTCCGTCAGAAGTCCGCCGGTGAGGAGTCTTCACCAAAGCAGGCTTCAAAACCGGAGCCTGTCCGCTCCAAACGAGAGCGGCCGCGCAAGCTCAACTACAAAGAACAGCGCGAGTTGGCGGCGCTCCCGGAGATGATCGAAACCCTGGAGTCGGAACAAGCAGCGTTACACGCCAAACTCGCGGAGCCCTCGTTCTACCAGCAGGCAGGTTCCGAGATCAGTCGGGTCAACAAGCGGCTTGAAGAACTGCAAGAGCAATTACAGACTGCCTATTCTCGCTGGGAATCACTGGAGTTGTTGAAAGACGCCTGAGGAGCCCCGAGGAATTGCCGCAAAACCACGACTGATGGGAGTGCAGCGAAAATGATTGCGGTCGCGTCGCTGCTCTCTTTTGAATCGTCATTCGCGATACACTCGACTTCTTCGATTCATACGTTGCGTCAAAGCCATCGCATACGCGGCGATCATTCGCACTCGGTAACGTGTTTGACCAGCGGGTGTGGTGTCGGACGGGTGGAACGTTATTTTGTTCACAAGTTCCGGCAGTCGAAGGGTCGGGAAGATCTTCCCTGATGCAATCTTGGTATTGAGACTGGGCCGTCGACAGGTGATAATGGAAAGACTGCTTTTCTACCCCCCCTTGATCCTGCCTGAAATCTCGCCATGTTCCGTTTTGCCCTCATTCATTCCGGTTTGGCTGCGACGATTTTCGCATGGTTTGCGCCCCTCTCGCTTTCCGCGGGAGACGCCGCGCCCAAAGGCGTTACCTTCGAGAGCAGCGTCCGCCCGATTCTGAAGGCGCATTGTTGGCATTGTCACGGCGAAGATGATCAGGAAGTCAAAGGAGGGCTCGATACGCGATTGGCGAGATTCCTGCTCAAAGGAGGAGACTCAGGGCCAGCTGTTGTGCCTGGGAAGCATTCTGAGAGCTTGCTCTACGAGCGCATGGCTGCGGGGGAGATGCCCCCCGGCAAGAAGAAGGTTTCGTCCGCGGAACTCGAAACGATCGCTGCTTGGATCGATGCCGGTGCGCCAGTCGCACGTCCAGAACCGGAGAAGCTGACTGACGCCGATGCCTTCACGGACGAAGAGCGAGCCCACTGGTCATTGCAGCCCATTCGACGTCCGCCTGTCCCCGCCGTGCAACATTCCGAATTGGTGCGGACACCGGTCGATGCGTTTCTGCTGGAGCGTCTGGAACGTGCGGGTGTGAGTTTCAGTCCGCAGGCTGATCGTGTGACACTGATCCGCCGCCTGTATTTCAACCTCATCGGCCTGCCCCCATCTCCCGAGGAAGTTGATCGTTTTGTGAATGACCCCTCGGAAGACGCATACGACCGGCTCGTCGACGAACTGCTCGCATCTCCTGCTTACGGCGAACGCTGGGGGCGGCACTGGCTTGACGTCGCCGGCTATGCCGATAGCGACGGCTACAGCGATAAGGATCCCGAGCGTCCCTGGGCATTCAAATATCGCGACTATGTCGTCCGTTCATTAAATGACGACAAACCTTGGGACCAGTTTCTTGTTGAGCAACTTGCCGGGGATGAACTTCTCACTCCTCCGTATGCAAACCTCACACCCGAGCAGGCGGACTGCCTGATCGCCACCGGGTTTCTGAGAATGGGACCGGATGGGACTGGCGATTCCAATGTCGATCAGGATGTCGCCCGCAACGACGTTATCGCGGAAACGATCAAAATCGTCTCCACGTCTGTGCTTGGCATGACGGTCGGTTGCGCACAATGTCACACGCATCGCTACGATCCGATCACGCAGACCGACTACTACCGGATGCGCGCCCTGTTTGCTCCGGCGTACGATTGGCATAACTGGCGGGCTCCCGGCGCGCGGCTTGTGTCGCTTTGGACGGACGACATCCGTCACCAAGTCGCTGCCGCCGAGGAAGAATTGAAGAACATCTCAAATCAGCGAGATACCGAACTCGATCGTATTGTCGCGGAAACCTTCGCGCAGGAATTGGCGAAGCTCCCGGCGGACGTTCAACCTGCCGCCAAGGCCGCGCGCGAAACCGCCGCCGACAAGCGAACGCCGGAACAGCAGCAGCTTATCAAACAATACCCCTTTCTGAATGTCGATCGCGGATCAGTCTATCTCTATCTCCCGGATCGGCTGATCGGCTTCAACAAGAAATGGGATGAGCTGACCGAGGCTACACGCAAGAAACGTCCGCCCGACGACAATGTCCATTGCCTGACGGAAGTCCCGGGGCACCTTCCGCCCACGAAGCTCTTCTTCCGCGGGGATTTCCGACAGGAACGGCAAGAAGTCACGCCTGGGGAATTGGCCGTGCTTAACACATCTGACTTCAAAATCCCAACTGACGACCCGTCGATTCCCACCAGCGGCCGTCGGTTGGCTTATGCTCGGCATCTCACCGACGGCAAACATCCGCTCGTCGCCCGTGTCCTCGTCAATCGCATTTGGATGCATCATTTTGGCCGAGGGTTGGTGGCGACACCCGGGGACTTCGGGGCGCTGGGAGAACGCCCGTCTCATCCCGAATTGCTCGACTGGTTGGCCGACGAATTCATGCGCGGCGGTTGGCGGCTGAAACGTCTGCACCGGATGATCTTGAAATCAACTGTGTGTCGACAAGAGTCGGTTCACCGTGACGAGCTTGATGCCGTCGATCCCGACAATCGACTGCTGGGCCGCATGCCGGTCCGCCGGCTCGAAGCCGAGACCATTCGTGATGCTTTGCTTTCGCTCAGCGGCCGGATGTCGCACAAAATGTTCGGCAAACCGGTGCCGATCATGCCGGATGAAGTCGGCCAGATTGTGGTCGGGGTCGATACGCGCGATTCCGCCGGCCGACCGACCGGCACGGTCATTCCGCTGGGTGAGGATGAGTTTCGCCGCAGTATTTACGTGCAGTACAAGCGATCGATGCCTCTGGGGATGCTGGAACCGTTCGATGCGCCGTTGATGTCACCCAACTGCGAACGGCGAACTTCATCGACGGTCGCCCCGCAGTCGCTCCTGATGATGAATAGCGAGTTCGTCCATCAGCAGGCCTTGGAACTCGCCCGCCGGATCGAACGTGAACCGGGATTGGATGCGGCAGCGCGGTTTGAAAGGGCTTGGAAGCTGATCTTCGCGAGAAAACCGTCCGAGGCTGAGATTCAAACCGGTTTAAATTTCCTGACCGAACAGACGCACGATCTGGAGAAGCAGGCTTCCGCCGATCCAAAGACTGACGCCAAGACTGATCCGAAAACAATTGTTCCGCCGGACCGCGCTCACCTCGCGCTGGCGAATCTCTGCCATGCCTTGATGATCTCGAACACATTTCTCTACGTGGATTGACCAGGTTTCTGCCATGTCGCATTTCACTCGCCGCCACTTTCTGACGCAGCAGGCCTTCGGTTTGGGAAGTCTCGCGGTTGCCTGGCTGTCGAAGCAGGACGAAGCACGGGCAGTCCCTTCCAAGCCCACCCTCGAGCGGGTGACGTACGATCTCCAGCAACGTGCACCTTCTCGCGAGCCGCAAGCGCGGGCGATGATTTCGATGTTCATGCAGGGGGGACCGAGCCATATCGACCTGTTCGATCCCAAGCCGGAACTCACGAAGCGACACATGCAGGATTTCACCGGTGACATCCAGTACGACAACGCTGCCGAAGCGAGCGCCAAGCTGTTCGGCTGCCCCTGGAAGTTTCACCGGCACGGCGACTGCGGCATGGAGCTCAGCGAACTCCTGCCGTATCTCGGCCGGGTTGCTGACGACATCTGCCTCATCCGCTCGATGCGCACCGGTGTCAACAACCACGGCCAATCCATCAACGCGCTCAACACCGGCCTAATTACGCCTGGCCGGCCGGCGCTCGGCTCCTGGCTGACCTACGCCCTCGGTTCCGAGAGCCGGAATCTGCCGGCGTTTGTCGTCCTCACCGATCCAGGAGGGCTGCCGGTGCTCGGAGTGGAGAATTGGCAGAACGGTTGGCTGCCGTCGTTGTATCAAGGGACGGTGGTCCGCCCGCAGGAACCACGAATTCTCAATCTTGATCCACCGGCCGACTTAAGCGGCCCGGCGCAAGAACGATTTCTGTCGTATCTGCAGCGCGTCAACCAGGAACATCTGGATCGGCATCCCAACGAGCAGGATCTGTCGGCGCGGATTCAAAGTTACGAACTGGCGGCCCGCATGCAAGTCGCCGCGAAAGAGTCGCTCGATCTCACGCGCGAGAGCAAAGCGGTCCATCGGCTATACGGGATCGACGATCCAGTGACGCGCGATTATGGCTCTCGCTGCCTCATCGCCCGCAGGTTGGTCGAACGAGGAGTCCGGTTTGTGCAGATCTTCACCGGCAACCAGACCTGGGACCATCATGGCGGTATCACCCATGGTTTGCCGGATGTCTGCCGAAAGACCGACCAGCCTGCGGCTGCGCTGGTTGCTGATCTGAAGCAGCTTGGCTTGCTCGACACCACCCTGGTTCATTGGGGAGGCGAGATGGGACGCCTGCCTGTGATTCAGAACGAGAAAAACATCGGCCGTGACCACAACACCCACGGTTTCAGCATGTGGCTGGCTGGTGGCGGCATCAAGGGGGGCTGTGTGCATGGCCAGACGGACGAACTGGGGCACAAAGCCGTCGCGGACATCGTGAACCATTACGACTACCACGCGACGCTACTGCATTTGTTCGGGCTGGAACAGTCGCAGGTGACGTTTGCCCGTCCTACCGGAGCAAGAAGCCTGATGGAAGGGCAGCCGGGGCAGATCGTGCAAAACATTCTCGCCCGGCCGATGGCTTCGTAACGCGGAAAACGCATTACGACAGCACTTCCATCAACACTCGGCAGGGCTCGACTCCGGTGAGCCGCGCATCGAGTCCTTGCGACTTCACCGAGAACCGCATGTGATCGATGCCGAGCAGATGTAGCAGCGTCGCATGCACATCGTGAACGGAGACACGGTTTTCCGTTGCGCGGTAGCCGAGCTCGTCAGTAGCACCGTAGTTTGATCCCCCCTTGAATCCACCGCCTGCGAACCACATGGTGAATCCCGCAAGGTGGTGATCGCGTCCGTTCCCCTGGGCCATCGGAGTGCGTCCGAACTCCGAGCCGAACACGATGATCGTGTCGTCGAGCAACCCGCGCCGCTTGAGGTCGATGATAAGCGCCGCGATACCCCGATCGACCTCAGCCGCGCTGCCGGCGACGTGCTGCTTCACCGCACCGTGATGGTCCCAATCTCGGTGATAAAGCTGAATGAAGCGGACGCCGCGCTCGACGAGCCGGCGGGCCAGCAGACAGTTCGACGCGAAAGTGCCGTCTCCTCCCTGAGTTCCATAAAGGTCGAGAACATGCTTCGGCTCGTTGCGGACGTCCATCAATTCCGGCACGCTGGTCTGCATTCGGAAAGCCATCTCGTACTGACTGATCCGCGTGGCGATTTCGGGATCG
>CAZVJA010000243.1:3308-7560 GCA_964626885.1 uncultured Planctomycetaceae bacterium | reverse complement strand
TTTTATTAGCACCATATATGTCCAAAGACTATCTGCCTGAAGTCCGCGTGGGATGTTGCGGCAGATGATTCGCTTCGACTGAGTAGTGCTAGTTACACGGCGTCGGACCTGTGACTGGCGAATGTCCGCTATTCCCTTCGTGAAGCCTCGGGGACGTACCATACAGTGGTCGTCTCGACGAGTGATTTCACTCACTCGGCTGGTCTGTTAGAAATTCGTTGACGAAGTGGACGTGCTCCGCGAGTACGGCACATGGCAAAAGCAGTTGGCGAAGTGAGTTAGTCGCCCTGTAGCTTCAACATAACAACACCACCGAGCTGCGAAGAGTCATGCTAAAGCACAACCTACGTTTCTGAAGCCCGAACGCCCAAGCCTGACTACCCGAAGCCCGAGCGCCCGAAGCCTGACTACCTGAAGTCTGAGCGCCTGACCGCCTGCTACCGCACGTGGCTGCTGAGCTTGAAGATCGGCAAGAGCATTGCCAGCGCGATCGTGCCGATGACGCTCCCCATCACGAAAACCATCAAGGGCTCAATCAGGCGCGTGGCGGCGGCAACGGATGTGGCCACTTCGCGGTCGAAGTAATCGCTCACCTTCGCCAGCACCGGGCCGAGTTTGCCGGTCGCTTCGCCGGAGGCAATCATCTGCACGAGGGTCGGCGGAAAGAGCCTGTGCCCTTCGAGCGCCTGGTGAATCTGCTTCCCTTCGGTGACTTGCGCACCGACTTTCTTCCACTCCCGCTCGTACAAGATGTTGTTGGCGACTGCGCCGCTCAGCTCCAATGCTTCGAGCATCGGCACTCCGGCGTTGACGGTCGTGGCTAGCGTTCGCAGGCTGCGGCTCAGGGCGACTTTCCGCAGCAGCGGGCCGAGAATGGGAATGTGCAGCCAGCACCAGTCGATGATTAGCCGGCCCCAGGTTTGGCGGCGGGTGAAGAGAGCCGCGCACACAATCGCGAATGCCCCCGCCAGATGCCACTGCCAGTAATGCAGCAGCGAGTCGGAGAGGACCATCATCACTTTCGTCGGCAAGGGGAGCGCCAACGAGCGGGCCTGGAACAGCGGGGTGAGCTTGGGAAACACATAAGACAGCAGGAAGATGCTGACGCCGACACACATCACCAGCATCGCCGCCGGGTAGGCCATCGCGCCGCGGACCTTCATCCGCGTTTCGAGATCGGAGCGGGTCTGCGTGGCGATTCGTTCGAGCATCGGCCCCAGCGTGCCGCTCGTCTCGCTCGCCTTCACCAGGTTCGTGTATGTTTTATCGAAGTGCCGGGGGAACCGCGCCATCGCCGTCGAAAGGTCATCCCCGCCGGCGACGTCCTTTTGAATTGCTTCAAGCATCTGCTTGAGGGTCGGGTTGTCCGCCTGGCGGGCGAGCCCCTCGAGCGCGGTTGCCAGCGGCACGCCGGCATCGATCATCACCGCCATCTGGTGCGTGAGGTACACGATTTCCTGCCGCGAGACGCGCCGCTGGAAGATCGACAGCTGATGGACGTCGGCTCCCTCTCCCTGCTCGACGATCGACAGCAGAAACAATCCGTCCCGGCGGATCTGCTTCACCGCCTCATCGAGCGTCTCGGCGAACAACTCACCGTCGCGCAAAGCGCCGGCGAGGTCGCGGGCGTGATAAACGAATTGCATGTCATTTCTCCCGAGGGGCTGCGATCAACGGTTCACGTGCGGGCCTTTTCCGGCACCCAGCCTTCGTCGCTGACGCGGAAGACCTCGTCGACGGTCGTCAGCCCTTCCTTGACCTTGAGCAGTCCGTCGTAACGCAGCGGCAACATGCCGTTGCGCTTGGCGCAGTCGCGAATGGCGGCGCGCGTCGATGTTCCCGCGACCAGCTCGCGGAGCTCGTCGTCGAAGACCAGCATCTCGTGAAGGGCGATTCGGCCGGCAAACCCGGTATTGCGGCAGCGCTTGCAGCCGGTGCCGCGAAAGAATTCACTGATCTCGATTCCCATTCTCTCCAGCGCGACGCGCATCGCCTTGGGGGGCTCGTACGCCTTGCGGCAGCGGGTGCAGATCCGGCGGCACAGCCGCTGCGAGAGGACCATGTTCAGCGACGCCGCGAGGAGGTACCCTTCGATCCCCATGTCGATCAGACGCGTGACGGTGCTGCACGCGTCGTTGGTGTGCAGCGTGCTGAAGACCAGGTGCCCGGTCAGGGCCGCCTGTACCGCAATGCGGGCGGTCTCTTCGTCGCGGATTTCGCCGACCATCACAATGTCGGGGTCTTGCCGCAACAAGCTGCGAAGAATCGTGGCGAACGACAGGCCGATTTTGTCGTTCACCTGAAACTGGTTGATCATCGACAATTGGAATTCGATCGGGTCTTCGACCGTGCAGATATTCTTTTCCATCGTGCTCACGGCGCTGAGCGCGGCATAGAGGGTGGTGCTCTTACCGCTGCCGGTGGGGCCCGTGACGAGCGCGATGCCGGTCGGCTGCCGGAGCTGCTCTTCAAACTGCTCGTGAATCCCGGCGCTGAACCCGAGGTCTTCCATCTTCAGGCTGACGGCGTGGTTGTCGAGCACGCGAATCACGACCTTCTCGCCGAAGGGCATCGGCATGGTGCTGATGCGCAAGTCGATCGGTCGGCCTTCCATCAACACGTGAATGCGGCCGTCTTGCGGCAGCCGACGCTCGCTGATGTCGAGGTTCGCCATGATCTTGATGCGCGACGACACCGCCGGCGCCAGATGCACCGGAGGTTCGAGCGCCTTGTAGAGCGCGCCGTCGACGCGGTAGCGAATCCGCAGCTGCCGTTCCGTCGGCTCGATGTGAATGTCGCTCGCCCCCTCCTTGACCGCGTTGTAGATGATGTAGTTGACGAGACGGATGATCGGGCTGGCGCCGGCGATGTCGATGTCGGCCCCGATGTCCTGGATGGACCGCTCGATCAACTCGACGGCGTTGCCGCTGGTGTCGTCGATGATGTCGTCAATCACGAACACCCGCGTGTTCGGAATATACGTCTGCACCATCCGACGGATATCTTTGGCGCTGGCCAGCGCGATCTGCACGCGGCAGCGGGCCAGTTCCCGGAGCTGATCGAGCAGGAAGACGTTCGACGGCTCGGAGACCGCGACGGTGAGCACATCCCCCACCTTAAACAGCGGCAGCACCGTCTCTTTCTCGATGACGTCGCGGGGAAAAAGATCGACCGCCTTGGGATCGAACAGTCGGCTGTCGAGCCGGACGTACGGCACGCCGAATTCCACGGCGAGGCATTCGAGAACATGGTCCTCGGTGCAGAATCCGCGATCGACGAGGATCTCGCCGATCAGCCGTGAGCCCTGGGTATCTTCCTGCTCGGCGAGCGCCTGTTCGAGTTGTTCGACCGTCACATAGCCGCGCGTGACGAGCATCTCCCCCAGACGGGGTTTGGAATCCAACAAAGAGTTGGACTTCTGTCCGCTTTTTCCGGCGGGGGAAGGATTGAATTGATCCATGCGTGCCAGCATTGATGCTCGTCCTTTCAATCCTGCAGCCGCGACACGGCGTCAATGACCGATTCATAAATTTCGAACTGTCGATCGAGCCGCGTCACTTCGAAAATCTTGCGGCCGGGATCGCGGAGTCCGCTGATCACGACATTGCCGCCGAGATTGCGCAGATTGTTCTGAAAGTCGACCAGCCCGGTCAGACCCGCGCTGTCGAACGCATCGGTCCGATCGAGCTGCAGCACAATCCGTGTTTGCCCGTCGTGAATCGGGTCGGTGAGAGCTTCGAAGAAACTGTCGGCGAAGTCTTCAGTAAACTCTTCGGGCGTGTGTGCCACGAGGACGTTGCCGAATGTTTCGGTGGAAACCTGCATGACTTATCCTCCTGATGCCGATGCTCCGGCGGGGGCAGCCGCTTGCGGCGCTCCCTGGGCGATGGCGTTCTCGGCTGCCTGCAACAGCTCGCGCGGGCTGAACGGTTTGAACATCAACTCCGAAAGTCGGTGTTCCCGCTTGACCTCTTCGTTGTCTATCTCGAACCCCTTGGCGGTGAGCAGAATGATCGGCAATTCCGCCGTCGCCGCATCGGCCCGCAATTCGCGGCAAAGAGTCAAGCCGTCCATCAACGGCATTTGCAGGTCGGTGATGACCAGCGCGGGGAGTTCGCGGCGAGCGGCTTCGAGCCCCGCCTGGCCGTTCTCCACGGTCTCGACCTCGTATCCCGATTTGGCGAGCTTCATGCGGACGGCGTGCAGAATGTAGGGCTCGTCGTCGCAAACCAGAATTCGTTTTGACATGGTT
>CAZVJA010000243.1:0-3208 GCA_964626885.1 uncultured Planctomycetaceae bacterium | reverse complement strand
TGTTCGGTTGTTGTCTCATGCCTGTTCGCCGGCGGCGATTGGTTCGGGCGATGACGCCGCGCCGATCGGCTGCTCCGTCTTGCGGCGCGACTGATCGCGGTGCCCCAGCGGCACCCGGATTGTGAAGCTGGAACCTTCGTTGACTTTCGACACGACCGAAATGTGGCCGTTGTGCAGCTCGGTGACGATGTAATGCACCAGCGAGAGTCCCAGCCCGGTCCCTTCCGCGGCTTTGTTGTTCTCGGGAACGCGGTAAAAGCGTTCGAAGATTTTTTGCAGCGACGCTTCGGGAATTCCCAGACCGGTGTCGTTGACTTCGATGATCGCTTCCCGCTCGTGCATGCGGCTCTTGAGCCGCACTTCGCCCCCCGACGGCGTGTACTTCACCGCGTTCGACAGCAGGTTGATCACCGCCTGCGCGAACAGATCGCGGTCGACATTCACCGCCAGGTACAGGTCACTCAATTCCGAAACGACTCGAATGTTCTTCTGTTCCGCCATCGGCTCGACGACCCGCAGCGCTTTGTGCAGAATTTCGTTGAGCTCGCAGTCCTCCCGCTGCACCTTGATGACGCCGCTTTCGATCCGCGACAGGTTCAGCATGTTTTCCGCCAAACGCGCCAGTCGATCGACCTGAATGTCGATGAACCCCAGAATCTTCTTCTGCTCGTCCGGGTCCTCGACGTCGCCGTCGATGAGCATCTCGGTGAAGGCGCGGATGCCGGCCATCGGAGTCTTCAGCTCGTGGCAGACGGAAGCGACGAACTCGGCGTGACGCGTTTTCTCCTTACGTTCCTCGTTGTTGTCGCGCAGAATCGTGACTGTCCCGAGCGGGCGGTCAGCCCCAGTGATCAGCGTCGCGACTGCTTCGCAGGCAAGCTCGTGTCCGCTGCGGTCGATTTCCAGTTCGGCAATGCGGCGATGATTGCCTTGTCCCGGAGCACGCAGCTCTTCGACCAAACGCTTCACCGCCGGCACGCGGTTCAGATCGATTTCGTCACTGTCCACGGATGACTTTCCACGGGTCGCGACTGCAAAGATCGGCTCGGCCGCAGTGTTGCAGAAGGTCGGCTCGCCGCGCGCATCGGTAATGACCACAGGCTGCTCGACCAAATTGAGGGCGGCTTCCAGCTGACGCAGCAACTGCTGCCGCACGTGCAGGCGTGCCTCGAGCTCGGTCTTCGATCGCAGCGCGTCCTGTGCATCGTTTTCCGCTTGCTGCAGCAGTGTGGCTGAAACGTCGATGATGTTCTGAAACGGGCCGCTGCATCGCGCCGCTTGCGTGCGGGCATCGCTGCAACGAAGCCGCGCGGCAGCCTCGCGCGCCCCGCGCGCCAAGCAACACGCAATGAACAGCGCGCTGGCGATACAACCTCCGGCGGCTATCAGACCGGCCGGCAGCGATTTCGTGATCCAATACGCCCCCGCCGCGGCGATCAGCGCACAGCCGGTCGCCGGGACAAGCACGGTCGTCAGGAGGGATCGAAATTCGTTTCGCATGTGTTCGGCCTGCCGCTCCATGCGGCGCGCACCGTGGGTAACAATTTCCTCTGGAGAAGGTTAGGTCACGTTTTCCGGGCTGTCCAAAGGGGCCGGCGGTCAGAGAAGATCCCCCGGCAGTGCAACCGTTTTAAGCGTACTAATCCGACTATCCGGGCTGCGGTCGCTTCTTGACGGGTGCATTTCGGCCGTGTTACAAACGACACGGGCCGACGTCTCCTCGTGCCGCGAGCATCGAGGATTCCTTTCTCCTCTTGCGGGTTCCGGTGGCTGTTCTATGGGAAGTGTGACGCTGCAATTGCTGGAAGGACTGGAGCGGGGCCAGGTTCTTGAGGATCTCCCCACCCCGGTTACCATTGGCCGCGAGGAAGAAAACTCGCTCCGCCTTAACGACGAACGGATCAGCCGCTTTCATGCCAAGATCCAGGAAGACGCCGGAAAACTCATTCTGACCGATCTGGACAGTACGAACGGCACACGCGTTAACGGCCACCCGGTTCAGATGCGAGTTCTGCAAATCGGCGACCAGATTGCCCTCGGGCGCTGCCTGCTGGTCGTCGGCAGTGAACAGGAGATCGCCGAGAAGCAGGCCGAGCTCCTCAAGGAACGGGGCACCCTCTCCGACTCCGGCGACCACACCGTCGCCTCCAAGAAACGCCAGCAGGACTCCGGTGTTCAGCGCGGCGTCGGCGAAGTTCATCACGATGACGAAGGCCGGCTCGTCGAACTCTTCCCCGCCGGTCCCCCCGATCCTCCCGAAGGTTTGAAGCCCGCGCAGCGCGCCGAAATCTCCGACTTCGTCGCCCACTGCCACGATCAAATTCGCCGCGCGCTGCTGGCCGCCTGGGAAGTCAACGAAGACGAATCGATTCACGGCGAACCGGAACAGGGAGACCGCGTGATGCAAATCGACTGGCTGGAGTGGCAGCGGCTCCTCAAGCTGGAATTGCAGCTCGCCGCCTACATGCGCCGCATCGCCGACCCGAACGAAAAGTAAAACGGGCATCGGGTGGTCAGGCTTCAGGCGCTCGGGCTTCGGGAAGACAGGGGCTTAGGGTTTTAGGGTGCGAGGTTTTTGGGTGTGAGGATTCTAGACCTAAAACCGTAAAACCCTAGAACCCTCAGAACCTTCCATCCTCCATTTTCTTCCTTCAAATTCCACGCGGGATTCTCTTTCAATCCTCAACCATTCGACAAAGCGCACGTTGACACATCTCACAAGCGCGGTAGCGTAGGATCGTCAGCTTCGCCGCATGACATTCACGACCCCGGCGAGCCGGGAGTGTGAGCTCCCGGTGGAATTCTCACCGGCCGCTTGTCGGTTTAGCCGGAACGATTGCGTCCGGCGCTGGCTGAGAAGGAAATGAAAGGAACACGCTTCACTTGAAACGCAAGCACAAGCTGAATTACGGCTGGGAAACATATTTGGTTGCCGGCATAGGAATTGTCGGCGTTGCTGTGGTGTTATATGCAGTGTGGCGTCACACGCGATAAGACGTTTCTGTCATTGAGTAGGGCCGGTTCCACCGGCCGCTTGTCGGTTTAGCCCTCGGGTGCCACGGGCGGCTTGCCCGCCCGTGCGATTCATCACTAACGAATAAGTGATCGTGCTCCCGGTGCGCGCTCACCAACCCACAACATCCCCGACGCGCGCGACGTTTCCACCACTCCCGTCTCTTCACTCTCAACCCGACAAGGAGGCTCCCAT
>CAZVJA010000242.1:0-7630 GCA_964626885.1 uncultured Planctomycetaceae bacterium | reverse complement strand
CGCGCAAGGTGCGCAGCAAGATGCTCAAGCCCGTGCGCACCTTGCGCGCCGCGGCAGGTTGTCGAGCGCCTGTCGATAACTCGCGAACTGCTTGCAGCGCCGCCGCGCGATGTTCGGCAGTTACGCCGACCGTTCGAAGATGCGCGCTTTCGAAGATGCGCTTCGAAGGTGCGCGCACCCGCGCGCATCTTCGAACGGCTGAGTTGCTCGAGCATTGCTCGGCTGCTGATTGATGCATGATCGAGAATCCGCATGGCATTTCTCTGACGAAAATCTACAACTTCTTCGCACCGCACGCTCACGCAAAGCCGTGGGCATGCGACCCAGCCCAAAAATCATTCCACCGCACGTTTCGAGATGTGTCAACGTGCAACTTACGCACCGCAGGTGGCACCGTTTGCCGCAGGCATCCATCGGTGTCTTAAAGCCATCACACAGGCACTGGCAAACACAACCGGTCGCCATCGCCACCCTGAAGCAACCGGCCGGTCTCGCTGCGAACCAGATGCCTCGTCCGCGTGTCAAATGCCCTGTTCCCGAATTTCTACCTTCAGACAGGAGACGACAGAAATGACTTCGATTCCAACACGCAGTCCGCATTCGTGGTTCAAGCAGAGGAGAGCACGACCGTTGAAATCCCACCGAGAGGAATATGTCCCGAAAGCAGTCTTTAGCACAAGCTGATCAGCCGGATCGTGATCTGCTCAACCATATTCATGGCCTTCGTCTGGAGACGGTCGAGCAGTACCGGGACTGGTGCGCCCGGAACGGGTTCAGCAAGAAGCTCAGCAAGCACTGGCGTGTTCGCACTAAGGAGCGGGCGTTCGCCAATCGGGCCGCCGCCGATGCCCGTCTGACCCAGAAGAAGCACGAACTCCGCAGACCGGAAGCCGTCATCGAGCAAATCTTCAAGGGAAAGCTTCCCGAAGAACGAGTGACGCAGCCGCATCTCGAAGCCCTCTGCCAGGCGTACAAATCGACGAAGAAGTGCCGCTATACGAAGCGGCATACTGTCGAATTGTTGCTCCATGTCTGCAAATCCCCCGACCTGCTGACTTGTCATCCCGTCATCGCGGAATACGGCTGGCGTGAAGGGAACTCGTTCGTCGAAGCGCTCGTGGCGATGGCCCGCTGCTGGGCATCGTGGACCCGGCCGGTGCAAGCCTGGCGACCGCGAACCCATAACACGCGCCGGCAATTCTCATCGTTGGCACGCCATCTGTTTGCGCGCTGGCCGGTGCCGCTGTTCATGGATTCGGTCTGGTTCAAAGGGAATACCGAAGAGGCTTCGCGCCAGCAGGGTTGGTTCATCCATCTCGGCAAGGGTGAGAACATTCGCCACGCCGATCTGCCGATTCCCTACACCAAACGGATGGCGCATCACTTCATGCAGGCTCCGCTCGATTTGAGCGTCGAGTCGGCATTGCGGTGGGGTCAGGTGCATGCGCTGGGGGGCTCCGCGCGTCTGGTCCGGGCGATTGCAGGAACCCGGCTCGGTTCGGTGCTGGAGAATGACGACTTCTGGATCACGGTGTTGCGCTGGTTTGTGGCTCAGCCCATGCTCGATCTGGCGCATGTCGGTCCGTTGGTCGATTACATCGATCACCAGAAGTATGTTGGCCCGGATCACTTTGCCGGGCCGGGGGGCGTCGAGCACGAGGAGCCCCCGCAGCCGAACTTCACGATGAAAGGCCGGACGCCGGAGGCATTGCTGCGGCAGGTCAATGAGTGGCATGCTCGGCTTGCCAAGTCCGACCAGACTCCGGCGGAATGGCAGCGCAGCGGCATCAGCGAATTTGAATTTGTCGAAGGGAACGAGCAGGGGGGCAACTTGAAGTTCTGGACGATCAAGGAACTTCTGAGCACCAAGGAACTCGTCAACGAGGGGCAAAAGATGGTGCACTGCGTCGCGACCTACGCGCGCTCCTGCGCCAAGGGGGCGAGTTCCATTTGGACTCTGGAAGTTGAGAGTTACGCGGGAAAGCGAAAGGTGCTAACGGTGGAAGTGAACAACGCCGCAAGGCTCATCTGCCAGGCGCGGGGCAAATGCAACGCGCGCCCCGGCGATAAGCACCGGCGCATTCTCAGCCGCTGGGCCGAGCAGACGGGTCTCCGAGTGGCGAACTACGTCTGAATGGCCGGGCCACCTGCGCGAGTATTCTGATTCGTTCGCGGCGCAGATGCGATTGGCCTCTTGTGACTTCGTCGCCCAGACGCAGGGGGCGTCTGGGGCACCCATCTTACTTGCCATTCTGGGCCTTCTGCGCTGGTAGTTCATTCTCACCGACAAAATCCACATCCCCATTGATTATCATTACGATGTAACGACCATCTCGGTCCGGCTCGGTTCCATAAACGATGATGCTCGTTTCATCGTGTGACGCAAATGCGTCAGGCACAAGACAATATGGGAGTTCCTCACTCGGCCGGAATTCCGTTTCGAACGTCGCGCCGTCGCGGAGTTCCACTGTAAAACGCATTCCGACAAGATCATCCAATGTGTTGGGCGCCACGCCGTGTTGTGCGTAGTATTCCTTTGCTGCTTCAGCAACACAAATCAGTCCCCATTTTCTGCCGTCAGTCGGCGGTCCCTTTGACCAGTAGATGGCAGGCCAGAGAAGGTAGAATGAGATCCCAGCGGTTAGAAAAAACAAAAGTGCGCTGATTGTGTTTGCGTTCTTTTTAAGAAAATCCTGATTCATACGCGACTCGCGATCTCACTCTCCCGCAATGCAATACAAATGCCCGTCGGTGCGGAGGAAGATTTCGCCGTTGGAGATCGCGGGCGTGGTGTTGCTCGCTTCGCCGAGGTCGTTGCTGGCGAGCAGTTCCAACTTCTCGGGGTTCGGCTTGAAGACGTGCGTGATCCCCTTTTTGTTGGTGACGTACAATCGGCCGGCCGCAAGGACCATCGAGCCCCAGAGATCGCCCCCGTCGAGCCGATCGACCCACACATCTTTGCCGGTGGCGACGTCGATGCACTGCACGGTCGAGGGGCCGGCATTCGCAACGTAGAGATGATTTCCGACGACCACGCCCGAGCCGATCCGCTGCGGCTGTTTGTCTTCTTCGCGCCAAATGCGTCCGGTCTCGGTGATGTCTCCCGACCCGCCGAGCTTGAAGCCGATGGCCGGGCCTTTGTAGCCCCCCATCGCAATGCCGAGCTTGCCGGCGATGACCGGTGATGTATAGACCAGATCGCCGCGCTCGCTCGGCAGGCCGCCGCAGCTCCAGAGGATCTTGCCGTCGTCGGGATCGTACGCGACGACGCGGGTCGGCATGCTGCAGATCAGCTGGTCTTTGCCGTCAACTTTCGTGACGATCGGCGTACTCCACGAGCCGACCATCTTGCCGGCGCGGTCGTTCGCTCCGCCCGGCTCCTCTTGTTTCCAGACGACTTCGCCGGTCTCGGCATTGAGCGCGACCATGAAAGTCTGCACTCCGGGCCCGTGATTGAGGATCACTTTGCCGTCGTACAGAATCGGCGAGGAGCCGAAGCCCCAGATGTGCTTCACGTCGCCGACGTCCTTCGACCAGAGTTCATTGCCGTCGAAGTCGTAACAGAAGAACCCGGCCGAGCCATGCCAGACGACCACGCGCCGGCCATCGGCCACGGGGGTCGAGGCGCAGTAGGGGTTCGTTTCGTGCGTCGGTTCGACCTCCGGAAAGTCGACGGTCTTTGTCCAGAGCTTTTCACCCGTCGCGCGGTCGAAGCAGAGGAGGCTCCGCTTTTTTCCCTGGGCATCGCCGGATGCGAGGAACACCCGGCCATTGGAGACGATGGGGCTGCCGTTGCCGGGTCCCGGGAGATTCGATTTCCATTTCACGTTCTTGTCGGCGCTCCAGGTGAGGGGAGCAGACTCTTCGATCGCGATGCCGTCTCCGTGCAAACCACGAAAGGCGGGCCAATCGGCCGCTTGCAGCACACTTCCCAGCAGCGATGAAGCAATCACCCAGAGTCCGATACGAAAGTTCATGACGCGACTCCTCGTCTCTCTTGTTAAGCGGGGATTCTTACAGGTTGTTCGTGTGAAATCTTCGTGAATTACCGAACAGCGTACAGGTCGGCGTTGCGGCCACTGTATACCTCGCACCGGAGCCGGGCAAGCTGATCTTGTTCCGTTTCACGGTCGGCGATTATTATCCCGCCCCTTTGTGCAAGTGCCGTAATTCGTTGAGGTGCCGTCTGTTCCGCAAAGTTGGAATTGCATGTCCGCACGTGTGACCCTCGAGGAACTGAAACAACTCGACGCGCGGAATATCTGCGTCATCAAGCCGAGCGCGCTTGGGGACGTGGTTCAGACATTGCCGCTGTTGCCGGTGCTGCGCGAACGTTTTCCGCAGGCGAAGATCTCGTGGGTCATCAATCGCAGCCTGGCGAATCTGCTGGAGCTGCATCCCGACATCGACGAACTGATCCGTTTCGACCGGCATGGCGAGCGGTCCTCGTGGATGCAGACACTGAGGGACCTGCGGCAGCGGCAGTTCGATCTCGTCTTCGATATGCAGGGGCTGTTGCGAACGGCGGTGATGTCGATGACAACGCGGGCGCCGGTGCGCGTCGGGCTGGAAACTGCTCGCGAAGGAGCACGGTTCGCCTGTCATGTCACCATTCCCGACAGCGGCAAGCTGGTGCCGGCGCATCTGCGGGTGTCGCGCGTGGCCGATGCGTTGGGCATGGGACACCTGCGGCCGGAGTCGCGCGTGGCCGTCACGGCGGAGGATCAGGAGTTCGCGCGTGAGCGGATCGCCGCGGCCGGAGCACCGGTGCTGGCGGTGCATCCCGGCGCGCGATGGATCACGAAACGCTGGCCGGTCGAACGGTTCGCCTCTATTGCCTGCAAGGCGATGCGGCGGTACGGCTTCGCCACGATGCTGCTCGGCAGCGCCGATGAAGCGCCGGTCTGCGGTCATGTGGAGCAACTCGTCCGGCGATTCATTCCACACGGCAAGCTGTTCAACTTCGCCGGCGAGACGTCGTTGAAGCAACTCGCGGCGATTCTCGCGGGGGCACATGTTGTGCTGACGAACGATTCGGGACCGATGCACCTCGGAGCAGCGATGGGAACACCGGTGGTCGGCATCTTCACCTGCACGAGCCCGGTTCGTTCCGGTCCGCCGGGCGAGCAGCATCAACTGGTTTCGACAAACCTCTCCTGTGCCGCCAGCTATCGACGCCGCTGCCCCTTCCGCGGCAACGGGCATCTTGCCTGCATGGAAGAGCTCGATGTCGAGCGGGTCTGGCAGGCATTCGTGCGGGTGATGGAAAAGAACTACGACAAAGTCCGCGCGGCTTGAGAGGCCGCGGTGGGATCAAAATTGATTCCGCCTGCTCTATAAAGGCAACACTGGTTGAACCAGTGGCACACGCCGGCGTCTTCGATTCCTTGATATCTTCAGAACGGCTGGTTGGAGTCGGGCCTGTTCAACTCATGGGGCCTCGAACGTCTCCGATGCACCCGCGCCATTCTCCCCATCGTTCCCGCTCGCACCACGGATCACCCAGGCACAGATCGGGAAGCAGGCAATGTAGGCTACCACCCAAATCGTGGATTCGCAGATTTGCGGCGTCACATTCAAGGGAGGACGGTAATCGTAGCTCTGCATGATCCAGGAGAAATCAGACCAGATCCTGAGAGGTGCCGAGGCAGCGATAGGAGTGATCAAAAGAGGCACAACACACCGCCGCAGTGGTGATACGATCCTCGCACGCGACATGGCCAATGTCAGTGCCAAACCCCACCCGGTGGCGACCAAAGATGAAACTGTCGTAAAGATTGCTGCATCTACTGTTACTATGTCGTTCACTGGGAAACTGTTCCACGTCCAAATTGCGACGCCCGACACCAGTACGATCAGCGAGGCCAAGTCAATTCCCTTCAGCTGCTCCTTCGGCGGTTGGTCTGCGGCTGCAAAGTTTAGTCGACGCAAAAATGGCAATGCGAAGAACGACAAGGCCACACCCAACACGAACACTATCGGAAAACGACCGAGAAAGTCGCGAAACACGTGTGCTCGCTTTGGATTTGCGGCGGTGTACCTCCAGACCGTTCCGGTTCCTCCGACGAGCAGATCTTCCAGACCTGGAAAGGCGGAATGGACCGTGGCGACCGCACCACATCTTCCCTTCAGGATTTCGTGGTAAACGAGTTCCCCACGATGATTGAACAGGTAAAACACCGAGACGTTCCAAAGGCCTCCATCGGCGACGGTCGCCAGGTATTCCTTTTCGCCCGACTTCAGTCGTACCGGCACACCACGCAGCGTGTTTATGCGGTTTGGGCAATCCGGTGCTTGCAATTCGCCAAGTTGCTTTCCGTCAAAGTCGAACAACAAGATCCGGTTCTCTTCGGCGAAGAGTAACCGCGGCGGGTGTCGTTCCGTGGGCCAACGGCAAATCGTGAAATTGGACACGTACCGACCGATGTCGAAGTTTTTCAGAATTTCCCCCTCGGCGTCGCGAATCGTAAGATCACCGCCGGCGCTGGTGTGCACAATTTCCGATTGGCCGTCGCCGTCAGTGTCGACGATCTCGACATGCCAGACGTTGCCCCCCTCTTTCTGCCACTGCAATTTTCCGTCACGGTCCAGTCGCCGCACGCCACCGCCTCCGTTGAAGCCGACGACGAAATCGACGCTTCCATCCCGATCAAGATCTCCAGCCGCCATGTCATCCACCCCCGGCTCGCCTCCACAAACCCACTGCGTTTTGCCGTTGATGTCGAGGAAGGACGAGTCCTGCCAACCCTCGCCACCCCGATTAAGAAAACCGGTACACTCTTGCCCATCCAATTTCACAAAATCGACGTGTGTCTGAAGTAGTGGAGTAGAGAAGAAGCCTAAGATTCCCGCGCGTTTGCCTCCGGTGAAAATTATCCGTGAAAGGACCGAGCCGTCTTCCTTCAGGAAGACCGCACCAGCTGTACCCGCGACTCCCATGCCGGCTTGTTGAGTGGGGCCGCGGATGATATCCGTGACCAGGCCAAGCGACCGTTCACTCAGCCACTCAGATTTCACGAGCAAGCCATCCCCCTCAAGGACGCGCGGTTCGTGCAGATTTTTCGGAGGAATGATCGCGTCAAGAAAACCTGATTCTGCATAAGTAGATGGCAACCAGAACAGCGCAAGCAGTCCGACCAATCCGGAGAGAACACTACTTCGCAGCGAGAAAATCGCACGTATGTTCCGGGCCAAGAACCGATTGGTACAGGAGGCGAAACCTAGAATTCTGTATTGCGCCGTCGACAATTGATTCGTAAGCATGGTTTTTGCCTCGATTGCGCGGCAAACGCGAGCCGCGGACAGCCTCAACCTCAGCCCATTTGGAGATGACGTCAGCAGCTATTCTCACTCGCTGAGTGGACCCATACAATCATTTTTTTCCGACGAGCGTGGCCCGCCGGACGTCACTGCTGAATACGATCAGCATTACAAAAACATTTGGCGAATCAATGAGCACACCGGCGGACAAGCCGGTAGCGGCATGCGAGTGACATCCGTCAACAAACTCGAGCGAGATCGGCCCCAACGCTGGGCATCCGTCATACGGAACGTGCACGCTACGGAGTCGTCAGCTCGCTCTGGGCCCCTTCGCCGACTTCGTGAGCGGACATCTCCACGTTCACCTCGC
>CAZVJA010000241.1:0-7647 GCA_964626885.1 uncultured Planctomycetaceae bacterium | reverse complement strand
ATTCTAAATATATTTGGGGATTTCAAGATGATTCAGGCCAATCACTTAGGCAATCCGGACCTGAAGAAATGAACGAAATGGACGATTTATTTTGGCAAAAACGCGGCTCTCTGCGTAAACTGTTGTGAGCGATTTGAACGAATCGGTGGCCGCAATAGGTGGTTATCCAGTTTGGAACGCTCTTCACGGATCACTTCAATCCACGAGCACTAGAAGGAGTTCTACGATGTTGACCCGTTTGACGATCCCCGCCTCTATCGCCGTTGCCGCTTGTATGTTGACCCTCTCTGCCACCGCCAGCGCCGGAAAGTGTCCGAATACGCGAACTCACGCGGTTTCCTACGAAACCAAAGAGAAGAAGCAAGACATCGTGGACACCGCTGTCCAGGCTGGCTCGTTCAAAACACTCGCAGCAGCGCTCAAGGCGGCAGGGCTGGTGGACACGCTCAAAGGAGACGGCCCATTCACTGTGTTCGCTCCCACGGACGAGGCCTTCGCAAAGTTGCCCCCCGGCACTGTTGAAGACCTGCTGAAGCCCGAGAACAAGAAGAAGCTGACCGCGATCCTCACCTATCACGTCGTTTCAGGGAATGTGAAAGCGACGGACGTGGTCAAGCTGAAGTCCGCTAAGACCGTGGAAGGACGAATGGTGAAGATCAACACCAAGGGCGGCGTGAAGGTGAACGACGCGAATGTCGTGAAAACCGACATCGCCTGTGCTAACGGCGTCATTCACGTGATCGACTCGGTCCTCATCCCCGAATGAGACCCTTTCAGTGGGGCGCGTCACCCGGCACGGACTATCGGGTGACGCGCCGCCGTTTTAATCCAACGACGCTACTTCCGATAAAAGCTCTCTTTTCTCCAGGGTCTCCGATGACGACTTTGTGTGACATCAGAAAACGCCGTTCCTGCAACCCCGTCCTGAAGCAGAGAAGGTCGGAGTCGCATCAGCACGCCAGGACAGCAGGAGAACCTGCCAGTTGGAAGACAACCGATGCCTCAGCCGAGATCGACGTGGCTGTGCTGACCTTGCGGGTCCAAGCTCTCATCTCTCACGAAATCTCGTTCATTCATGATGCCGCGTTCAAGAGTCGGTCGATGAGTACACGGCTGCGACATGAGATGGAGGCTCTCGACGCCGGCGAAGAACAATCTTCAAACGTCGCGACACAGGCATCGAGTCTCGCTAACGGGTCCATGCATAGTGTGCCGCTGCTGGAGGCCGACGAGGAGCGCCGCCTGTTTCAATGCATGAACTTCGCAAAGTTTCTTGCGAATTCCCACCGCTCGCGGCTTTGCCCGCAGAACCCAAATGCGGCGGAAATCGCGGAGATTGAGCGGCTGCTGGGATTGGCCGCCTGTTTCCGGAACCGCATCCTCTGTGCAAACACGCGTCTTGTGGCGTCGATCGCTAGGCGTTTTGCCAAAGAGGCGAACCGGTTCGATGAGTTGCTCAGCGACGGCTACCTTGTGCTGTTGAAAGCCATCGAAAAATTCGATGCTTCTCGTGGGTTCCGTTTCAGCACTTATGCAACGCACGCCATTCGCCGCGAGTTCTATCATTCTCTCTATCGTCGTAAGAAGGATCCGTTGAAGACCGCCGGATCTCTCGAGCGAGAGACAGTGGTCGGCTTTTCATCCGACGTCGACGCGCAGGACTTCCACAGGGACCGTTTTCAGCGATACCAATGGATCATGCGTTACATCGAAGATGAGTTTAATGCGCGCGATCAGACGATTCTCTCTCTTCGCTTCGGTGTGGCAGACGAATCTGCTCCTCAGACCTTGATGGAAGTCGGTGCCAAGCTGGGTCTGAGTAAGGAGCGGATCCGCCAACTTCAGATGCACGCCGTGGAACAGCTCCGTGAAGCTGCCAGAAAAGAGTTTCCTGACGAGTTAGAAAACAGGTCCGAGCCGGAATAACGAAGGATTGCTCTCCCCCCATACTTCTGCGAGGCACGCCGATGCGGATTGCCATCATCGGTTCTGGGATCTCCGGGCTGACGGCCACCTATCGGCTCTTCCGAGAACACCAAGTAACGCTCTTCGAGGCGAACGATTACCTGGGTGGGCACACCCACACGGTGGATGTTGAAATTGGCGGAGAACATCATGCGATTGACACCGGGTTCATCGTGTTCAACGAGCGAACCTATCCACACTTCACCGCATTCCTCTCGGAACTGAACGTCGCCACCCGGCCGACCTCCATGAGTTTCAGCGTTCGTTCGGAACGCTCGGGGCTCGAATACAACGGGTCGTCCATCAACGGATTATTTGCGCAACGTCGGAATCTGCTGCGACTGCGGTTCTATCTCATGCTGCGCGATATTCTGCGCTTTAACCGGAACGCATTGACACACTTCTCTCCAGACGCCCCCAACAAACCACGCGAAAACGTGACCGTGCGCGAGTTTCTCGCACAGGGTCGCTTTACACGCGAATTTGCAGAGCACTATCTCCTGCCGATGGGTTCCGCCATCTGGTCCTGCCCGACCGATCGTTTTGCCGAGTTTCCGATAAGATTCGTAATCGAGTTTTATCGAAATCATGGACTCCTCAGTTTGAGTGATCGCCCCACCTGGAAGGTAGTCGAAGGAGGTTCCCGATCGTACGTTGACGCCTTACAGCAACGATTTCGCAGAGGAGTCGACGTTCGATTACGGATCCCCGTGCAGGTGGTGCGTCGGCATCCGGACCGAGTCGATGTCACCCCGCGAAATGGCGAAACCGAATCTTTCGACCATGTCGTGTTCGCCTGTCATTCGGATCAGGCGTTGCGGATGTTGGCCGATCCATCGCGGACGGAACGAGAGGTTTTGAGTGCGTTTCCGTACGAGCGCAACGTCGCTCTGCTCCATACTGATTCCGCGATTCTGCCGCAGCGACGCCGCGCGTGGGCCAGTTGGAATTATTTCGTTTCCCATGAAGCTGATAGCCGCGCCACCGTGACATATTGCATGAACATTCTTCAGCACCTGCAGTCGCGGCATGTTTTCAATGTCACTCTCAACGGGGAGAAATATATCGATCCGGCGAAGGTGCTTGGGCGGTTCGTGTACGAGCATCCGGTGTTCACGACGCGGCGAGAAGCTGCTCAGTCCCGGCATGCCGAGCTGATCAACGTGAACCGGTCCTCTTTCTGTGGGGCGTATTGGCGCAACGGCTTCCATGAGGATGGGGTTGTCAGCGCGCTGGCGGTGTGCCGTAGCCTCGAAACGGCATCAAGAGCTTCGAGCGAGTCCCCCCGAAATCATTCAAGGCTGCAACCCGTCGTTCTTGAAAGTTGACGTGCCCCGGCTGTTACAGGTTTGGTGCGAGTGAACTTATGCAAACCTGCTTCTACGAAGGACAAATTCAGCATCGCCGGTATCGCCCCGTTCGGCATGAGTTCTCGTATGCACTGTTCATGGTCTACGTCGATCTCGATGAGCTTGAGAGTCTGTTCGGTTCTCCGGGGCTTTGGTCATCGCGCTGGCCCGCCGTTGCTCGTTTTAGTCGTGAGGACCATCTCGGCGATCCTGGCCAACCGCTCAACGACTCGGTGCGTGGCCTGGTCAAAACAAGACTCGGTTTTCAGCCCTCCGGTTCGATTCGGTTGCTCACAAACTTCCGCTACTTCGGCTTCGAGATGAACCCTGTCAGCCTCTACTACTGTTTTGATGAGACCGGGACAACGGTCAACGCGGTTGTTGCGGAAGTCAATAACACCCCCTGGGGCGAGCAGCACACCTACGTTCTTGACATGCGCGGTGCGAAGTCTGCTTCCGAAATCTGTGGACACTACCGAGTCGCTCATCCGAAAAGTTTTCACGTCTCTCCCTTTCTGCGCATGGAGATGGACTATCGCTGGCGGATGACGACCCCCGGAAACAGATTGTCGGTCCATATCGAAAACCATGACGCCGACGGAAAAATCTTCGACGCTATGCTGGTACTCAATCGCACTCCGATGACGCCGTCCAGCCGAATGGGAATCCTGGCTCGGTACCCACTCATGACAGCCCGGATTTTCGCGGGCATCTACGGGCAGGCATTTCGCCTCTGGAGGAAGGGAGTACCGTTCGTTCCCCATCCGAGAACGGTACGCCATTCCGCCGCATCCCCTGCCGCGGAACAAAAGACCCAAGAACCTGTTGAACCCGCCGAATTGGAAACCACGAAAATACTCCAGGAGCTGCACTCGTGAATCTGTCGTTGCAGGAAAAATCACATGTGTCGGTTCGATATGGTTCAGTCGATCAACTTGCCCGCCGGACTCTGCTGCGGAGGCTGCAGAATCTCCGGCACGGGTATGTCGTCTTAAGCGACGCTGCCGGTGAGGTCCAAATCGGTGCCCCCGAAGGACTCCCTGCATTTGTTCGCGTACACGATCCGGGATTTTATCGCCGGTTGCTGGTCGGCGGCAGCATGGGGGCCGCCGAAGCGTATATTCGCGGGGAATGGGAGTGCGACGATCTGACATCGCTGATCCGAATCCTCTTGCGAAACAGCGACGCTCGTCGGCGGGTTGGTCGGTCTCTATTCGGCTTGTCGTCGATCTGGAATCGTCTGCGTCACTGGTTCCGCGCGAACACGAAAGCCGGCAGCCGCGCGAATATCGCGGCCCATTACGATCTGGGAAATGACTTCTTCCGCCTGTGGCTCGACGACACGCTGGCTTATTCGAGCGGGATCTTCAGGACAGCGGACTCCACGTTACACGACGCGTCGATTGAGAAATTCGATCGCATCTGTCGCAAGCTCGATCTTCGGCCCGGCGACCACCTGCTCGAAATCGGCACGGGGTGGGGGGGCTTCGCCATCCATGCCGCAACAAACTACGGCTGCCGGGTGACGACTACGACAATCTCTCGTCAGCAGTTTGAAACCGCCCGTGAGCGTATTCACTCCGCCGGATTATCGCGCCACATAACACTGCTGAACCAGGATTATCGCGATCTTTCCGGCCAGTTCGACAAACTGGTCTCGATCGAAATGATCGAAGCGGTGGGACATCCAAACTTCGACTGCTATTTCCGCAAATGCAGCGAACTTTTGGAGCCTGAAGGTACCGCCGTGATTCAAGGCATCACGATGCCCGACCAGCGTTACGACGAGTATTTGGACTCTGTGGATTTCATCCAGCGATATGTTTTTCCTGGAGGTTGCCTGCCGTCGCTGGGGGCGATGATCGAATCGACCGCTCGTGCGACCGACCTGCGGCTCGTGCATGTTGAGGATTTCGGACTGCACTACGCAGAGACGTTGCGCCAATGGCGGCGTGCGTTCGAGGATCGTCTCAACGATGTGCGCTGCCTGGGCTACGCGGAAGAATTCCTCCGTCTCTGGACATATTACCTCTGTTACTGCGAGGCCGCGTTCGAGGAGCGGCAGACAAGCGTCGTGCAGGTGCAATTCGACAAGCCAGCCTGTCGGCGTGACGCACTGCAGATCAGCACATGGAGCACCGGCCATTCAATTGACCGGCTGGATCGACTGCAAGACTGTTCGAATGGGGCTGACTACGCGACATTGACAGGAGAATGTCCATGACTCTCCTCTCCATGGGGTTAGAAGCGGTGGAGCGCGGGATCGTCCCCGACATGTTCACCCGAATCGCCATACGCCGGCTATGTTTCGAGCGACTCCGCGCTTGCGCCGAACATGGGCCTGTCAGCTCTTCGGAAACTGGGACGGCCGAGTTGTTGACATCGCTGCGGACCGGGCCGATCGCCCTTGTTCCCGATAAAGCAAACGAACAGCATTACGAACTTCCGGCAGAATTCTTCTCGACGGTACTCGGGCCAAGACGGAAATACAGCTGTTGTTTCTGGCCGTCGGATGTACACACCCTCGCGGAAGCAGAGGACGCGGCATTATCGATCACGTGCGAACGAGCCGGATTAGCGGAAGATCAGGACGTGCTGGAACTCGGTTGTGGCTGGGGCTCTCTCTCCCTCTGGATGGCGGAGCGCTATCCTCACAGCCGCATCACCGCGGTTTCCAATTCAAGGCCGCAAAAAAAGTTCATCGACCGGCAAATCGAACGACGCGGTCTTAAGAACCTGCGGATTGTCACGGCGGACATGAATGACTTCGATCCGTGGCGTCTCTTCGGCAAGAGGCTCCTATTTGACCGGGTTGTCTCCGTCGAAATGTTCGAGCATATGCGAAATTACGAACTGCTGCTGGCGCGGATCGCGTCATGGCTGCGTTCCGACGGTAAGCTGTTTGTCCATCACTTTTGTCATCGCCAATTTTCTTATCCTTTCGAGACGGTGGGAAATGCGAACTGGATGGGACGATACTTCTTTACGGGGGGCATCATGCCGAGCCGCGATTTGCTGCGGCGATTCGATCGGCATCTTCAAGTCACCTCGGAATGGAAATGGGACGGAACGCACTACGAGCGGACCGCTGAGGCATGGCTGGCCAACCTCGACAGGCACACATGGGACGTGTTGCCAATTCTTCGAAGCGAGTATGGAGCCGCGGAAGCCCGTCGCTGGCTGCAGCGCTGGAGAATGTTCTTTCTCGCAGTGGCCGAGCTATTCGGTTGCAATCGCGGAGAAGAATGGTTCGTATCTCATGTGCTGCTGGAACCGGTCTGTTGAGCAACCATTAGGGAATGAGTTGTGCAATCGTTCGCTGAGACGCTGGTACCCACTATCGCGATTCTCCTGTCGCTGATGCTGCTGTTGTGGATGGCCAGCCTGCTGCGGCGAGACGCTAGTATTATCGATCCGTTCTGGGGAGCTGGGTTTGTCCTCGTTGCCTGGATCGCCTTGGCTCTCAATTGGCCACCCGCAGGTCGAGTGTGGTTGCTCGCAATCCTAACGACTGTGTGGGGTTTGCGGCTCTCGCTGTTTCTGCTCTGGCGAAATTGGGGACATGGCGAGGATCGAAGATACCGGAAGATGCGAGAGCATCATGGCAGGAAATTCTGGGGGGTCAGCTTGTTTACTGTGTTCTTGTTGCAGGGAGTGATTCTCTGGTTCGTTTCGTGGCCAATTCAAGTCGCGGCGGTCGCGAGTTCTTCCCGGCCACTCGGCTGGCTAGATGGTATGGGAGTCGCCACGTGGTGCATCGGTTTCGCATTTGAATCGATCGGAGACTCGCAACTCGGGAAGTTTAAAGCAGACCCCACGAACGCTGGAAAAGTGATGGACAGAGGCTTGTGGAGGTACACGCGGCATCCCAACTATTTCGGCGATTTCTGCGTCTGGTGGGGGTTGTATGTGATCGCCGCCACAGGAGGGGCCTGGTGGACAATCGCCAGTTCGCTGCTGATGTCGGTCCTGCTGATGAAGGTGTCGGGAGTGACACTGCTCGAATCGACGATCGTTGATCGCCGGCCCGGGTATGCGGATTACAAAAAACGGACCAACGCATTCTTCCCAGCTCCTCCGAACATTCCAAAGAAATAGGTTTTGATTGTCCCCTCGGTAATGAGCCCCACCACGCGCCGAGAATGACGAGAGGCAGTTTCATAACCTCTATCTCGTGGCCGACGCTGTCAGCGTCGGTGTCCGAAGGACTGTTATTTCCGATCTCGTCCAAAGATCGACTAGCTGGCAGCTTGCCGCCACGAAGTTTTGAAACTCCCCGTGACCCGCCCCCGGGTATGGTACCAGTCTTTAAGTGGTAGTCTTTCCTTTTGAT
>CAZVJA010000240.1:0-7706 GCA_964626885.1 uncultured Planctomycetaceae bacterium | reverse complement strand
TCTAAGTGCCATTCGGTTGTCCAACCTCCAGCACGAAGACGCATCAGGAACAGCAGGAGGTCGATTCCACCGCAGTTTTGTCACCGATTGACCAAAGAGTGGCGGGATAATCATTTGTCAGAACGGAGCTGTCTTTTTTTCGATTTTGGTTGACCACCTCCGCCTTGTCCCCCGCGTGGGCGGTCAGCCATAGGATCGTATGCTGAATTTGCGCCACGAGGCATCGCAGCCCCCGTTGACTCTTGCCAGTCTGCAAGCCGCCGAGAAAGCGCTGCCGTCTTGTCAGGCATGAGCATGGCCAAATCTCGCTCCTCGCCGGGGTCGGTGCGAAGATTGTAGAGTTCGACGTGGCCGCCATTCTCAAAGAACTGGATCAGCTTGAAGTCTCCTTCGCGGATGGCACTGGACGGGGTCGCCTTGCCGACGTAGCACGGGAAGTGCCAGAACAACCGTTCGCGTGCCAGCTTGGCTTCCCCCTGGAAGGCGGGCACGAGACTGATGCCGTCAAGAGTGTGATTGTTCGGAATTTCGAGGCTCGCGAGTTCGAGCAATGTGGGATACCAATCCACCGTGCAGACCGGGGCATCACACTGTGCTCCTGACTTCTTCATCCCCGGCCAGGAAACGACGAGCGGGACACGGATGCCTCCCTCATATAATTGGCCCTTTCCGCCTTTGAGGGGAGCGGTGTAGCGGTCAGTACCACCGTTGTCAGAGGTGAAGATGACGACCGTGTCGTCCGTGAGTTTCAGTTTCGCGAGCGTTTCCACAATTCGGCCGATGTTGTAATCGACAGCCTCGATTGTCGCCGCATACGCGGGATCGTTCCGGCGGTCATTCCCCGCAGCGGCTTTGCGCTCGTACTTCTTCAGCAGATCCGGCTTTGGATTGTAGGGCGCATGCACGGCATGATCCGGCAGGTACACAAAAAACGGTTGTTCTCGATTTTGTTCGATGAATCTGAGGACCTCATCGGTCAACCGGTCACTCAGATATTCGCCGCTGTCGTTGAAATAGGCGTCCTTGGCGAAGCCCAGGTTTTCCGGGAAGACGACCTTCTGAAATCCTTGCCCGCCGGGGGTCACCGGGCCGGAGCGACCGCGGCCGAGATTCCACATCCCGAAGAACGCTGTGGCGTACCCGCCCCCTTGCAACGCTTCCGCGATGGTGACGATGTTCGGATCGAGTTCCGACTTGCTTTCGGCCGCAAGCAACTTGTGCCAGGGCGAACCAGGGGGCTGCCGCGGATCGACGACGGTGTAGATGCCGTGCCGCGGTGTGTACTGGCCGCTCATGAGACAGGCCCGCGTCGGTGCACAGTTCGGCGCGGCGGAATACGATTGAGTAAAGACCAACCCCTGCTTTGCCAAGCGATCAATATGGGGGGTCTCGACAAACGTGTTGCCCATGAAGCCAACGTCGCGCCAGCCCATGTCATCCATCAGGATAAACACGAAATTCGGCTTTCGTGTGCGATTGGCCGCGTGAACTTCATCGGCAGACAATGTGGCCGCCACGCACGCCAGCAACATCGCCCCCCACAGAGATTCTCTCAGCGCGATCATCAGCGTCTCGGTCCTTTCCGTTCATATTGAAGGTCCAGCGTCCCTTCGGCCAATGAGATTTCCTTGATGGCGTCCAGCAGAGCGGCACGGGTGATTTTATCCGGCGGGAGATCAATTGACCGTGAAAGAGCGAACACTGTGAGGTGATAGGTCTTCACGCCGGGCCCTTTGGAACACATCGGATCGTACTCGGTGCGGCGGCGATCATTGAGGCCCATCGTTCCCTCGGGCTTAGCGTTCTGCTCAATGCTGTTTGTCGTGGCGGGGATGTTGTAGATCAGCCAGTACGACTTCTCCTGATCGGGAGCGGTGTGCCAGAGGCTGACAGCGAAAGCTTTTGTTCCAGCGGGTGCGCCCTTCCAGGCGACAGAGGGAGATTGCTTTTTGCCGTCGCAGGTGCAGTCGATCGAGAGCATCCCGTCAGCGTCGACCGAGTTACTGCTGACAGTCAGTTTCGGGAGAATGGAAGCAGGACGATTTTCTGTTCGGGCTTGTAGCGGCGAAGGATCATCCTGACGGAGTTGTGGATTTCCTCGCGGCGGAGGAGGCTTGTCGCCGGGACGCGGAGGTGGATTGCGGTCGCCGCGGGGCCCGCGGCGCGGAGGCGTGTACGTCTCCATCGTCTTGCGTCCATTGGGATCGACTAACTCGAAGTACGCGGAGCCGTTTGCATTCAGCGTGTAACTGACCGTTCCTTTCCTGCCATTCACGTCATAAGTCAACCGGTAGCTGCCCGGCTTTGTTTCATCGAAATTCGTGATCTTCGCACCGCGCAGGGGAGGCAGCGCTGGCCGCAAGGGTTCGGCTCGCGGTTGGGGATCAACCTGACCGTCGCGTTCGACGACTTCTCCGTAAAAGCCGCCATTCAGATACGGATATGTCTTGGTGGTGTGATAGTGATAGTTGCCGTCCTTATCTTTGTGGCCATTCAGTTTGTCGAGGGGAGCGAAGTCCGGTGACTTCTCGTCCTGATATCCGTAGATGGGATAGCCATCGAGGGCGTAGGCAATCGGCTGTTCCTTGCCAACAGCATCCTGTAGATGAACCGGAGCGATGTGATAGTGGTAGTCATCCGCGCGGCCGCAGTGTCCGCCGAATTCGTCGAGTTCGCCGAACAGGAAGGCATCGTCGCCCCGATTGTTGAGCGGATTGAAAATGGGAACCCCGTTCACCGCAATGGCAATCGCCCCACGCAGGAAACGATTCTTCGTCGTCGCCGGCTCCTTCGTTGGCACTGGATGTAGCGGAATCCGCCAGGCGTTGTCGCCGACGTACTTCTGAGGAATTGGCACCTGCTGTTGCCACGCGGTGATGCCGACCATCATTTGGTGAGCCGGAATCCCGTTCGACTCGACGTAGAAAAACTGGTCGTCCCAGCGCGTGCGGATCGCTTTGAGCTTCACGAATGGATCGAAGTGCCGGGAGATCAAGGGCGGAGCATTTTCCCGTGTGACCTGGCCACGTTGACCGGCTTGTGCGAGCAGCATCGGCTCTCTCACCGCAGCGCGAATCTGGGAGAGGCGTTGCAGGACATACTCCCGCTCCTCGCCGCTTAACTGTTCCATCGGAATCGTCCGCAATGAATCGTCTTCCCGGCGAAACTGCACGAGTCCATCACGGGCCATGACGAATGTCCCTCGCTCCGTTACATCCGAACTCTTGGTCGCCAGCGGCCTGACGGTCACAGCAGCAGTGGGCTCGGCCGTCGACGCGGTCAACTTTCTCGCTCCATGCCCAGGATGAGCGACCGCCACCGAATGCAGCAATATCGCGCCCGACGAGGCGAGTACCAACAATTTGACAGGACGCATGGTGCCTTCACCTTTCGATGGCGATGACGAATCCCAGACGAAACAACATGCCGCGGATCACTTCTTGCCGGGTTTCTTTGGTTTGTTCTTGCCTCCCCGTTTGGCTGGCTCTATGGGGCGGGCCGGATCGTAGTCGGGATTTGGGATTGGGAGTTGTGCGTTGACCGCCACGAGATACTTCTGCAACCGCTCGCGGAGTTGCCGTGTTTCCGCCGGGCGCTGTGCGGCGAGATTCTGGCGTTCGCCGAGATCCTGCGAGAGGTCGTACAGCTCGTCATGGTCATCCTCGTAGAAATGCAGGAGCTTTGAGTCTCCAAGGAATATTGCTGAGTGAGGCGTGTCGCCCTGATAGTGCGGGAAGTGGAAGACCAGTTCTTCGCGCGGTCGGCGGACGTCCCCCGGACTGTTGTCTCCCAGCAACGGAACGATACCGCCCCCTTCGATACCTTTCGGCAGGGTTGCTTTTGCCACGCCCCCCCATTCGCAGAATGTCGGGAAGAAGTCGTAGCCCACCACGCGCGTGTGACACCACGAATTCGGTTTGATGCCGGGACCACGGATGATCAATGGAACGCGGATGCCTCCTTCGAAGACGTCGCCTTTGCCACCTCGCAGTGCTTTCTTTCCGCCTCCAGCACCATTGTCTGACGTGTAGATCACGTAGGTCTTTTCAACCAACCCGAGCCGGTCGATGGCGTCCAGCACACGGCCGACCCCGGTGTCCAGGTCTTCCGTGATTGCCGCTGTCGTGATGCGTTTGCGATTATCGCCGCCCAACTTCTGCTCATACTTGGCGAGTGTCACCTTGTTGGCGTTCTCTGCGGCGTGCAGCGCGTTCCAAGAGAGTTGAATGAAGAACGGTTTCTTCGCCTTTGCACTCTTCTCCATGAACTTTGCCGCACGATCCGCCATGCCGAAGATGTCGACCGGATTTGGGTCGGTGAACTGAAACGCGTTTTCGTTGCCGGTGTCGCCGTCGGATTCGTCAAAACCATGCTTTTCCGGTCCGCCGCCGCTGATGTGCCACTTACCGTAATGGGCCGTCGCATAGCCGGCCGTACGCAGCATGTCGCCGATGGTTGTTTCGCCCGGCGCGATGCTTTTGACGTTACGCGGTTCCAGCAACTTGTGGCCAGTTTCCGGCGGGGCCGCTTTCGTCCAGTGTAGTGCCGCGGGACTTTTTCCCGTCATCAGACTGATGCGTGTCGGCGAACAAACAGGGGCCGGGGCATATGCCGCCGAAAATCGCCTTCCCTGCGCCGCGAGCCGTTCCAGGTTTGGCGTGTGGTAGATGTCCCCTTTGGACTCCGCGATCTGCGGATGCATGGCGACCGAAAGCCCGCTCCAGCCCTGATCATCAGCCAGCATGAACACAATGTTCGGCCGCTCAGCGGCCAGTGCCGGCGCAGACCATACGACCAACCACAGGAACAAATTGAATTTCATCGACGCTCTCCTCCGCGGTGGAAGCTCATTGCGCCTTCTTCTTCCCGCCACGCCGCGGAGGCTGATCGGGAACGACGTTATTGAGGTTCGTGAAATCCGGCCGGGCCTTCCCATCCGGCGGGGCTTTCACCACATTCCGGAAGAGCACCGTGTTGTCGAGCTCGATGTCGTCGGTCCAGATGAATTTGGCCCCTCGGAAATCGTGCTCGAAGAACGGTTGTTTGGGACCGACCTGTTCTTCGGAGTATTCTTTGGCGAAGCCCCACTGGGAATCGTCGAAATTCACGGCAAACCAGTCTTCCGGGATCGGAATGTTTTCGACGCGGGGGCTCTTCGTGTCGCGATCGATCGGTCCCCACGAGAATTTTTTGGCTTTCCATTTGGTATTCGTGACGGTTCCGTCGCCGAACTTCAGGATGAAACCGCCGTCGCCGATGTTCGTGTTGGCGTATTCCATGCCAGTTTTCGGATTGGCATTGTCCTTGGCCATGACGGCGATGGTCATCGGGTAGCTCGGCAGCATGTCCACCGAGACTACGTTGTGTGGGATGAACTTAATCGAATCGACCGCAACCAATTCTCCGTTGATGTAGAGGATGAACCAGTTGTCGGCGTACACGTTCGCCTTGATCGTGTCGCTCACCTGCGGCTTGCGGATCTTGGCAGCAGATCCCTGGGCGGATGCCCACCAAGCCGCGCCCACAATTGCAGCCAGAATTGTCGCAAGGCCGACGACGCACTTCTTCACGGGCTACTCCTCGAATTCGACGGGTCGCGCGGGGTCGTGATGCGCCGCATGCCCAAAGAAGTCACGGCCGAGGCCACGCTCTTCCATGAGGAACAATCTCAAAGTCAGGCGGTCTGGACCATAAGGCATATCTACAAACCGCAACTCGTGGATCTGGCCGGTCGCCACGACGTAGGTGATCTCGACACGCCGCGGACCCCGCTGACCTCGCTTCTTCACAGCCACCAGCAGCCGCAGCGACTGGTCGGGCATGTCTGCTGCTTCGTCGGGTGTTTCGGCCGGAAGCAGTTGAATCTCATAAGCGGCTCGCAGATGCTCCAGCCCCTCTTCGATGTTGATCAATGACATGGAGTGTTCATGCCCTGGCAGGTCACGGTTAAAACGGTTCAGATCGGAGCTGACGCGCACCGGGCCATCGGGACGCACGGCCCAACTCGTCTGACCATCGCTACCCGTGACGAACGGCTGCCCTTCTGGTGTCGTTCGGATCAGCACGAACTGATTGTGACTTCGCACATGCAAGACCGCCCCATCGATCGGTGGCTTGGGAGGACGGTCTCTTTCTGGACGTTTCCGTTGCCGCGATTCAAGGCCTGCCGTTTCGACATCAACGAGGTAGGTCCGATCGGTGGCTTGAGCATTGGCAGTAATGAGTCGATTTAGTTCCTTGACTGCCGCTACGGCGGGCGTTTCGCCGATCCCTTTCCAGAGCACCACGAATGCAAGAATGGCGACAGCCGCCGCACTCAGCGTCGCGACAACTTGACGAGCGTATGGCCGCGTAGGTGTTCCGGAAGCTGGACCTGCAACCGGTGATGTCATGGCAGCCTCAGCCAAGAACTCCCCACGAAGCCGATCGTGTAACAATGCGGCCTGCGTGAATCGGCGCTGATGTTCAGGGGATTCCTGAAGCCATCGCGCGAAGATGCCATGCTCCTCGAGAGACAATGTCTCATCGAGGTATCCTGCGACCAGTGAGTCGGGGTCAACTGTCATCGTGCTGTTTCCCCGTAGACCACACTCTTCCGCTCGATACAATCGCGGAGCTGTTCGCGAATCCGTTGAAGTGCTTTCGCGACGGAGTTTGCGGTCATGCCGACCGCTTCGGCAATGGCGGCCGGCTTGAGGTCGCGGCCATATCGCAATTCACAAAGTTCCCGCGCCCGTCCCTGGAGATCGCCCAAACAGTCTCGCAGGAAGTCCAGCGGTCGTAACTCTTCCCTGCCAGCTTCCGCGAACGTCGAACACAGGCCGGCGATCAGAGCATCGTCGAACACAAGCCGATCCCGATGCTGCCGTCTTAGATAGAGGCGAACCTGGTTCTGTGCGATTCCCAACACCCAGGCGGTGAAAGGACGTTGCGAGTCATATCGATCGAATGATTCGATCACCGCCACCGCGACTTCCTGCAGGACATCATCGCGCGCCGCGAAATCCCGGACCACGGACGTAATAAATGCAGACACAACCGGCTGGGCCAGCGTCCAAAGTCGAGTTGCTTGTAGTGTTCGCGGGTCCATGTTTGCCTTCGCTCGTCGGGTTTCCACTGTCATTCATTTAACCCGGACTACGAATTCATGACACGAAATCTTATCAGAATCTACGAATTGCTTGCCCCAGCGTGAACGGAGATCATGTGAGGGCAACGGCTGCGTAAATTGGAGCAGCCTCGGAAGTCGAGAGTACTTACGGCATCTGATCAGTGGTCCAGACGCAATCTGTCGCGCGACCCGACATCAACAGCCGTTCGCCAAACCTGCATGGTGTGGTGGCAAACGACGTCCGACAACGAACCGGCCGCCCAGAGCAGCAGATTCCACTCCGCCGCGAACAGTTCGTCGCGAATCCGCGACCAGTTGGCTCGCTTCAGTTCTGCGACAACGGCTCGGTGCAGCGGTTGCATCGGCCGACCTCAGTTGCAAATTGGCGTTCGGTACGGCAGTGTGATACATCGACCGCAGTTCTGACCAGCGACTCTGTAGTTCAAGTGATCACGCAGAAGTGGCGCCGGCGGGCAATCGGTCGTCCACCATGGACGTCCGACTTCCAAAATGGGTTCGTTCCGGGGTCCGAACCAAACGAGGCCGCTAACCCAGAGGGGGCTGTTAAACTGAGAGCGCGAGAGTTTTGGCGGGA
>CAZVJA010000239.1:0-7714 GCA_964626885.1 uncultured Planctomycetaceae bacterium | reverse complement strand
AGCGCAAAAAAGAGCTGAACGAACTCTCCGGCAGCCAGCGGGTACTCTGCCAGGGAAACTGTGCCCCGAACCATTACTGGAACCGCGCCACGAATTCTCCCGACACCGTTGCTCTGCATGAACAGATGGAACGGGAGGTGAAAACCTACGGCATCGACAGTTGGAAGTGGTACTGTCATACCGACCCCGGCAAGTCGGGAAACGGTTTTCGGCTCGACGACGAAAAGCTGACCTATCCCTTCTATGAAAAAACGAAACAGCTCGGCCTCAAGCGGATCAGCATTCACAAAGGATACGCGTCGCAGTCGCGGACGCTGGGGCACTTTGCTCATCCCGGCGACGTCGAGAAGGCGGCGCTCGACCATCCCGACATCACGTTCATCGTGTACCACTCCGCGCTGAAGCACGATCCCGGTGAGCCGGAGTTCAAGAAGGAAGGCTTCTACGATCCCACCACCGGCGACTTCGCCTGGCACGATGCGCTGATGAAGATCAAACTCAAGAATCCGAAGATCGACAACGTCTACTGCGAGATCGGCTCGGCGTTCGGGTCTCTGGCGATCCAGCACCCGGAAATGTGCATGCATCTCATTGGCAAGAATGTAAAGCATTACGGCGTCGATCGCGTGCTGTGGGGAACCGACTGCCTCTGGTGGGGTTCGCCGCAGTGGGTCATCGACGCCTTCAAGCGGTTTCAGATTTCCGACGCCCTCTGCGAGAAGTTCGGCTACACGAAGCTATCGAAAGAGGACAAGGCGAAGATCTTCGGGCTGAACGCCGCGCGGGTGTACGATGTCGATGCGAACGCCCAGCGGAAAGCCTTCCCGCGCGACACTCTCTCGCAACTGAAAACTGTGTATCTCGAACAAGGGGGAACGCGTGAGAATATGGTTTATGGATGGGTGCGGGCCGATGTCTGATCGCACGGATCGCTGTTGTGATTTCGCGCCGCGCCCAAGACTCTGCGCGAGTTTGCTCCTGAGAGGTGCCGCACTGCTGGTAATTGTCGGAGCGCTGTTCGAGTTCTGTTCCGCTGCCGAGGCCCTCAAAGGAACCGCTACGATGAAAGAAGCCGCCATTGAAAAGTACCGCGCACAGGATTCTTTCGCAGCGATTGATGCGTTGTGCGCCGCGCAGGACAAGTTGGCTGCCACGAAGTCCTTTCACGAGGTGATGCATCACTTCTACTGGAAAGAAAAGAGTCTGGCCCCGGCTGTCGCGTTTGGTCGCGCGGGTTTGCAGCACGGCATGGCGGCGGCTGCGGCGGTCGAAGCCTCGGATGCCAAGCTGGCCTACGAACTGCGGAGCACCGCCAAGGGGATGGCGTACGATCTGGCATCGTTTACCTGGGACGGCTGGGACGAAAAAGGGATCGTGATCACGGAGTCCGACCTGAAGCTCGGGCTCGATGCCGCGCGCACGAATCTCCGGCTGGCTGTCGAACTGAAGAAGGGAGATCTCCCTTTGGCACGTGCCTGGTGGATGCTCGGCGCACAGCAGATGTCGGCGCGGGACGATAAGGGAGCCATCGAATCTTTCGAGAAGTCGGCGAAATTCGCCAAGGCGGCCCAGGCTGAAGGGGAAGAACTGCTGGCACGGGGAGATGCCGCAATCGTCCGCCTGCGTCAGTCTCAGGGCAAGGAAGGAAAAGACGAAATGGAGGACGTGAAGACGCAATTGAAAAAGGTTAAGGATGGAGAGTTCTTCATCGAGCAGCTCGACACGGCGGTGCGGGTGTTTGTGAAATAGAGAGTGCGGCGAACGCAAAGCGACCTATGGTGCACGTGTCTGAGAATCGAAATCCCGCGCCGCTGATCGCCGTCGCGCTGTTTGTCTTTGTCTGTTTTTCGCTCGTCGCACCGGAAGCGGAAACACCGCCGAGGATTGCAGGGGCTGATGAATCACCATCCCGTGTCGATCCCGCCGCGTGGGGAACCGACCATGTCGGCCAGCCCGTCCCGGAGTACGTCACCGGCGACGAATGCCTGTTCTGCCACCGTAAAGATGTCGGACCGACCTGGTCCTCGAACAGGCATCAGCTCTCGATGCGTTCCGCTGATCCGGAATCCGTCGAGATGAAGGCACTCAGCGAGTCGCCCGCCGCGAAGGACAATATCGGCGCGGTGGAGTTTCTACTGGGACACACGCACCTTGTGCGATTTCTCAAGCGAGGCCGCGAGTATGGTACGCTGTCGCTGCTGTCCGTGGAGTGCCAACCTGCCGCCGGCGAGAATCCCCCCCTCACTCCCGGCCCCTCTCCCGCGAGGGGCGAGGGGAAGAAGGGTTTGACACCGCCTCCAAATGGAACGCAAATTCTCAACCACAAAAATCCACACTGGGACGATGAAACCTTTGGCCGGCGGTGCGCCGGATGTCATGCAACCGGTATAGACTCCAAGACTCACGCCTTCGCGGCGGTGTCGCTTGACTGTTATGTCTGCCATGGCGAAGGGACGCTCGATCATTCCAAGGAACCATCCAAAATGATTCTGGCGAAGGGGCGTCATGATGAGCCGCGCGTCGTGGTTTCGATTTGTGCGCAGTGCCACGTCCGCACGGGGAAATCGCGAAGCACCGGCCTGCCGTATGCAAACAACTTCGTCGCGGGGGATAATCTCTTCCGGGATCTGCAGGTTGATTTTTCGGACGCGTCGCTGGCAAGTTTGAACCCCGCCGACCGGCACGTGCTGGAAAATGTGCGGGACGTCGTCGTGCATGACCGCCGGGAGGTGACGTGTCTTTCATGCCACGATGTGCACAAGCAATCTAGCCGGAAGCATCACCGGGTCGCCTCGGGAACAATTTGCCTGCATTGCCACAACGCGGAAGGTCCGAAGTCGCAACGGCCTCAATATGAGGTGCACAGTCCGTTGTGCGAATATTGACGGAGCCCATTTTCCGGGTCTCGACGGAGGCAGCACGGCGTTCCAAGTGCCGATTTTGCGAGGGACAGCCTTCCTGGTAGAATGACGGTCGGCCGAACCGGGTGTGATTGAAAACGGCAGGAAATTCCGATGTCCGAGCAGCAGACGTCTGATTACGAACATATGCCCGCCGGCATGCCGATGGACGAGACCGACGTCAGCCTGCGGGCCTATTTGTCGGGCTTGTCTGACGATCATTTGCGGGAGTACAACCCGAGTTGGTCCGACGAACGGGTCATCGAATGGGACGGGAATTTTCGTTCCGACGGTGCATTGATGCTCGTCTGCTGCGAGCGGGACGTCGAAATCACGGAATTTCGGCAGGTGCTGGAAGAACACCTAAGGTTTCGCAGCCTGTGGAAACATGAATAAGCGGTGAGTTTTCAGCGGTTCTTCAGGTTTGAAACTTATGATGCCTGGAACGGGTACCACGAGCGAGGCGAACCTTGCGCCGCGCGAACCGTGAACAAGCTGGCCGGAGGAGATGGGGATGATGGATTTGCGAAAGCACAGTATTGCCTTACTCGGATGCCTCTCGCTGGCGACGATCGCATGCATGGTGTCACGTGATGGCTCGGCCGATGAAAAGACTGCCAGTGCGGAGAAAAAGACGGAAAGTGTTGAGGCCCGCGCAGCCAGCGGGGAATCCGCCCCGTCGGCCGTCGGTCGAAAAGCCGCCGATTTCGTTCTCACCGATGCGACCGGCAAGCAGGTGGCGCTCTCCGACTATCGCGAGAAGAAAGCGGTCGCGCTTTTCTTCATGGGAACCTCGTGCCCGATAGCCAATCTGTATCTCCCAACGTTGACGGAGCTGCAAAAGAAGTTCGACGGGAAGGGAGTGCAGATCATCGGCGTACAATCGAACCCGGGACTGACTCTCGACGAAGTGGCTGAGCATGCGAAAGAGCATAAGTTCACTCTGCCGGTGCTGCACGACGCCGACCAGCAGGTGGCGAAGCAGTTGCAGGCGAAACGGACCGGAGAAGTATTTCTGCTCGATGCGCAACGGATCGTGCGTTATCACGGTCGGGTGGATGACCGTTACGGCTACACGTACAAGCGCGACGAGCCCCGCCGTAACGATCTGGAGATCGCAATCACCGAATTGCTTGAAGATCACAAGATCGCTGAACCGGAGACGGCGGCGAAAGGGTGCCTCCTCACTTGGAAGGATCGACCTGCGGCGCATTCCAATGTCACCTACTCGCGTGAAGTTTCCCGCATCCTGCAAAAGCGCTGTGCTGAGTGTCACCGCGAGGGGATGGTCGCGCCGTTCGCTCTGTCGAACTACGACGACGCGGTCGAATGGTCGGCCATGATGAAAGAAGTCGTCTTGCAACGACGGATGCCCCCCTGGCATGCCGATCCCCGATACGGCGACTTCTCCAACAATCGCCGCATGCCACAGGAAGAGGTCGATCAACTCATTGCCTGGATCGATTCGAACAAGCCACAGGGAGATCCCAAGGAACTCCCACCGCCGCCGAAGTATGCCGAAGGCTGGCAGATCGAGCAGCCTGACTACGTGTTCGAATTGCCCAAGGAGGTGACGGTGCCGGCGAAAGGGACCGTACCCTACATGTACTTTTCGGTTCCCACGAACTTCAAAGAGGATGTTTGGGTCCAGGCAGCCGAGGCACGCCCCGGCAACCGCGCTGTCGTGCATCACATCATCGTCTTCTGCCGCGACCCAAACAAACGAGGCCGCCAGCGCGGGATTCTCGAGGACAACCTAGTCGGCACGGCCCCCGGAGATCCGCCGACGGTATTTCCCCCCGGTTCAGCCCGCAAGATTCCCGCCGGCTCGGAACTGATTTTCCAGATGCATTACACACCCAACGGGAAAGAACAGACCGACCGTTCACAAGTCGGCTTGGTTCTGTACAAAGGAAAAGAGCCCCCCAAGTACAACATCGGTTCCACGGCGATTATCAACCAACGGTTCCGCATTCCCGCCGGCGACCCGAACCATCTGGTGGAGTCGAAACGCACGTTCCAGCGCGATACGCTGATCTTCTCGTTCATGCCGCACATGCATGTGCGCGGAAAGGATTTTCTGTTCCGGGCCAACTACCCGGACGGTCGCAGCGAAATTCTGCTGTCGATTCCCGCGTATGATTTCAACTGGCAGAACAGCTACACCCCCACCAAGCCGCTGCTGATTCCCAAGGGAACGACGCTCGAGTGCGTCGCGCATTTCGACAACTCAGCCGGCAACCCGGCTAATCCCGACCCCACGAAGGAAGTGCGCTGGGGAGACCAGACCTGGGAAGAGATGATGATCGGCTGGCTTGGCACCGCGCCGGCACAAGCATCGCAAGATGACGGTGCGTCCGATTGATTCACCGACGAAGACTTCCGGCCAACGTACTGCTTTCCCCACAGTTGCATCCGGCAAGGCGCCGGTGCAAGAAAGATGCTCTGCCCTCGCAGACAGGAATTTGCAATCCAGGAGAGGCTTCATGAGTTTTCCACGCATGCTGCTCTGTTTGTCGTGTCTGGGAATGTTCACCCTTGCAGCGAATGCGGATGACTGGCCGCAATGGCGGGGACCAAAACGTAACGGGATTTCCGCCGAGACAGGCTTGCTCCAGGAGTGGCCCAAAGAGGGGCCGAAGCAGCTCTGGCATGCGGACATGATCGGCAACGGATACTCCACCCCTTCGATCATCGGCGATCGGATTTATCTCATCAGCAACGAAGGGACCGATAACGAATTTGTTCAGGCGCTCGACGCCGGCGACGGGCATCAAGTCTGGTCGACGAAACTCGGCAACGTCGGTCCGAACCAGGGACCGCAATATCCCGGTTCACGATCGACACCAACCGTCGACGGCGAGTTGCTGTATGCACTCGGTTCCAACGGTGATCTGGTCTGCCTCGAAAGGGCAGGAGGTAAGGAACGCTGGAGAAAGAATCTGCGGACCGATTTCGGGGGCCAACCCGGCAAGTGGGCCTACTCGGAATCTCCGCTGATCGACGGCGACGTGCTGGTCTGCAGCCCCGGCGGCAAGACCGCTACTCTCGTGACTTTGAAGAAAGCGACCGGTGAAGTCCTCTGGAAATCACCGCTGCCCGAAGCGGACGAGGCCGCCTACGCCTCCGCGATTGTTGACGAAGTGGGGGGCATCAAACAGTACGTGCAGTTTTTGCAGAAGGGGTTGGTCGGCGTTGAAGCTGCCACCGGCAAGTTGTTGTGGCGGTACGGCAAAACCGCTGAAGGAAGCCCGGCGAATATTCCTACTCCGATCGCTGAGGCAAATTTCGTCTACAGCGCCGGAGGACGAAGCGGCGGCGGGCTCGTGAAGCTCACGGCTGCCAAAGGAAAAGTTTCAGCGGAGCAGGTTTATTTCACGGCGAAGCTGCCGACGAGCATCGGCGGCACCGTGCTGGTCGACGGGTATCTTTACGGCACAAACCGCCAGGGAATGATGTGCGCCGAGTTCAGCAGCGGCGATATCAAATGGCAGGAACGCGGCATCGGTGCGTCCTCCATTTGTTTTGCCGACGGACGGCTCTATCTGCACGGCGAAGAAGGGGATGTCGCGCTCCTCGTTCCCTCAGCCGAGTCGTACAAGGAAGTCGGGCGATTCACACCCGCGAATTCGCCGGACCGTGGGAAGGCGAAAGCCTGGACCTACCCCGTTGTGGCCAACGGACGGTTGTATATTCGTGACCTCACGTCTCTGTGGTGTTACGATATCAAGCAGTAATTCGTCTTCGCGAATAGCCCTAACCGCGACATCCGGCTGCTGGCGTTGTCGGTGCTGAAGGCGCGCCGTCAGCCAGCCTGCCGGAATACCTCGCTTCCACAACAGGAACAGACCACGATGAACGACTTTCTCTATCGATCGGACAAGTCCGCCGCTTTCGTGAACGCGAATTCGTCGTGCGCGTCGACTTCGACAGATCGCCGCGGGTTTCTGAAGTCCTCGGTGCTGGGTGGTGCGGCGGCGCTCGGGGCAACGCTCTTGGGAAGCCCGGCGATGCAAGGGCGCACGGCACAGGCCGCGCAGCCGATCAGTCGCCGCGGCGGGTCGCACCTCAAATTGAGCATCGCGGCGTATTCCTTTCATCGCATGCTTCCGTTCAAGCGAAAGTGGGACGACTTCAAAGACGCACCGATGGTGCTTGAAGACGTGATTCAATTCGCGGCCGACCAGAACCTCGACGGCGTCGAGTTGACCAGCTACTACTTCCCAACCGATCTCAATTCGAAGTACCTGATGATGATGAAGGAGATGACCTTTCGGCTGGGGCTCGATATTTCCGGGACGGCGATCGGCAACGACTTCTGCCTTCCCGAAGGAGACGCCCGCAAGGAACAACTGGAATACACCCGCCACTGGATTGATTATGCCGCGGAAATGGGGGCTCCGGTGATTCGCATCTTCGCCGGTTCCGTGCCAAAGGGAGATACCGAATCAGCCGCCATCGAGCGCTGTATCGACGGTATCAACGAGTCGGTGAAGTACGCCGCGCAAAAAGGGGTGGTGCTCGCATTGGAGAATCACGGCGGAATCACCGCGACAAGCGAGTCGATGCTGAAGATCGTGACCGGCGTGAAACCGTCCCCGTGGTTCGGTGTGAACTTCGACAGCGGCAACTTTCGGACGGCCGATCCATACGCGGAACTGGAAAAGATCGCTCCCTATGCGGTCAATGCCCAGGTGAAAGTCGACATGTACCCGAACGGGAAACATGAGCCGGCCGATCTCAAGCGGATTCTGCAGATCCTGAAGCAGGCGGCCTATCGCGGGTATATCGTCCTGGAATATGAGGCGAAGCCG
>CAZVJA010000238.1:0-7838 GCA_964626885.1 uncultured Planctomycetaceae bacterium | reverse complement strand
AAATGTTTCGCAATGCCGCTCCCGCGGATCTCAGCGAGTTCGGAATTCCCGCGGGAAGCAACACGGTGCTGTTCGTGGGGCGGCTCGATCCGCAGAAAGGTCCGTTCTTGTTGCTGAACGCGGTTAAGGGTTTGTTTTCGACGCACAACAATCTGCATGTGTTGATGGTTGGTGACGGCCCGTTGCGCGCACAACTGCACGCGTGGGTGCAGGAGCATGCGTTGCAGGATCGAATCCATTTCGCGGGGCGGCGAAATGATGTGCCGAAGCTGCTGCGGGCGGGAACCTGCTTTGCGCTCCCCTCACGTTGGGAGGGGATGCCGAACGTCGTGCTGGAGGCGATGGGGGCAGGGCTGCCGGTCGTCGCGTTCGATGTCGAAGGTTTGAGCGAACTCGTCCTGCAGCACGAGACGGGGATCCTGGTTCCGCCCGGTTCGGTGCAGGAATTCGCTGGGGCGCTGGCATTACTGTTGGCGAACCCCGCGCAGGGGCGAGCCATGGGTTCAGCGGCGCAAGAGTTTGTCGCTAAAGAGCTTACGTGGGACAGAATTGTCGCGGACTACGAGCAGCTGTATCGTGAGCTTCTCGGCGATTGAGTGGCCGAGCACCCCGCTTTGAGGCCTTTGCGCCTCTTCTCTTTCGCGCGCGAAAAAGAATTTCAAAATCTGCAATTCCTCATCTGCGTTGGACCTGCGCGCGAAAATGGCGCGCGGCTGTGTCACGTCATTCCAATCCCCCTTGATTATGGGACGGGGGTTGGTAAAGTTGGCCCGCAGTGGTGAGGAGTGGGGAAAAGTGGTGCAAGTGGCTCTCAGCGGGACATTCCAACGAATCCTCGACGAAAAGCACCGCATCGCACTTCCCAAGCAACTCAGAAAGCAGTTCACGGAGGGAGAACTCAGCAGCCTGTACGTTGCCCCAGGGACGGAGCGATCTTTGTCGGTTTACTCACCCGACGCGTTTCATCTCCTGGCGGAGCGGCTGGCGAATCGGTCGTCAAATCGCGCGGAGGTTAGAAACTACCTGCGACTCTTCTACGCTCGGGCCGAACATGTCGCGCTGGACAGCCAAGGAAGGATTCGGATTCCGGAACGGCTGGTCGAGCATGCGCAATTACGGCACGACGTGGTTCTGCTCGGTGTCCACGACCACGCGGAAATCTGGGATCAAGCTCTCTGGACCGAATTTCTTCAGCAGCATCTCCCAAAATTCGACGACATGGCCACCCAGGCCTTTGAGAATTGATCTCCCGGCCGTGTTCTCACGGCAAGAACAAAGACCGTACACGTTTAATATTGATGCGTCGCTCCGCTGGCTTACCGGGCTTTGCGGATACGGCGGGAACGGATTCCCGCCAGCACGATGAGCGGCAGACTCGGCCAGTCCCGGTTTGACCGCAAACCATTCGCCTCGACAGGGGGAACGGAAGCCCCTCGAGGCGAATGGTTTTTTATGGGGGAAGGGACCGCCCGCCGCAGGTTTGAGAGACCGCTGCAGGTTTCGCTACGCGGTTCAGCGAGCTTGTTCACCAGCTTGCCAGGCCAGCGTAAACATCCTGCTTGAGAGCCAGGGTTGAGGTCCGATTGGGGTTTCCAAGACGCCCCGAAGATCGTACAAATCCGGCCGCACGTCTAAGTTTCCTCTCTATCCTTTCGCGTCGTTGTTATCGCCCATGCCCGATCTGTCGCGGGAAACCGGTGATCCCGGTCCGTCGGTCCACGCGCCGGTTCTGTTGCGCGAGGTCTTGCAGTACCTCGATCTTGCGCCAGGACTTGTCGTTGCTGATGGCACCGTCGGAGCTGGCGGACACAGTCGCGCGATTCTGGAACGGATCGGTCCCACGGGGCGGCTGATCGGTCTGGATCGTGATCCGATGATGCTTCGCCACGCCGAACAAACATTAAGACCGGCGGCATCGACGTGGGGGAACGTGGAGCTCCGCTGCGGCAGCTATCTGAAAATGCGTGAGGTGCTGGACGAACTCAATATTCCATCGGTCGATCGGACGTTGCTCGATCTGGGGCTCTCTTCCGATCAATTGGCCGACAGCGAGCGCGGCTTCGGTATTCGAGCCGGCGGCCCACTCGATTTGCGGTTTGATCCGACCTGTGGAATTCCGGCGTGGGAACTGCTGGAACGGCTGGATGAGAAATCAATGGCCGACCTGTTCCGCGAGTTCGGCGAGGAGCGATTCAGCGGCCCGATCGCGAAGGGGATTGTCAGCCGGCGAGGAACTCGTCCCGTGCGGACGGCGGAGGATCTTGTGGAAGCGGTTCGCGAGGGTGTGCCGGCGGCGTTCCAGCGCGAAGCGCGCGTTCACCCGGCGACGCGGATCTTTCAGGCGTTGCGCATCGCGGTGAATGATGAATTGGATCACTTGCGGACCGCGCTCTCCGACGTGTTACCGGCGGCATTGAAGTCCGCGGGGCGGGCGGTCGTCATTACTTTCCATTCGCTGGAAGACAGGATCGTCAAAGAGGTATTTCGAAATAAAGAGACTTGGGAGAACGTGACTCCCAAACCGATCGCAGCCAGCCCGACCGAACAGCGAATCAATCCTCGTTCTCGCTCGGCGAAGTTGCGGGCGGCGATCAGAAAATGAAGACGTGGAGACGTCGTGAATTTGTTCCAACCCACTCGATACTTGACTCTATTTGTCGTTGCCCGCGGCGAGGCGGCTAATACGCTGCTCCGCCGAGCTCTCTGACCCCGCGAGAAATTACGGAAAATTTCGTCCAGGAACCCTGCCATGGCCAGTAATACCAAACTGGGCTTTGCCCTGATTTTGCTCATCATGGGCGCCTTCATATTCGTGGTCTACAAGAAGGCGCATGATCCCAAGTTTCAACAATCGGTCGCCGGCGAGTCCGAATCGGGCGGCGAATCAAAGACATTCGGCGATGGACGCGATGCGTTCGGCACCGGAGACGATTCGGTCCCTCCGCCGGCGGCGATTGCCAATCAGAGCGAGCAGCATGTTCCGCATCACGATGCGGCGCATCACGACGGAAAAACGGCGGCGCAAAAGGACATGTGGACAGCCGATACCGACCCGGCGAAGCCGAAGACGCTCGAACCAAGCGATCAAACAGCCTTCAATGTTCCAGAGCCGAAGAGAATCCCACGGACCGATTTGCGCGAGACGGTGAAAGAGAGCCCGGCTTTCGGAGACGAGTTGGTGGCGCAGAACGAGCCGGAGCCCTTTGACTCCGATGCCCCGCGCGCGAGGAAGCAGACGACGTCGAATACCGGCGACCCGTTCACGGGAAATACTCCCCGGCAGAAGCCGGCGAACGTGACTTCCAGGAAGGGGGAACCGGTTCCATTTGATTCCAAACAGCGAACCGCTGACGGCGATTCATTTGGAAGTGCGGAAACGTTTGACGGCGACCAGTCACAGAAACAACCGGCAAAGCGAGCGGCTGCCAATGACGATTCCGCCGATCCCTTCCCCGATGACAAACCGGCATCGAAAGGAGCGAAGGAAGAGGCGCCGTTCGGTTCCGATCTGGACGAACCTCCCCGTCAAACCGTTCCTCGTCGTCACGAAGCTGAGACCGTTGAGCGCGAACATCCGACGTCCGAGCAGAAGGACGGCTTCGAATCGAACACGAACAGCTTCACGAACGATGCTGATCCAAGCCAGCGTCCGCCCGCGCCGATCAAACCCCGCACTGTGGACGATTGGCGGAATAAAGACGAATCGCACGTCCATCAACCGCAGCCAATTCGGAGGGATGAGTTCAATTCGGAATCTCGTCCCGTTCCGCATCACGCGACAAAGCAGGACAACTTTGCGGACGACGCGAACTCGACCTTCGATGATGCTCGGCCGTCTCAGCCTCGAAAGTTTTCTCGCGATGGGGAATTCGCCGATTCTCCCAGGCGGGATATCCATCCTGATCTTGCGGGGGAGGAAACATACGTCGTCCAGGCGAAGGACAATTTCTGGAGCATTTCGCGCAAGAAATACGGGACGGCGCGGTATTTCCAGCTGCTGGCTGAGTTGAACAAAGACGTGGCCCCCGATCCGCAGCAACTCCAGCCGGGGATGAAGATTGTCACTCCCTCCCAGCAGTTTCTGGAAGCCCATCATTCGGAGATTGTGGCGGGTCGGACGACGGCTCGGCTTGTCTCGGCGGAAGGGAATGACACTCGTGACGGACATGCCGCTCAGGGAGAATTTTTCGTCGATGAGGACGGGCAACCGCGATATCGCGTTGGTGCGCACGAAACGCTGAGCGAGGTTGCGCAGCGGCATCTTGGCCGTGCTGCTCGTTGGATTCAAATCTTCGAGTTGAATCGGGACAAGCTGTCGAGTCCGAATGATCTGCAGGTCGGCACGGAATTGGTGCTGCCGGCGGATGCGAGGGGGGGACAACTCGTGCGGGCCGTGCACGAAAGTCGATGAAGGAAGAAATGTTCTTCCGCTTCGGCAGTGCCCTGGTCTTGGTGGTGTTGATTTCGCTGATCGGGATCGGTCTCGAAAAGCGGAATCTCGAGCTGCGCCGCGCCGTCAGCCAGCAGCATTACCGCATGGATGCGCTCCGCGACGCGCAGGCGCGATTGCGGCTGGAGACTCAGGTTCTGGGAGCTCCGGCGCGGATGATTCATCCTCTGGAGCGGGGGGACTTGGAAGTCGCCCGTCCGGAAAAGCCCGCCCGTCCGAATGAACGCCGCATGCCGCTGATGCATTGGCGGTGAACGACCGGTCGGTCCGCGAAAACGTAGTCCCCAGCTCTTGATCTGCTCGCCGGTTGCACAATGTTCCCGTCGCACGACACTCCCTCGCATCCCGCCTCGCTCTGCGGCAATTGGCGCGTGCGGCTGATCGTTGCCATGCTGGCATTGTCGGGAGCGGGTCTCGCGGTGCGGCTGGTGCACGTGCAATGGTTGGGGAGCGAGCAGTTTGCCGAGAAAGCCAACCGGCAGCGGATTTACACCGAAACGATCCCCGCGCGTCCCGGGGAAATCCTCGATCGGCAAGGGCGGCTGCTCGCGGCAACGGTGACATCGCGAAGCCTGTTTGTCGTTCCGAGCAAGATTGCGGACCCGGCGCGCGTTGCGTCCAGCTTAGCCGGCGTGCTCGATGTTGACCCTCGTGAATTGTTGCAGCGGATCGTGCAGCATCGGAACAAGCATTTCTTGTGGGTCAAACGACGGCTGGAAGAACGCGAAGTCTCGGCGGTGCGCGAATTGCATCTGCCCGAACGCTCCTGGGGATTTCGCGAGGAGTATCTTCGCAAGTATCCGCAGGGGGAACTGGCGGCGCACGTCATCGGACTGCGCGACATCGACGGCGCGGGACGCGGTGGCCTCGAACAAAGTCTCGATGCGCGGCTGCTCGGCCGAAAGGGACGGCGGATGGTCGTCCGCGACGCCCGGGGGCGAGTGATCGACGTGTTGGATGAGGTGGCTGAGCCGCCGCGCCCGGGGGAATCGGTGGTGCTCAGCCTCGACGTGGTTGTGCAACTGTACGTGGAGCGCGAACTGGACCAGGTGATGACGGAGTGGAAGCCGCGCGGAGCGTGCGCGATCGTCATTGATCCCAGAACCTGCGACGTGCTGGCCATGGCTTCCCGCCCGACGTTCGACCCGAACAACCCCGTCAATGTTCCGGAGGCCGCCTGGAAAAACACCGCCATCGCGTCCATGTATGAACCGGGTTCGACTTTCAAGCCGTTTGTCGTCGCGACGGCGATTGAAAGAGGAGTGCTCGGCCCTCATGAGGAGTTCGATTGCGAGCACGGCGAATATCGCATGGGGGGGCGGCTGCTGCATGACGAGCATCCTTACGGGCAGCTGAGCGTGACCGACATTCTCGTGAAGTCGAGCAACATCGGCATGGCGAAGATTGGTCAGCGGTTGAAGAACGACGGCCTTTACGAAGCAGCCGTGACGTTCGGTTTCGGGCGTTCGACCGGCAGCATGCTTCCCGGGGAACTGAGCGGCATGCTGCATCCGCTGAAAGATTGGACGTCGTACTCGACCGGTTCGATACCGATGGGTCAGGAAATCGCCGTCACGCCGCTGCAGTTGATTGTCGCGCATGCGGCGCTGGCCGGCGGGGGAATTCTGCGCTCACCGCGGCTCGTCTTGCCGCGCGTCGACTCCCCGGAGCCGGCGACGTCCTCAAGCGTCACCGACGTGCCGTCGACGGCGATCGTGACGCGCGCGGTCCGGGCAGACGTCGCGGAGTGGGTGGTGCGGGAACCGATGGTCGAAGTCGTTCGCCGAGGGACCGGCAAACGGGCCCAGCTGGAAGGTTATACCGTTTTCGGCAAGACCGGCACGGCGCAAAAGATGGACCCGAAGACCGGGAAATATTCGAGCACGCGGCATGTGAGCTCGTTCTTGTGCGGGGCGCCGGCGGAGGCTCCCCGGGTGCTGGTGCTCGTGGTTGTGGATGAACCCTCTGTTCCGGGCACGCATTATGGCGGCACAATCGCCGCTCCAGCGGCGGCGAGCATCTTGCAGCAGACGCTCGTTTATTTGCGCGTGCCGACGCGCGACGTGCCGCTGCGCGCGGCCGAACGCGCACACGACGAGGAATAACCGATATCGGCCTCTCCACCGGCGACGAGCGGGTTCCTTCCGCAATCGTTCCGACACGTCTACAATGCTCATCCGAGAGGGCGTGTGTGGCACGCCCTGACGCTAGGAAGGGCGTGGTTCCGGTTTCCGCCACGCCCTTCGAGGACTCAGGGCGTGCCACCCATTTCCCAGTTTGAATAATTGACTTGCCCTGGAGAGGGTGTGTCGCGGGTTTGAATTTTTGACGCGGGGGGCGCGGTGGTTCTGCTTGAATTCAGCATGTCTCCTCTGGGAAAAGGGGAGAGTGTCGGTGAGTACGTCGCGCGTTCGCTGAAGATCGTTGAAGAGAGCGGGCTCGATTATCGTCTGCACGCCATGGGAACGGTGCTTGAGGGAGAATGGGACGAAGTGTTTGGCGTCGTCAAACGCTGTTATGAAGCGATGAGCGCGGACTGCGACCGCATCTCGTGCAGCATCAAGGTCGATGCACGCAAGGGGGCCTCCGGACGGCTGACATCCAAGGTCCGCAGCGTCGAAGAGAAGCTGGGGCGCCGGTTGAAATCGACGGAGGGGGATTGATCTGAGATGTGCTGCGCGCGGCAGCAATCAAATCCCGACAAATCCAACGCTGCGAAGTGACTTGACCGAAGCGAATTTCACCGAAGCGAGTCCCTGTTTAAAGCCATCACAACGAATCAGACAGAGCGATGACCGAACCGACCTCCACACCCCCCAATTTCGATCGCGAAATCATCGGCCGCGTGCTTGGCCGTACTCCCAGTGGAGTATTCATCCTCACGGCGTCGGACGGCAACGGACGTGAAACCGGAATGCTCGCCAGCTGGGTGCAGCAGGCGTCCTTCGAACCGCCGATGGTCTCGGTGGCCGTGAACGCGAAACGTTATCTCAACGATTGGCTGGCTGCGGAGCCCCGGATTGCACTCTCACTTGTCGGCAAGTCGCAAACAAGATTCCTGAAACATTTCGGGCGGGGCTTCGAACCGGATCAGCCGGCGTTCGAGGGGCTCGAAGTTCGCCGCGGTACCGTTGGGCTTCCGGTTCTGGCGGATGCCCTCGGATACCTGGAAGGGCAAGTCGTCAGCAAAATGACGGCGGGCGATCACATCGTTTATTTCGTCGAAATTTCCGGTGCGGGGGCGGGAGCTTCGTTGGGGGAAGAAGAGCCGATGGTCCACATCCGCAAGAACGGGTTCAATTACTAAATTACTAGAGGTGGTTTCAAAAATGGCGACAGGGCACCGCCTGAAGGGTGGTCCGTGGAGCCGCCCTAACGAGAGACTTCC
>CAZVJA010000237.1:0-7839 GCA_964626885.1 uncultured Planctomycetaceae bacterium | reverse complement strand
AATCTGGGCCTTCTCATAGGTATCCGCGTCATTTTTTGCTCCGCTGGCTGTGATTTTGGACGTTCAATCGGCCAATATTCACACTGGCGAAACCATCGCCTTGGAAACTGGCACCATACAAAGCGGCAGATCTTCACTTATATCACGCGAATTCTGAGATCTTCCATTTGCCATCGAGGGGACGCAATCGCTTGGTAACTTGGGCCGACAGAAAAGAGCGATCGAACATCAGGGACGCGGCGGGGGGGCTGGGGCGCTGCCGTGCTTTCCGATCACCAACGATGTTCACGGCCCCAGCAACGAATCGTTGAGAGATACCAATCGAACGTCCGACACTGGGGCTATGATCGTTTATCGCAGTTCCATGCAGATTCTTCGGCGGAAAGCACACGCTCAACAAAAGCACACTGGCGCCCCAGCCACCCGGTCGCTTCTAGGTGCGGTGCGAATACAACCACACCATCACTCCGAAGCGTGCCAGTCGGGGAGCCTGTTCGATCCTTCCTTTGTAATTTGGATGGTATCGAGATTGTCGCTCTTCAAATCACTGATGCAAATCTGCCACGGACCCGAGGTCGTGGGAGCGCGGCAAAACACGATCATCGAGCCGTCCGGCGAGTAGCGGGCGTCGTGTTGAACACCCGCGCCGAAGGTCAACTGCTCCTCATGCTCGGTATTCGTTTGATGGATATGCCCCTTGACCGTCTGGAACAAGATGTGTTTCCCGTCGGGATGCCACGTGGGGGTGCAGCATGCGTCTTCGGTCTTCAGTTGTTGTTGCTTCTGCCCGTCGAGACCGAGTATGAAGATACCGACATCTCCCAAATGACGGCTGGCAATGGCCAGACGTTTGCCGTCCGGGCTCCAGGTCGGCGTGCCGCAGCGCTGCCACTCTTTCGGCGAGACGAGCCGCTCAGTACCGGATTCCAGTTCTCGAATGAATGCCTGATCGTCCTTGATGAACAAGATCGACTTCCCATCGGGGGACCACGCCGGCTGCGCCCCGTCGGTGATCTTTTTCGGATCGGAACCGTCGCGGTTCATCACCCACACCTGCGGAAAGCCGTCGCGCAGGGAGGTGTAAAGAATCTGCCGGCCGTCGGGAGAGAATCGCGGATCGGCGTCGAGGAAATTGTCTTTCGTCAGCGGTTTCATGTCGGAGCCGGTGGGGTGCATGCTCCAGATATCGAGCGAGCCGGCGCGATCGCTGACGAACACGATGGTCCCCCGCAGCCTTTCCCGTGGAATCACGCCGTCGTATGTCGGTTTCTCGGGTGGTGCTCCATCAGCCGCGGGTGTGGAACTCTTTGTCGATGCGGTGGCAACAGCATCTTCGCCGGTTACTTCCGAACTCGGCTTCTTTGTCTCTTCTTCAGCCGCTTCCTTTTCCGTTGCTTCGATTGGTTCGGCCACTTTGGTGGACGATGCCAGCTTGGTTGAATCTTCTTGTCCGCTTCGCACACGACGAAAGCCGTAGCTGTCGGCACCGAAGCAGGCATCGGCGAAGACGGGGAACTCATGGAACCGGTAGCCTGCGGTGCATTTGTCGGCGGTCGTCTTCCACGCTCCTCCGCGCAGCACCCGTTCCTTGCCCTCTGCCGGACCGCGCGGATTCTCCGACGGACTCTCGGCGTAGTACGATTCGCTGTACCAGTCGTTGCACCACTCCCAAACGTTGCCATGCATGTCATACAGCCCCCACGCATTGGGCAGCTTCTGGCCGACCGGCCTCGTCTTCCCGCGCGAGTGGGGCTTGCACCACGCGTACTTCGGCAATTCCGACTCGTTATCGCCGAACGAATATTTGGTTTGAGTCCCCGCGCGGCAGGCGTATTCCCATTCCGCTTCGGTGGGGAGCCGGTAGCCGTTCGCCTCGAAGTTGCAGTCCCAAGTTTCCAGGTTGTAGCAGGGGGTGAGCCCGTCGAGTTCCGAACATTTGTTGCAGAACCGAGCTGCCTCGGGCCATTGCACTCCCTCGACGGGGAGATCCTTTCCTTTCTGCTTGGAAGGGTTCACTCCCATGACCCGCTCGAAGTGTTCCTGAGTGACAGGTACAGCGTCGATGTAAAACGAATCAACGGAGACCGAGTGCGGCTTGGTTCCGGAGCCTCCCTCGGAGTCGCCCATCGTGAATTGGCCGGCTGGAACCAGAACCATTTGTCCTGATGTCGCGGAGTTTTCGCTCGCCGATGGAGCGGGCGATCCCTTGTCATTCACGGACCCGGCCGGTTGTTTCTCGCCACAGCCGACAAGGAGCAGGCTGAGTGGAAGCCACGCGAAGATCATTTTACGGAACAAGGTCAATCACCTTTATTACTGTCTGTCAGAATCGAACGCCGCGGCTGGTGGCCAGGGTTGGAGGCGCAGCCCAAAACCCCGGGGCCTCCTTCGCTTCGCTCGGTCCAGCCCCGACCACCCAACCCGAACCTTTGGAATGGACCAAACGCTAATGCCGGGCCGATTCATAACTGGCGGGGTTGAGCAACACCTTCTGCGTCCGCTCGCGGATTTCCATTGCCAATTCGGCACATTTGGGATCAGTCGCCATCAGGAGCCCCGCCCGCTGCCGCATCGACCGGACGATCCAGCGGCATTCCCCCACCAGTTCGTCCTGGTTCCCCCCAATGTCGGTCAATTCATCCGTATATTTCTTCAGCTTGCCGAGCGTCCCTCGCCCCTGCGCGTTGAGCATCGTCTTGCGGAATTCCTCGTTCATCTCCGCGACATGCTCCGGCGTTTTGATATCGTCCTTGCGCGCCGCCAATTTCATTTCGAGCTCGGCGGCGATTTCGTCGATCTCGTCGATGAACTCCTTCAACTCCGGATGGGCGACTCGTTGCTCCCCCAGATACGAACGGATTTCGCGTCCGAACTCGACGTAATGCGTGATCCGGCTGCGAATATGAGTCACGAACGCCAGCGCGTCATTCAACGCGCTTTCGATTTCCTGTTGCCGCTGCTGCTGCTGGTTGCTGCGATAGATTTTTTCGAGGGCGCTTCTCGCGGAGCAGGTGGCCCGACCCTTTTCGTCTTCCTTTTGGCTCTCCACCGCAAGGATGTACTCACATGGGCCGACTCCGAGGCAGTTTCGCAAGATATCCACGACCGTGTACGCTTCGGCGGGTGTTTCTTCCACACGATTGATGGGGTACAGCACGGTGGGACCGGCAAAGGTGAGCGCCTTGTGCCGAATTCCCTGCAAGTTGCCGCGACCCGCCTTATCGACCCAGCAGGGGTAGGGAAAATGGTCGAGCACCGTGGTCCAGCGCCTGCGCGTGGGGCCGATATGTTCCGGCGGTTGGCCCATCCAACTCGGTTTGATGAACCCATCCGATTTCGTGTCCGGAAGCAGCATCTCCCAACTGTCCGTTAACTTGTTCGAACGGGTGAAGTCGACCCGCCATTGCGCAACAAAAGGCATTTTCCAGTCGAGCTTCTGGATCCGGCTGGCATCGCCGCGCCGCACTTCGTCTTCGTGCCAGATTCCGGGAGAATCCATCAATGCCAACCAGATTTTCTTCCCCTCGCCGAATGTCACTTCCGATTCCGTGATGACACGCTCCTGCCCCTTACCAGTCAGCTTCACCTGCACTTCCTGATCACGGTTCTCGAACACGCACATGGCCAGCGAGTTGCCCTTGCCGGTCATATGCAAGAGGAAATTCTCGCTGGGAAGCTGCACAACCTCGGGAGTGATCTGGCGGGGATCGATGAGAATGTCATCCGCGAAAAAATCGGGGAGCACGACGAACCGGCTCGGACAGTCGACGCGCAGCCGATGCGCCCCGGTTCCCGGCTCGGCTTCCAGCATCACCTCACCGCGCTTGATCCGAAACTTTGCCGTCAATTCACTCCCTTTTGACGACTGGTACTTCGCTTCCAGCCGCACGGCGCCTCGGTCGTTGTCTAGGATCGTCACTGCATCGAGCTTTTTGGCCGGGTTTCCTTCCTTGTCGACCAGTTGCAGCTTCGCCCGGGGTTCCACGGCGGTCGGCCAAACGGCATAAACATCCACCGTCGCTCCACTTTTCCGCATCACGGCAGCGATGCGACCGTTTGTGAAGACCGCATCACCGCGGAATGTTGCCGACTTCTCCTCTTTCGCAACTTTGGTCCAACTGTCGACTTTCGCAAAATCCGCCTGCCCGAGCGCACCTGTCGATGTGCGCCCCGTGTCCCAGATGGCCAGGCCCGTAGTGGGAGAGAGCGACGTGCCCCCGAACGCCGTGCCGCCGGAAAATACAACAGAGGCAAGAAGAACCGATGCCAAGTAGATTCGACAACTGTTCGGTTTCATTTCACGGCCTTTCGACAAGAACCTGACCCCGCCCATTTTCGGATGGCCAGAGTGAACCCGTTCCTCGCGATGCTGCACTCGAAAACCGCGCGGGTAATCGTAGACGGAACGGCGCCCTGCGAGTGATTGGTGATCTCAGCCGATCATACATCATCCGGCTCGGATGTTCCACGAATGCATCTTTAATCGCTTCAGGTTTCAATCCGAGTAAGTCGAGACCAAACCGCTACTTCGAGTTCCCCAGACAATACAGGAACTCCTGCCGCTTGCCACCCTGTTCTTTCGCGAGACGCAGGTAGATGCGGCTTCCGCAAATTGTCGGCGAAGCGAGTACTTCGGCGGGTATCTCGTTTTGCGCAACAAGCTGGAATTTCAGCGGGTCAGCTTTGAAGACATAAGTCTGCCCCGCTTCGTTGGTGGCGAAGATATTCTCTCCGACAAGCACCGGAGAACCGGTGAAGTTTCCGCCGAGCCGATGCGACCACGCTGTTTCTCCGGTGGCACACTTCCAGCAGGTGGCGACACCGGCATCGAGCACCGCGTACAGATAGCCATCCTTGATCAGCATCGACGGCACATAGACCCGCGCGTTTTTCTCCCAGACGACTTTACCAGAGCCGTCCGCACTGATCGCCGCGACGTGGCTCTTTGGAAATCCCCCGGAAGAAAAGATCAAAGACCCGTCGGTGACAGTGGATGTCACGCACTCGGTGGTGGCTCCTGCAACCTCCCAAAGTTTCTTTCCCGAGGACGGTTCAAAGCTGGAGATCAGATTGCAGCCGATGAGGAATAACTGCTCGCGCCCCGCAACAGTCAACAGAATGGGTGATGTGTAATTCGGGAACTTGGGACGATCGTTCCTCCAGACTTCTTCTCCCGTGGCACGATCGAGGGCGACCAGTGCCCCGCCCGATTTGTTATCGGCGGAGACAATCACCAGCGATTCGTACAACATCGGGGAAGAACCGAATCCCTGATGCATGATGTAATCACTGATTTTCTTTTGCCAAAGCTGCTCCCCATTCAAAGCCAATGCCGTCGTATAGACCGCACCGTTGTTGTAGAAGTTGATAAAGAGACGTTCTCCATCGCAGGCCGCCGTTGACGAGGCCAGCGATGCTTTCTCGTGAGCCTTCAGTCCTTCCAGGGAGAGGCCCCCTTGATGGACGGCCTTCTTCCAGAGCTGGTTCCCTGTCTGGCGGTCGTAACAAATCACCGACTGGATGCCAGATCCGGTCTCGGCCGTTGCCAGGTAAATCGCATTTCCACATACCGTCGGCGAACCATGTCCGCGACCGGGAACCGGAATCTTCCACACGACATTCTCGTCTTCACTCCATTTCAGGGGAGGGGACTGATTTGGGTCGGCCACGCCGTTCAAGGATGGCCCGCGCCACCAGGGCCAATCGGACGGTGAAGCCGCGACTCGGGCCAGAAGGGACGATCCCGTCTCCTTCTCCGCTCCCATCGCCGCATCAGCGACAAGGAACCACGCCATCGCGAGGAATACGATTATGGAAACCAGACGTTGCATGCTAAGAACCTTCCAGGATGATCGGGCTTTGCTGATCGCTTTGATCAACAAGGAATGTGATTGGCTCCTTCCAGTGTAGTGATGCTGTTCCTGTACAACCACCACGAACCGGGGAGGAAAATCAAGGCAGGTTAATTATTCAATCTGGGAATACGTCGTCCTCATCTCAGCGGAAACATATTTGTACAAACCCGGCTTTCGCACGTTGTATAGTCCAGTCGAAAGAGATTATCGATCAACACTACTCGCCGCCGCGGACGAACGCACATGGTATCGCTGCCTGCGAATGATTTTCCTTTCCCCATGATGACGTGAATGCTGTTCAACTCGCTGGCATTTTTTGCGGCGTGATGCTGTTGCATCATTTGCCGCTTTCCTGGCGGGCGAAAAAACAATCTACTCGTCGGGGACTGAGACGGAGAAATTGAGACTGGCGGGTTGTCGGAAATGGTTGGCAGAACTGGCCATAAAACGCGAAAGGCCGGCGTCCGGAGACGTCGGCCTTTCGTATAACCCGACGGTAGCCGAGTTTCGCTACCGTTGATTCAAGTGGAGCGATCCGCACTCACGTCGAACCCTCGCGCAAACTCAGGTCATTATCCACAGTTGATTACCCACACCTATCCATATTCCGTCGGAATCCCACTGAATGGCGACTTCAGCGAATGCGGATGTTCAGCAAATTGCTGTCGTGCCAGAGGTTAAACGGCATACCCCCACTGCGTGAAACACGCCTGCCATTCGAGACCAACACGCCGTTTCAACTCCGCAGGCAGATCGGGAAATTCGTTTTTCTGGTATCCCTCGATCGAACGGGCATAGCGTTCAACCGCCGACTTTGTTTCTGTGAAGGGGGGCAGACCGAGTGCTTCGTACACGCGCTCCACCTGTCCAACCGGATCTCGTTCCAAATCTTCAAAACAGACCTCGTGATAGTGCCCTTCAGGGATCAAACGGCGTTCGTCAAAGAAGACGTCGTACATTTCCCGGTACTGTCGCAGTATCCATTCATCAAGATCATTCAGGCGTGGACGCTGCAGACAACACAGTTGGAAGTTGACTGTCAACATTTTCCGCGTGGACTGAAACACCGCATACGGATTTCGGTGAATGTGGACAAACCGGGCTTCCGGGAATATCTCGAGGAGATGCTGGATCCGACACGTGTGAGGAGGCGATTTGAGCACCAGCGGGCGTTGCAGCTTCCAAGTCAACCGCTTGAGAAATTCCAGCAGACCTGATTTCCATTCCTCGATCTCACGATCGCTGACGTTGCGGAACGTGAGATAGCGGTCGTAGTGTTCTCGCCGTTCCGGAAAGAACCACCCCATGCAGGGTGATCTGAATGTCGTAATGCATAGTGCAAACTCGTCCTCTTGCGGCGACTGCATCGTCCATTCGATGTTGTCCATCGGTCGCCTTTTTGGAAGGAACCACTCAATGAATCTCGAATGCAGGGACTCCATCGCCAGAAACGCATGAGGAAAGAGCGCCTGGTAGTTGTTGGGAAATGCGAAGCGTTGATCGATCGTCAGTAGATTATGCAGGTGCGTCGTCCCACTCCGCCAATGGCCGAGAACGAACACTGGCGGCAAGATGTCAATGTGTTCGACCAGGGTTGCATATCGCCGTTGCTCCACCCAACGGAACAGGCTGTTTTGCGTGCTTTGACAAGTGATGGACATCGCTCGAAGGATGCTTATAGGCGCGACCGCAAAGTGATTCTCTCGCAGCAACCGGATCCAATCCCCCAGCGTGATACCTCCCAGCATTCCGGGACCGCAGCAGCGAAGAAAAGCCTCTCGCAATGGCATGATTGTTAGCTCCGGGCGCTACTCAGAACTGCTGTTACTAGGAAGGGGAGTGGAAATGGCTTCACCATCAATACCAACTGCGCTGGATCTGCTGCAATGATTTGTGGGAGCGATGCGCGAATCTGAATTGTCTGTCGCACGAAAAACCCCCGGTGCCGCATTTCGCGACCCGGGGGTTCTGGAAGAGTGGAGCG
>CAZVJA010000236.1:0-7922 GCA_964626885.1 uncultured Planctomycetaceae bacterium | reverse complement strand
GATCGGGCATCCGGGCCCGTCATGGCTTACCGGCCGCTGTAGAACGGCCGATGCGACGGGGTGTACAGCAGATGGTAGATTTCCGGATTGGGGAACATCGGCTGCAGGTGCTCAACCGGTCGCAGGTTGCCAGGGGGGAGTTGCTGCGAGACTGTGACCGGTGCTTGGGCGTCGGCGATCCGCTCGCCGGAGGTTTGCAGAACGCCGCGGCAATACCCTTGTCCAATGCCCACGGCGTGAGGGCTGAGCCGCGCTTCCCGTGTTTCACCAGGGGCCAGCGTGCCGACGGTGTATGCCAGCGCGCGTCCTTTGTGGTAGTCCAATCCTTCCGGAAGGTCGAGCAGTATTCGAACCTCCTCGGCGGGAACGGTTCCGAGATTCGTGACGCGGAACCCGACGCTGCACGTCTTACCGAGGGCAACTCGAGCGGGAGAAAGAATCTCCAGACGCAGTTGAGGAGGCACAACGTTCGTGAGAGCCGACCCGCTCGACGAGTGAGAAGGCAACTCGGGACGAGTTTCAACCGGTGCTGGTTCGTCGCTCGGCGGCTTGGGGAAATCTCTCTCGGATTCGCGTCGTTCCGATTCGTCCCGCGCGGGGAGTGGGCGTTCGTCGGTCGGTCTCGTGGGTGCAGGTTCCGGATTCTCGACCGGTTCTTTCGTTGGTTCGGTGATGGGGGCGGGTTCTTTGAGAACCGGTTCGGTGAGAGTCGGCTTCTCGGGTTCGGTGGTTTCCTTTTCAGGCGGAGCGTTCAGCGTTGGGGCGGGCCCGAAAGGATCGTTCCCCACTTCAGGCTTCGGCTGATCGTCGGTACGCGGTTCCAGCGGCCGATCGTTCGTGGGTGGTTCCAGAGGCCGTTCGTCAGCCAACGGTTTGTCCTCGTGCGCGCTCCAGTCGTTGTCGATGGTTGAGCGAGGTGTTTCTTCCAACTTGGGACTTCGCGTGTCTTCGTGCGGCGGCTCCCGTCCCTCCAGCAGATTGCGCACGGTCTCTTTCGCTTCCGGCGACGGTTTGATCTCCGCCGCTTCGGATTTTGGTTTGCTGTCATTGAAGGCAAATTCGTCGCGAGGAGCCTCTCGGCGAGGTTCTGCATTTAGGTCAGGGAACGATGGGACAGTCTCCGACTCGGCCATTGGCACGTCGACGGGCTTTGTGTCCGCTTCGTCGGTGGGAGCTTTCAATGCCGGAGGATCCTGCCAATCGCTGATCGCCCTGTCCTTTGAGTTGATGTCGACAAATTCGTTCGATGGCGAGGGGGTTGATGGAGTTTCCGCGGCGTCACTCGGCGTTTGTGCGCGGAAATCATCGGTACCGTCGAGCTTCGTGTCGCGCGGCTGTTCGCCGAACAATTGCACCGCGGACGTGCTTTCCCCGGATGAGCTCTCGGGCGGATTGAGTAACGTAACGACTTCTGCGTTCGGCGAACCCGCAGCGTCGCCGGTAAGGTAACCCGATCCGTACAACTGCCAGCAGAGCAGCAGCAGGATGCCGAGCGTTCCGGTAACAGCAGCAAAGAGCCACGCGCGGTGCGAAGCCGGCAGCAAACCGGACCACTTTCGTGCATGTTCTTCCTGTTGCGGAACACTTCCCGACTTGGAGCGAATTGCAGCGAGTTCGGTTTTGCGATCGCGAACCGCGCGCGATTGCCTGGTCGACATTGCTGCTTCGCGCACGGCTGTCTGCGCATCGTCGCGTGTCTGTCCGAAGGAAAACAGGCGGCGAAGTCGCAGTCCGGCGCGGCGGAACTGAATCATCACCGCGCGGACGAATCCGGGAACGACGGAGTGATGTGAATCGGTGGAATCAGACGGTTCGAGAGATTGTTGGGGCATGGTGCTGTGGACCACGATTGGGAAGTCGAGAGGGTCGAATGACACAGGCCGAGCGGCACCAGATCGAAGAAAGGAGACTGGTGCGAAACGTCAGCCAGATAGGATCGCGACGTGAAATATCAGATCCTCGCGATCGGCGGAAGACGGAATTGCGCGAGAGGAGGATCGGCAGGTTACGACGGGGTGGGAGCCTGGGAGATTTGCGAAGATGCGGCCGTGAATGTTCTGCGCCGGGCAGAGAATTCGTCGAATGAGGAAAGAAACGCGAGAGCCTCACCGGAACCGCCGTCAACCCTGTCATCCGAAGTCGGCGGTGCGATCGGATTCCCCCAATCGATCCCTCAGCGAACTCAAGTCAGCCGGCGGCGTAGAACAAGAGTGCCGGATACCCGACCAGGAACAGCCAACCCATCGCGGAGATGAACCCGGGAGGCGAAAGACGCGGCACACCGCGTGGGAAGCAAGGGGTTTCCGCGAGATCGTCGGAAAACCAGACAAGCACCAGTCCGGGAATGCACATGATCGAGGCGACCGTAACCGCGATCAACGGCGAGTCGATCGGGTAGAAGAGTCCCGTCAGAGTCAGCACGGCGACAAAAATGATCGCCGCCGCAATTTTGTCGTAAGTCAAAGTGACCGTCATGTGTGAACTCCTTTCGGCTCGTGATCAATAGCCGAGGGCATGGCCGGCAAACGGCGCCGCCCAGGAAAATCTTAGGTCGTGCCGGGAGGGAATCAATCCGCCGCGCCGGAGATTCACGATTCGTTCCCGAGAGATATGCTGTCGTCATGCTTTCTCGGATGCCCGGTGCCGCGCAAGCCGACCAATCGGCCCGACCACGACAACCGGACGACCGATGTTGCGATTTGGCAACATCCGTACGGCGCGTAATTGAGTACCGTTACTCCAGGTGGTTTCAAAACCGGGAGGGCGAGGCTCCCGCCGAGCCGCTGCGTTCGAAAGTCTCTGGTTATGGCGGCTCCGACGGAGTGTCGCCCTCCCAAATACAACGTTTTGAAACCACCTCTCGTGATACACCGCGGGCCGGCGAGCTGATCCCGACTCGGGACGAGTTCTCGCGGATGACTCGGAAATGCCACAGACGCCCGTGGCGGCGCCAATTCCGATGAAAACGAATTTGCACTCGGAAAAACGCGAGCTAGTGTTGAACATCCTTTCGTGTCGTTCCGACACCTTCCAATCGTGTACAGACAAATTCGTGCAGAATCCGCCCTATTCCGGGCCTGCCGCTTTTCGCGAAATATTTCGCTGTATTCAACTCATCCTATGCTGCAAACGACCGCTTCGCCGATCGTGTCGCTGGAGCCGCCACACCAGGGGGCTTCGCGCGAATCCATTGAAAGTTCCGTTCTGCGCCGGCTGGGGACCATCAGCAGTCTGATGGACTCACTGGTGGCGAGCTGGCACTGCCCTCGGCAAGTGCTGCACGCGCGGCGCTGGCATCGGTTCCGCTTCGAGCGGCCGATCGCCGTGACGCTGCTCGATCCGCACGATCTGCCCGACGGGGAACCGTTGCTGGCCGCGGGCCGCGACATCTCCAAAGGGGGGATTTCGTTCACGCACTGCCGACCGTTGTCGTGCCGCAGAGTCGCGGTGACTTTGCGGCTCGACGACGGCGCGTGCGAAACGATCCTCACGGAGCTTCTCTGGTGCCGGTTCACACGTGAAGGAATCTATCAGAGCGGCGGGGTATTCGTCCGAAAGATAGACCTTCCGAGCACCACCGAACGAAATTGGGACGAGCTCGCGCACGCGTGATGCGGGTGTCCTTGGAAACAGAAGCCGGTTGAGCCTGTTGGCTCAGTTCCAACGGACGAGTTGCTTCTCCGCATCCGCAAGATGCGAGTTCAATGCGTCCCGTTCCGTGGGCGCGCAGTTCCGCAGGCAGGACCGGAGCAGGTCGATGGCCTGTCCCGGACGGTCGGCCCACAAGGAGATGACCGCGAGGTCGCGTCGTTCTTCGTACGACGCGGGATGCAGAGCCGAAAGTCGGTGCTGAACCCGCCACGCGGCCCGCCAGTTTTCCTGGCGAGCATGGATGGCCTTGAGGTTGTTCAACATTCTTAGAATGATTGTCCGCGGAAGAGCCGGCTGGAGAGCCCGCTCCATGTCGGTTGTTTCGTCGTCGGCGATGGCGCGGAGCCATTCGACGCATTCCTGCTCATCGAGCACGCGGCCGTCGCCAAAGGCATCGACGAACAGCGGACCTTCGGCCGATTCATACCGGGTGAGAAAATGCAGCGGCGCGGAGACCCCCTGCAACTCAATGCCGACTTGTGAAGCCACGGCCATGTACAAGATCGACAACGTGATCGGCAGTCCGTTTCCGGTCTCGATCACGCGGTTGAGGCAACTGCCGTCGGCCTGCTCGTATGCTTCCGGGCTGCCGTGAATGCCATGAATTTCCGCCAAGCAGCGGCCAAGCTCGCTGAGCGATTCCCGTTCGTTGCGGGCGCGGGCGACCGGCCCCGCCAACTCCGCGCCGCGCGCGTTGATCCAATCGAAAGTCGGGCGAAAATCGAGCCCGGGATACAGATCGCGGGCCAGCTCGAGCGCGGCCAGCGTCAGATCGACGTCGCTCCGCCGCGCGAGCAGCTTGGTGAATTCGGTATCGTGCTGGTAATGGGTGTGATGGATCATGCTTTGCGACGCCCTTTGAGTTATTTCAATCCCGGGAAAGCACAATTCCGGGAGGGCGAGGCTCCCGCCGAGCCGCGGAGTTCGAGAGTCTTCTGATATTAGCGGCTCAGCAGGAGCTTCGCCCTCCCACCCTCACAACCTCATTTCCGCCAAATCGCCAAATGAAGTTCCAACTTCGCGGATTTATAGCGAGTCGCCGAAAGGGGGACAATCGCAGGTTTTGCACCTCGTTGACTTGCGCGCCAGCGGGATTTATTCTGAGTTTTCCCCACGTCATTTGAATGATTTAAAGGACACTTTCGTCGGTCGGGTCGGTTCTCGGAAGGACTAGCCCCCCGATCGGACGTTGTATCGATTGTTCTACTCCCCTTTCCAGAAGGAAGCATTATGCAGCCGATTGTTCGTTCTCGTTGGGGAGGTCCGTGGAGTCAGGCGATCGTGCTGGTCGCATTACTGTTCGCCGGCGGGTGCGGATCGCAGCCGGCAACAAAACCGCAGGGGAACGCCGGCCAGTCGGGCACGGGAACGCCGAATAAGGCACCGTCGGGATCGACAAAGCGGATTATCATCCTGACGAACGGCAACTCCCCCTTCTGGGACGCCTGCCGCGCCGGCATGCTCGACGCCGAAAAAGAACTCGGGCTGAAAGGGACTGGCTATCAGGCGGTGCTGGAAGTCAACGACGGCACGCCGCAGGGGCAGCTCGACAAGTTGCGGCAGTTCGGCAGCCAGTCCGATATCGTGGGGGTTGGCGTCTCGGCACTCGACGAGAAAAATGTGGCCATCGCCGACGAAATGCGTGCCCTGCAGAAAAAGGGGATCAAAGTGGTGACGATCGATTCCGACGTCGACCGCAAAACGATGGGAGATGCGCGATTCGCCTACATCGGAACTGACAATCGCGTCGGTGGGGAAGAACTGGGAAAGTGCGCGAAGTTTTTGCGGCCCGACGGTGGCGGTTACGTGACTTTCGTCGGGCGGACCGGTGCACAAAATGCTATCGAACGGATCGGAGGTTTTGGCACGGGAGCCGGAGAGAAATACGAATCTCTCGATAGCATGGCCGACGACAATGACCCGGCTCGTGCCCGGGAGAATGTCCGCAACGCCATTCGCAACCACAGTGACAAATTGAAGACGCTCGTTGGGATATGGTCGTACAACGCCCCGGCCATCGTCGATGTTTTGAAAGAAACCAAAAGCCGCGCCAAGTTTACCGTCGTCACATTCGATGCAGAGCCAGGCGCCATCGTGGCGATGAAGGAAGAGATGATCGACGCGATGGTGGTGCAGAATCCCTACCAGATGGGGTACCAGGGGGTGCGGATTCTCAGAGCGCTAGTAGACAATGATCAGGGGACCATCAAGGAGATGTTTCCCAAACACGGAGAGAAGGACGGCGACATCTACGACACCGGCCTGAAGGTCGTCGTGCCGAACGAGGGTTCTCCGCTCAAAGGGGACATGTTCGGCAAAAAGACCGAATTCCTCCGGCTCGACGATTTCAAAACCTGGCTGGCCAAGTACAAGCTCGAAGGGTCGTGATCCTCCATGCTGGATTCTCCCTCCCACGGGCGCGACTGGCTGTGGCTGCTCCGCAGGCATGAATCGAGCCTGATGCTGGCCATTCTGGTTGTCGTCGCGCTCACGACGACGATCGATGCACAGCACAATTATCTGCGCGACCCGCGCACGAGCCTGATCGACATTGTTCGACAGACGACGCTCTTGGGGATCTTCTCGCTCGGAGCAGCGGTGGTGATCATCGCTGGGGGGATCGACCTCTCCAGCGGGTCAGTGATCTGCTTCAGCGGAACAATCTGTGCCACGATTCTCCTGCTGTTGGCCCCCGATGCGATGCACAGTCCCAATGTCCCATTGGGGACCGGAGTCATTGTCACGGCGATCGCGGGAACCTTGTTCGTCGGTTTTCTCATCGGAAGCCTGCACGCGTGGCTGATTACGATGGTGGGGCTGCCGCCGTTTGTGGCGACGCTGGCAACGCTCATCGGCCTGCGGAGCTTCGCCTGGGCGATCTGCGAAAACGTCACCGAAGCGACCTTTGGCGGTCGCAGTACTCAAATCCATGTGTTCGATCCGGCCTTTCGATATCTGACGACTTCGGTCTGGATACCGGCGACTCTCTTTGCCGTGCTCGCGGCGCTATGCTGGTTGTTGCTCAGCCGCACCGTGCTGGGGCGTCACCTCTATGCACTTGGAGGGAACGAGGAAGCGGCGCGGCTCAGCGGTATTCGGACCGACCGGCTGAAGTGGTTCGCCTATTGCCTGAGCGCCATTCTCTCGTCGATTGCCGGCATCCTGTACGTGGGAGAAGTCGGCCAGGCGGAGCCGCCGACGCTCGGACGCGGGTACGAGCTGAACGCCATCGCGGCGGCGGTCGTCGGCGGGTGCAGCTTGCAGGGGGGAGTGGGGACCATTCCAGGCACCGTGCTCGGCGCGCTCTTTTTGCGGGTGCTCATCGACGGCGTCGCGAAGATCATCAAGACCGGAGCCCAAGTGTATGAAGGGTTGATCGTCGGGAGCGTGGTGGTGCTCGCGGTGGCGTTCAGCCAGGTAGAAGGTTCCAAACGGCGAATAGGTTTCTTCAACGGAGGGCTGGGCCTTGTCGCGGTGCTGAACCTATCGATTCTGGCGGCCGTTTCGGCCGTACTCATCGGCCCGTGGGTGTTGCCCACACAAACGTCGCTCGATGCGATTCCCCTTTCGACTTGGGCATTCGTGACGACGGCTGCATTGCTGTTGGTGCTTCGCTCCAAGTTGCCCGTGAACCGAAAAAGGGTGCTGCTCGCGTCGGGGGTCGTCGCGGCGGTGTTAATCGCGGTCGGTCTGAACGCCGGTTTGCCTGCATATCGCCTACACGCGGCGAATTCGATGATTTCATCGCTGGGGGGCTCGATGGAATCGACGGACGAGGGACGCCGGCTCGATTTCGCGAACTCGAAGATTGATGATGCCTCGCTCAAGCTTCTGGTGAATCGCTTGCGATACGTCCCGGATGTCGTCGAGATTTCCCTGGCGGGAACGGCTCTGACCGACGACGGTATCGCCGCGCTGGAACAACTCCCGAAGCTCAAACGGCTCGACGTCTCGAAGACGCGGGTCACCCGATCCGGAGCCGCGCGGCTGACCCGCACGAACCGTGAGCTGGAAGTTACACCTAATACGTTGCCGGACTCAGCCCCCCAATGATGCGTCGATCCGCGCGGCTCAAGCTTCGAATAAGATAAAAGCATGATCGCCCAAACTCCGCTCATTGTGATCGACAACGTGACGAAGCACTTTCCCGGCGTGATGGCGCTCGACGGCGTGTCGTTCGAGATTGCGCGCGGCGAGTTTCACGCGATCGTCGGCGAGAACGGCGCCGGCAAGAGTACGCTGATGAACATCCTGTTGGGCGTGATCGCCGA
>CAZVJA010000235.1:0-8020 GCA_964626885.1 uncultured Planctomycetaceae bacterium | reverse complement strand
GATCGCGAGAAGTGCCGCTATCGGTTGACTCTCTAAGCCGCGGGCGTGCAAACTGTCAGAGACCACTGTGAGAACCGTGAATTCTGTACGGGCAGTTTCAAATCTGGGAGGGCGAGGCTCCCGCCGAGCCGCTGCATCCGAAAGTCACTCGTGATGGCGGCTCCGCAGGAGCGTCGCCCTCCCGAATGCCGGGTTTAATAACTTCCTCTAGAAATTCCCCGCCGTTAGCCTGTTGGAGATCGTCATGCTTCGTAGTGTTCTCGCAACCGCCGTCGCAGTGTTCCTCACAACCACCACCTTCGCCGGCGAGTTCAACAAAAAGTTGAACATCGGTGATGCCGCGCCGGCCTGGAAGAGCCTGAAAGGAACCGACGGCAAAGAGTATTCGCTCGCCGATTACAAAGACAAAAAGGTGCTGGTGCTCGTCTTCACCTGCAACAGTTGCCCCGTGGCGGTCGATTACGAGGACCGGATCATCGCATTCGCAAAGAAGCATGCTGACGATGTGGCGGTCGTGGCGATCAACGTCAGCCGGGCGGAGGAAGACAGCCTCGAAAAGATGAAGGAGCGGGCCGAGAAGAAGAAGTTCCCATACCCCTATGTGCAGGATCCCTCGCAGCAGGTCGGCCGCGAATACGGGGCCGGGGGAACTCCCGAATTCTTTGTCCTCTCGCCGGAACGGAAGATCGTCTACATGGGAGCCCTGGATGACGACGGCGACGCCAAGAAGGCGAAGACCGACTATCTCGAATCGGCCACCCAGGCGGCCCTCAAGGGAACGAAACCGAAAGTGGCCGAGACCTACGCCCACGGCTGCCGCATCCGCTACGCCCGCAAGCGGGAGAAGTAACGGGTCTGCACGTCCGCGCGTTGACCTGCCGCGTGGCGATTGCTACAAGGGAACATTCGGCGGCGGACGGCCGGGCCCCGGAAATATCGATTTTGGCCGTGGATATCAAGGAATTAAGAGAATCATGGGACGCGTCGAACGAGATCGTGAAATCGCCCGTAAGCGCAGCCGCCGGGCAAAGTTGAAGAAGCTTCGCGGTAAGTACGCCACCGCCAGCGATTCCGGGGTGAAGACGGCGATCGTGGCGAAAGTCCGCAAGATCAGCCCCTTTGTCGACCTGGATGCTCCGGTCGCCAAGGAAGAACCGGCCGCGAAGAAGCCGGCGAAGGCCGCCAAGCCAAAGAAGAAGGCCTGACGCACAAAAAAGCCCACGAACGTCGGTTCGTGGGCTTCTATTGCGCGCGGCAAGATCGCAATTCCCGGTTTATGCCGTCTGTTTTTCGGCATCAGCCGGCTCGGCGGTGAAGACGAAGCCATCGAGATGTCCATCGACACGGATGCGGCTCCCCTCCGGGAAGTTCCCCGCCAGAATCTCGTTGGCCAACGCATTCTGCAATCGCTGTTGAATCACACGCTTCAGAGGCCGCGCGCCGTAGACCGGGTCGTAACCTTCCTCGGCCAACAGTTGTTTCGCGGCATCGGTAACTTCCAGTGAGTAACCGTTCTCCTGGAGTTGCTCTTCGAGCCGCTTCAGTTGCAGGTCAACGATCTCGCGAAGCTCTTCTTTTCCCAGCGGATGGAAGACAATCACTTCGTCGATGCGGTTGAGGAACTCGGGGAGAAACTCGCGGCGGAGCGAGTCCATCACGCGGGTCTGGATTTCCTTCTCATGTTCCTTGCCCGCCAGATCCATGATCGTCTGGCTGCCGATGTTGGACGTCATCACCACGATGGTGTTGCTGAAGTCGACGGTGCGGCCGTGACTGTCGGTCAGACGACCGTCGTCGAGCAGTTGCAGCAGCACGTTGAAGACGTCGCGGTGCGCTTTTTCGATTTCATCGAGGAGCAGCACGCAATAAGGCTGACGGCGGACCGCCTCGGTGAGCCGGCCCCCTTCCTCGTAGCCGACGTATCCCGGAGGGGCTCCGATCAGCCGCGCCACGGTATGCCGCTCCATGAACTCGCTCATGTCGATGCGGACCATGTTCCGCTCGTCATCGAACAGGAATTCCGCGAGTGCCTTGCAGAGTTCGGTCTTGCCGACGCCGGTCGGTCCCAGAAAGATGAACGAGCCGATCGGACGGTTGCGATCCTGCAGGCCGGACCGAGCCCGACGCACCGCGTTCGAGACGGCTGTCACCGCCTCTTCCTGGTCGATCATCCGCGCGTGGATGCCGTCCTCCATGTGCAGCAGTTTCTCCCGTTCCCCTTGCAGCATGCGGCTGACGGGGATGCCGGTCCACTGGCTGACGACGCGGGCAATGTCTTCCTCGGTCACATCCTCGCGCAGCAGGCGTTCGCCCCCTTCGGTTGCGGTTTGCGCGAAGCTCTTCTCGACGTCTGCCAGCTTGCGCTCGGCCGCGCGGAGCTGCTGCTCCGTTTCGTGCGCGCGGATGTAATCGTCATTGAGATTGGTCCGCTGCGCCTGCTTGAAGGCCTGATCATAGGTTGTTCGCAGCCGATCGATCTCTTCTTTCAACGGCTGCAATTGCGACAGTGAGTCCTTCTCTGCCTGCCAGCGCGCTTTGAGGGCGTTTACCTCTTCTTCGCGGTCGGCGATCTGCTTTTTCAGTTCCGCGAGGCGCTGCTTGGCTTCGCTGCTCGTTTCGCGGGCAAGCGCCTGAGATTCAATCTGCATGCGGGTCAACTGGCGGGTTGCTTCGTCGATCTCCGCCGGCATCGAGTCGATCTCCATCCGCAGCCGGCTGGCCGCTTCGTCGACCAGGTCGATCGCTTTGTCCGGCAGGAAACGGTCATTGATGTATCGATCCGACAGCGTCGCCGCCGCGATGATCGCGTCGTCGGTGATTCGCACGCCGTGATGCGACTCGTACCGTTCCTTCAAGCCGCGCAGAATCGAGATCGTGTCTTCGACGTTCGGTTCCTGCACCATCACCGGCTGGAAGCGGCGCTCGAGTGCCGGATCTTTCTCGACGTGCTTGCGGTACTCGTCGAGCGTGGTGGCGCCGACGCAATGCAGCTCGCCGCGCGCGAGCGCCGGCTTGAGCAAGTTCGAGGCATCCATCGCCCCTTCGGCGGCGCCCGCCCCGACGACCGTATGCAGTTCGTCGATGAACAGAATGACCCGCCCCTGCGCATCCTGTACCTCGCGGAGCACGGCCTTCAGGCGGTCTTCGAACTCGCCGCGGTACTTTGCCCCGGCGACGAGGGCTCCCATATCGAGCGCGACAACCCGCTTGTCCTTCAGATTCTGCGGCACGTCTCCCAGCACGATGCGATGCGCCAGCCCTTCGACGATGGCGGTCTTCCCCACCCCCGGCTCGCCGATGAGCACCGGGTTGTTCTTCCGGCGGCGCGAGAGAACCTGAATGACGCGGCGAATCTCGGTATCGCGACCGATAACCGGGTCGGTTTTTCCCTGCCGGGCGAGCTCGACCAGATCGTGGCCGTAGCGCTCGAGCGCCTGGTATTTCTCTTCCGGATTCTCGTCACTGACTTTTTGCCCGCCCCGGACCGCTTTGAGCGCGTTCAGGACGTCCGCTTCCTCAACACCGTTGAGTTCAAGCAGGCGCTTCGCCTGGTCGTCGACTTGAGTGAGCGCGAGCACAATGTGTTCCGTCGAGACGAAGGAGTCCTTCATCTGGTCGGCGATCTTTTGTCCCTTTTCGAGGACTTGCATCGTCGCATTGGCGGCTCCCACCTGCACCCCGGCTCCGGTCACCTTCGGCAGCCGCTTCAGTTCGGAATCGACCATCGACTGCAATTGGCCGACGTTCGTACCGATTTTCTGCAGCAGCGGCCGGACGATTCCCTGCTCCTCTTCGAGGAGCGAGTGAAGCAGGTGCAGCGGCGTCAACTGCTGATGGCCGAGATCCTCAGCCTGCTGTTGCGCCCGTTGCAGGGCTTCCTGTGCTTTAACGGTGAGTTTGTCGAAACGGAATGCCATTGTGACCTCCCCTGCCAGAACGCGTGGGAGTTAAGGGAAATGACTCTGAACGAACGCGTTTTGTCGTACTCAAGTACGAAGCAAGAATGGTCAAAGCTCGAAACCGGGCTGCCTTATCGCAGCTCTTTGAGGTCGGGTTTCGTGCTTGGGGCTTCTTTCGACATTTGGGCTTCGTGCTTCCTCAGTTCGCGCCGTGGGTTACTCCGCCTTCTCGAATTCGGCATCGATCACGTTGTCGTCGGTGCCGGATTCGGCATGCTCCTGGCCGTCGCCCGAGGGCTGCGCCGCTTTCGCGGTTCCCTCGTACATATGCTTCGACAGCGCGTGCATCGCTTGTTCGAGATCTTTAGTGGCCGACTCGATTCGGGCAACATCGTCTCCTTTGATCGCGTCGTTGACCTTGCTGATCGACGATTCGATGGCCGACTTCGAACCTTCGTCGAGTTTGTCGGCATGCTCCTTGAGGAGCTTTTCGGTTTCGTACGACAGTCTGGAGGCGTTGTTTCGCGCCTCAGCCAACTTGCGTTTCTTCTGGTCGTCGTCGGCGTGCGATTCGGCGTCCTTCCGCATTTTCTCGATCTGATCTTCGGACAAGCCGCTCGATTCTTCAATGCGGACCGACTGTGCCTTGCCCGTACCGAGATCCTTGGCGGCGACGTTGAGGATGCCGTTGACGTCGATGTCAAATGTCACTTCGATTTGCGGAACGCCGCGCGGCGCCGGCGGGATGCCGTCGAGGTTGAACTGTCCCAACAGCCGGTTGTCGGCCGCCATCTTCCGTTCCCCTTGGAAGACACGCACCGTAACAGCGGTCTGGTTGTCAGCCGCGGTCGAGAAGGTTTCCTTCTTTTCGACCGGGATGGTCGTGTTCCGTTCAATGAGCACCGTCATGATTCCCCCTTCGGTCTCGATACCGAGCGAAAGTGGAGTCACGTCGAGCAGCACCACGTCCTTGACGTCGCCTGCAATGATGCCCCCCTGGATCGCTGCTCCCACGGAGACGACTTCGTCGGGATTCACCCCTTTGTGCGGCTCCTTGCCGAACATTTGCTTCACGAATTCCTGCACCTTGGGGACGCGCGTCGAACCGCCGACGAGCACCACCTCGTCGATATCCTTCGGCGACAGTTTCGCGTCTTTCAGCGCGCTCTCGACCGGCTTGCGGCAGCGCTCGATCAGCGGATCGACCAGCCGTTCGAATTCGGAACGAGTCACATGCATTTGCAGATGCTTCGCGCCGGTGCTGTCGGCGGTGATGAACGGCAGATTGATGTCGGTGGTCTGCGAACTGGAAAGTTCCTTCTTCGCCTTCTCGGCCGCTTCGCGCAGGCGCTGCAAGGCCATGGCGTCGTTACGCAGGTCAATCCCTTGTTCGGCCTTGAACTTATCGGCGATATGGTTGATCAACTTCTCGTCGAAGTCATCGCCGCCGAGATGCGTGTCGCCGTTGGTCGACAGCACCTCGAGCAACTCATCACCCACTTCGAGGATCGAGACGTCGAACGTTCCGCCGCCAAGGTCGAAGACGCAGATCTTCTCTTCCTTCTTCTTTTCGAGCCCGTAGGCGAGAGCGGCGGCCGTCGGCTCGTTGATGATCCGCGAAACTTCGAGGCCGGAAATCTGGCCGGCGTCTTTCGTCGCTTGGCGCTGGGCGTCGTTGAAGTAAGCCGGAACGGTGATGACCGCCTTGTTGACTTTGTGTCCGAGATAACTTTCCGCTGCTTCCTTGAGCTTGCGCAAAATCATTGCGGAGATTTCCGGAGGCGTGTACTCTTTGCCGCCGACCTTCGCCTTGACGTAATCGTTGGCCCCGCCGGTGATGCCGTACGGAACCATCTTCTCTTCGGTTTCGACTTCGTTGTGGCGGCGTCCCATGAACCGTTTGATCGAGTAGACGGTGTTTCGTGGGTTCGTGACTGCCTGCCGTTTGGCAGGCTCGCCGACCAGGATCTCCCCCTTATCGGTGAATGCGACGACGCTCGGCGTGATGCGGTTCCCTTCGAGATTGGCGATGACCTTGCACTCTCCCCCCTCCATCACCGAGACGACGGAGTTGGTCGTTCCCAAGTCGATACCAATAACCTTTTCCCCTTGAACAGCCATGCCAATTCTCCTGTACCGCAACAGAGACCTTGCCGGAGCCCTTCAAGGCTCTTGCGACAAGGTCGTTTGATTTCCGAATGCGACTCTGCGACGTTGATTTGCCTCACACCAACCGGCGACGTGCGTTAGCCTGCCGGCTTAGAACTGCTTGCTGCAGGTATTTGCACATCGTCAGACGGAAAAGAGGGAACGCAAAGCGCGTGCCAACCAGGTTGAAGCGGATCCTGATGTTGTAATATCTTGAAATTTAAGGAGATCCGGAGATTGCTGTTTGTCTCTGAAGAGTCAGCCAAGTCTTGTTTCTGTCAAATTGGCATTGTTCGGGGGTTTTCGAGAACTCATGCGGCTTGCCATATTGGCAGTTCGCGTCTGGCGGACATAAGCCTTTTGCGAAAAGGTGGTTGTGTTCAGTATGGTTCGGAAGCTTACAGCGCGGCGTACTGTTCCATCTTGCGTCGAATTGAGGTTCTGGTGAACTTTTTCGAGTGGATTTTACAGCCTGGAGTATGAACGCAACTCGAAGCGTATGAGGTGCTTGACAGTGTCACTGAGGCCCTGTATACACAATTGAGTTCTTCTGGTTCGATTCTGCATGCAAGAACGGATTTGGACGGCAAGTGCCCCGGGAGAGAGCATGCCAACGACGACGTGGCAGGCTGCTTCGCGAGATCAGGGCGCAAACGGTGATGCCGGTTTTGCAGAATACCTTGTGGCAAAAAGACTTGCATCACCGGAAAGGCTCCTATGCCCAAGTCGCGGGTTCCCAGTAAGCGCGTCCGTAAACCGGCTCCCCAAGTAAAAGCCGTCAAACGAGCTTCCTCAAAAGCTGGCAAGGCAGTTGCAGCCCGTAAGCTTGTTCCTCCAAAAGCGACAGCAAAGCAGGCCGAGCCAAAGCCGAGGCCTGTTTCGAAGCCCCTCCCCAAACCCGTCGAAGTGATCGCTCCGCAAGTGACGGATGGCGAAAAGCCGAAGCCAGCTGCGCCAAAGACGTCGACTGCTGAATCGGCGCTGCGGCAGATCGACCGCGAGATCATCAAGCTGATCAACAAGCGCGCGGAAGCGACGATCAAATTTCTGGAAAAGCAGCCGAACCCGCAGACCGCCGTGTTTGATCATCAAATGGACGAACAGCTCTGGCGGGAGCTCGAGGAACTCAATTCCGGTCCATTGCCGATGAACGCCGTGCGCGGCGTCTTTCGGCAGATCACGAGTGCGGCGCGCCGCAAGGTAAAGACTCAGCGAGTCGCTTACCTGGGGCCGCAATTCACCTTCACGCATGTGGCGGCGATCGAGCGCTTCGGCGAATCGGCGGATCTCATTCCAGTCAGCACGATCGCTTCGGTGTTCGAGGAAGTAAATCGCGGGCATGCGAACTACGGCATCGTTCCCATCGAAAACAGCACCGACGGACGGATTGTCGATACGCTCGATATGTTCACGCGGTTGCCGTTGCGGATTTGCGGCGAAGTGCAGATCAGCGTGCATCACAATCTCGTCGCGCGGTGCCCGCGGAGCGATATCGTCGAAATCTACAGCAAGCCGCAGGCCCTCTCGCAATGCCGGGAATGGCTGGCGCGAAACATGCCTCAGGCCCGATTGATCGAGGTGACCAGCACCTCGACGGCGGCACAGTTGGCCCGCGACAAGCCAGGGGTTGGCGCCGTGGCGAGCCGACAGGCAGCGGTCGAGTACGAGCTGGAAATCATTGCCGAGAACATTGAAGACAACAAGAACAACGTCACCCGGTTCGCGGTGATCGGCGAAGATACGACCCGTCCGACCGGCAAGGACCGGACGGCGATTTTGCTGCAGATACCGCACAAGCCCGGTTCATTGGCCGATGCGCTGGCTGCCTTCAAGCGGAATAAGTTGAATCTGACCTGGATCGAATCGTTTCCCCTGCGTGGGCAAGAGTCGGGCTACCTGTTCTTCATCGATGTCGAGGGACACATCGACGACGCGAAGACGAAACGAACGATCTAGAAATTGAAGGCGGAAGC
>CAZVJA010000234.1:0-8048 GCA_964626885.1 uncultured Planctomycetaceae bacterium | reverse complement strand
TCACAATCGACTTCGCCTGATCCGCATAGACCAGGATGAGCGGCAATCCGCCGACCGCGAAAATCTGATTCGGGCGAATCGAAGTGTCTACGGAGCCCGATTCATGATTGTTATCGATGACGTCATAGAGACAATGATCGGCATTGTTCCAGAATTTCTCTCGAAACGATTTCACCCCTCGCTCATATATTGATTCCCACTTCGGGTCCAGCCGGGAACCGATCGCGAGCGCGTTCAACCAAAGCGCCTCAACTTCCACAGGTTTGCCGATGCGGGGGGTGACAACCCAATCGCCGACTTTTGCATCCATCCATGTGAGCTGCGCGCCGCGTTGCCCGCACGCCAGGAGCCCGTCGTCATCGCAACGAATTCCGAATCGCGTTCCTTCCGCGTAGCCGGTGAGAATCTGCAGAATCGCGTGACTCAGCCTCTCGGTCGTATCCGCATGCTGTGCTTCGAGAGCGTTGTTGAGACACTGGTCCTTCAGAGAGCGGAGCCGTTGCAGATAATCGTCGACCGCGATGATGTACCACAAAGAGGCATCAACGGAATTGAATTCCGGTGTTTCGCCGCTGTCAGGGAAACGGTTGGGAAGCATCCCCTCCGAGACCGCATCGGCCCAGTCGAGCAGAATTTCTCGGGCGACGTCGAGCTTCCCCCGCGATAGACACAAGCCGCGCAGGGCGATGAAGGTGTCGCGTCCCCAGTCGGTGAACCAAGGGTATCCGGCCACAATTGTTCGTCCTGCACCTCGGCGCACGAGATAACTCTCGGCCGCACGGTCGAGGGAACCAGCTCCAAGCGAGAGGCGCCGCCGCTGTTCGTCCGCACGCAGATCGTCGTATACCGCGATCAGATCATCGGAAGGGGCTGCCGGCAGCATTGATTGCTGCGCGTCGCGTGTCGATAACGACGCATTGCACAGGAGCACGGCCTGTGACTTCGCAAGGTTCCAACGGAACACCCCAGGCGAGCCAAGATCTTCAACACAATCGAGTCCGCGATCCCGTTCTTCGGAATACAGAAAGTTGCGATACCAGACCGGATCATGTTCATAGTCGGCATTTGCCCGCACCACCATTGCCGGAAGGTCATCGTATGTGCGCCAAATGAGCGCCTTTCCATCACGTTCGGGCTCAAACCGGAATGCGGAATTCTCCCGTTGCAAGGCGTGATAGTCTCGGCCGGACATCAATGGCCGCGCACAGAGCATTCCGTCAAAGCAGCCCTCCAGCACCCGCCAACGAGTCGCAACCGCGCTGTGTCCGTGCGGAACGAACAACTCTTGCTCGATTCGCGTTCCGTCTTCCAACCGGAACACCCATCGTGGCCACGGATCGGATGAGAATGACTCGATGCGGGACTGCCCGTCGGGGTAGAACACGTCGGGGGTATAACGTTGGGTGGAGAGTGCAAATCGACCGGCGGGTGTTTCCAGCCATGTTTCGAGGCCATTGAACAGCACAACGCGCCCGGTCGGCGGGGTTGTCGCCGTCAGGAGCAACGCGTGATACCGTCGTGTGCGAAACCCGGCCGCGGTGCCAGAGGCGAAACCGCCGAGTCCATCCGTCTCCAGCCATTCGGCTGCCGGTTGTGTGAGTGCCTGCATCATGTTCGTTCCCGGTAGGGCGTGTCGTGACGATCCGTCTACACGTCAGGCTGCAATCCATCATAGCCTGTTTTTTGATGCTGAGCGGGGTCTCGCGGTTACTCGGAAGGATTTCCAGGAAAGTGCGTAACGGCGGAATTGGCCCGGCATCGAAAAGTCAACCAGGAGACAATTTTCATGCAAACAATCGCACCAACGATGGAAGACCTGCCGGCGGTCGAAATGCCGGCCTGCCCGATTCAGAAGATACTGAAAGGTCAGAAAGCGCTCGTGACCGGAGCCAGTTCAGGCATCGGCAAAGGGATCGCAATCGCCTTAGGACACGCGGGAGCCGACGTGGTGCTGAACTACGTCGCCGGCGAAGATGTCATCGAGGAGATTCTGACCGAAGTCCGTCGCTGCGGCGGTCGGGCATATGCTCATAAGGCAGACGTGTCGCGGGAAGACGAGGTCCAGGAAATGTTTCAGCGAATGTTCCGCGAATTCGGCACGATCGACATTCTGATAAACAATGCCGGGCTGCAGCGTGACGCTCCACTGCATGAGATGACTCTCGATCAATGGAATAAAGTGCTCAGCGTGAATCTGACCGGACAATTCCTCTGTACTCGCGAAGCGGTCCGGGAGTTCCGGCGACGGGGCGTCGTCAAGGAAGTCTCGTGTGCCGCCGGGAAGATCCTGTGCATCAGCTCGGTGCACGAAGTCATTCCCTGGGCGGGACACGTCAATTATGCCGCGAGCAAAGGGGGAGTCATGATGATGATGAAGAGCGTTGCGCAGGAGGTCGCTCCCTTCCGCATTCGCGTCAACAGCATTGCACCCGGCGCCATTCGCACCCCCATCAACCGGGACGCCTGGGAGACCCCCGAGGCGTACCAGGATCTGCTCAAGCTGATTCCATACAAGCGCATTGGCGAGGTCGAGGACATTGGCCGCGTGGCGGTCTGGCTAGCCTCGGACCAAGCCGATTATGTCCACGGAGCGACGCTGTTTGTCGACGGGGGGATGACCCTCTATCCGGGCTTCGAGGCAGGAGGCTGATCGACAGGCACGGCCCTTTCGGTTTGAGTCCAATGCCGGGCGATTGCAGTGCAACACTTCTCACCCAGATCCGCTTCCTGGAGTTAACGCATGAGTTCCATCCTCACTTCAGCCCCCATAAGTAGCCACGGTGAGACCATCCACGGTGTTCTCCGCCAGATCCGGGCTGAGACCGGCACGTCCGTTGAGTCACTGGAAGTTGCCTGCGACGGTGAAGTACTGATGGTCCAGGGTAACGTACCGAGTTTTTACGTGTGGCAACTGGCCTTCACGGCGTCGCGAAACGCCGCCCGCAAATATGGTGGGCTGCTGCTCGACTGCCGGATACAGACCGTTCCGACCTGGACGCCACCCTTCGAGTAAGAAATGCCGCATCATCCCCACCATGATTTCATCCGGTATCCTCGTTGTAGAACTAGGATTTGGCATTTTCGATACCTGCCAAGTCAAGCGTTCACCGGTCGGACGTCTATGATCGTCTCATCAATCGCGACCATGCGAGAATCCCAAGCGTTCTGTTTCGTACATTCGGACAGCAAGCGACCCAAGACCACGCAATATCCGTTCGATAGCAGCTTTACATCGTCAACGATCGATGAAGAAAGTAACCTTGGGAGTCGATCGAATCTCTAAACCTTTCGGAAATCCCAGCGTCAACAAACCATACTTCGGCGGCCCGCTGGAACTGCGGGTTGTGAGTCCCCTGCACGAGCGAGAATCCCCCCATGCTCCATGAGAAAAGCATCCCCGTCGAACGGACTCGCCTTGAATTAGATACCGAAAGCGCCGCCTGGCGACGTTGGGGGCCCTACTTGTCGGAGAGGCAATGGGGAACCGTCCGAGAAGATTACAGCGAGCACGGCACCGCGTGGGAATACTTTCCGCACGATCATGCCCGCAGCCGGGCCTACCGTTGGGGAGAGGATGGTCTCGGCGGATTCTCGGATGACAAATCGCGGATCTGCCTTTCGCTGGCATTGTGGAACGGCCGCGATCCGATTCTGAAGGAACGGCTGTTCGGTTTGACGAACGGCGAAGGGAATCATGGCGAGGACGTCAAGGAACTGTATTACTACCTCGATGCCACGCCGACTCACTCCTATCTGAAAATGCTTTACAAGTATCCTCATGCGGAGTTTCCCTATTCGCAAATCGTCGAGGAAAACCGGCGGCGCGGCAAAGATCAGCCGGAATTCGAACTGCTCGACACCGGCCTGTTCGATGACGATCGATATTTCGACGTCTTCATCGAATATGCAAAAGCGGCGCCCGACGACATCTTGATGCGTGTGACCGTGCACAACCGCGGCACGGAAAACGCAACGATTCATCTGCTCCCGCAGATCTGGTTTCGCAACACCTGGGCCTGGAAGGGCAATGCGGCGCCGAAGCCGACCCTGTCCGCGGACGATCGAACAACAGTCCGCGGGGAGCATCCGCAACTGGGCCAATTCCAATGGATCGCGGAAAAAGCCGACGAATTGTTGTTCTGCGACAATGAGACGAATGTGCGGCGGTTATTTGGCGATGAGGATGGGCAAGGCTATTTCAAGGACGGCATCCACGAGTACGTGGTCGATGGAAATCATGCCGCGGTCAACCCCAATCGCACGGGAACGAAAGCGGCGGCGCATTACATTCTGCACATCCCCGCCGGCGAATCGCGTGCAGTCAATGTCCGTCTGGTAATGGAGACTGGCGGAATCATCCCACTGGTAAACTCTGAGAAAATCTTTGAGCAGCGCCGCCGCGAGGCCGACGAATTTTACGCCGATCTGCAAGCCGATCTCACCGATGCCGACACCCGCAACATCCAGCGGCAAGCCTTTGCCGGCATGATCTGGAGCAAACAATTCTTCTATTACGACGTTCCCGAATGGCTGAACGGCGATTCCCGTCAACCGACTCCTCCCGCAAATCGCAGACACGGCCGCAACAGCGATTGGATGCACCTTAACAATGCCGACATCATCTCGATGCCGGACAAGTGGGAGTACCCCTGGTATGCGGCCTGGGATCTGGCGTTTCACTGTATCCCTTTGGCGCTGGTCGATCCCGATTTTGCCAAAACACAACTCCTGCTGCTGACGCGCGAGTGGTACATGCACCCCAATGGACAATTGCCCGCCTATGAATGGGCTTTCGGCGACGTCAATCCGCCAGTGCATGCCTGGGCCACATGGCGGGTCTATCAGATCGATCGCAAACGGCACGACGGCTGCGGCGATCTCGCTTTCCTGGAGCGAGTGTTTCATAAGCTGATGCTCAACTTCACCTGGTGGGTGAACCGGAAAGACGCTCAGGGGCGCAACGTTTTCCAGGGGGGGTTTCTCGGTCTCGATAACATCGGAGTCTTCGATCGCAGCAAGCCGCTTCCCACCGGGGGCTTCATCAACCAGGCGGACGGCACGAGTTGGATGGCGATGTACTGCCTCAACCTGATGCGCATCGCGCTTGAGCTGGCCATTCACAACCCGGTTTACGAAGACATCGCCACGAAATTCTTCGAACACTTCCTGCACATCGCGGAGGCGATGACGAACATTGACGGCGACGGGCATGTCGGCTTGTGGGATGACGAAGATAAGTTCTACTACGACAAGCTGATCCTGCCCGACGGGACGGCAGCGCCGCTCAAGATACGCTCGATGGTCGGGCTCATCCCGTTATTTGCGGTCGAAACGCTGGAACCGGAGCTCCTGGACCGGCTTCCCGACTTCAAGCGCCGCCTGCATTGGCTCCTTGACTATCGACCGGATCTCGCCAGGCTGGTCTCGCGCTGGGAAGAACCCGGGCTTGGCGAACGTCGGCTCCTCTCCCTGCTGCGCGGGCATCGCATGAAACGGCTCTTGAAGCGGATGCTGGACGAGACGGAGTTTCTTTCGGAATACGGCGTGCGGGCGATTTCCCGACATCACGAGCAAAACCCCTACGTGTTCCGCGTGGGAGATCAGGAACTCTCCGTCTCGTATCAGCCCGCGGAGTCGGAATCGGGACTGTTCGGCGGCAATTCGAACTGGCGCGGACCGATCTGGTTCCCGGTGAACTACCTGCTGATCGAGTCGCTGCAGAAGTTTCATCACTATTATGGCGACGATTTCCAGATCGAATGCCCGACCGGTTCCGGATCGTACATGACGATCAACGACGTCGCCGCGGAACTCGGACGACGGCTGTCCCGCATCTTTCTGAAAGACGAGAACGGGCGGCGTCCTGTGTTCGGACACCATCCTAAGCTTCAGGACGACCCGCATTTCCGGGACTACCTGCTGTTCTATGAATACTTCCACGGCGATAACGGACGGGGGGTGGGAGCGTCCCATCAAACCGGCTGGACCGGGCTCATCGCCAAGCTGCTGCATCCCCGTCGCGAGACCGACCACCACTGCGAAACCGGTCACGCGGATCACAAAGTCGACTCAGTCCCCGAAGTTGCCGGGGCGTGACAGCCCCAGCTTCTTCATTCGACTGCGAAGCGTGTTCGGATGCAGCCCGAGCACCTTCGCCGCCCCCTGCTCTCCTTCAATCACCCAGCGGCATTCTTCCAACACCGAACGAATGTGCTCGCGCTGCAGGGTATTCAGGTCTCCGGTCGCGCGCCCGCCCGCGGTAACAGCCGCGGATGACGAATCGGCCGGTGGAACTGCGGTCGCGAAGACCTCCGGCTCAATCCTCAATAGCGGAGTCGTGGTCAAAATTAGTGCCCGTTCGATGACGTTCTGTAACTCTCGAATATTCCCGGGCCAATGGTACGACTTGAGCCGCTCCATTGTCTCCGCCTCCACCCCTTCCACCCAATGACCGATTCGTGCGGCTGATTTTTCCATGAAGAAGTGGACCAGCATGGGGATGTCGTCACCACGATCGCGCAATGGCGGCAACGCCACCGGAAAGACGTTCAACCGGAAGTAAAGATCCTCTCGGAACGTTCCTTCCTGCACCGATTTCCGCAAGTCTCGATTTGTCGCGGCGATGACGCGGACGTCGGTGCTGATCGTCTGGCTCCCCCCGACCCGCTCGAACTCACGCTCCTGCAGGACGCGCAACAGCTTCGATTGCATCTCCAACGGCAGTTCCCCGACTTCGTCCAGAAAGATCGTGCCGCCGTTCGCCAATTCGAAGCGTCCGATTCGCCGTTGGATCGCTCCACTGAAAGCTCCCTTCTCGTGTCCGAACAATTCGCTCTCCACCAGACCATCCGGAAGCGCCGCGCAATTCAGCTTGATGAGCGGCTTTTCAGCCCGGCGGCTGTTCGAGTGGATCGCCCGGGCGATCAATTCCTTACCAGATCCTGTTTCTCCCGTGATGAGCACCGACGCATCGGTCGAAGCCACACGACGAACGCTTTCCAGCACTTGCCGCAGCCCCGCGCTTGAGCCGACGATCTCTTCAAAGTTGTGGACCGACTTGATCTCTTCCTGCAAATACAGATTCTGAGCCTTGAGACGGGCTTGTTCCTGCTCGAGCAGTACCCGTTCGGTGATGTCGACGAACATCGTCCGGGTGTACTTCCCGTCCGGCTCCGGCTTCGACCACCACTGAATCCAGATCGGTTTGCCGTTGTCTTTCCGGCGGAGTTCCAGCACCACGCCGCTGGTGTCGGTTCCCCGCCCGACGGACGCGAAAGCTTCCTGCACGCGACGCTGTGCGTCCGGCGTGTCGGGGATGAACGACATCCCAACGGTCCCTGACACTTCCTCCGGAGTGATTCCCAAAATCCGCATCGCTGCCTGGTTCGCACTGATGAATCGCGATTCCAGGTCTTCTTGCACGTATGCAATCGGTGCTTCGTCGTACAAATCGCGATACTGCTGCTCTCGCTCGATAAGCTCTTGTTCGAGTTGCAGCCGCGCCAACTCAGCCGTCGCCCGCGCCGCGAAGATGCGGAAGAACATCAGTTTCCGTGCATCGTCCGGGAGCGGCTTGGTATCGAACACGCAGAGATGCCCGAGATGCCGCCCCTCAGAACCAACCAGCGGTACCCCCAGATAACTTTCGATCCCCATTTCCACCAACGGCAGGTCGTTCGGAAATCTTCGGCTGACTCCGGTCGGATAATGACACAGGTTTCCCCGGACGACATCCTCACAGGGCGTGCCAGGTAGGTCGTACTCCACGTTCTCCGACAGTTGCCCGCACTTCCAATAGGCGATCGTTCGCACGCGGTTTTCGCCGGCGAACACCGCAATCATTGCGTGCTCCACTCCCAAGGCACGCGACAGGTGTTCCACCAGCCTCTGGAAGAACTCATCGCCGGTGCTGCCGGCCGTTCCTTCGACGAGCGCCCTGAGCGCGGCGATGTCATCCGTTGGATCGGGTTTTGAATTGGAATCGTGGGAGATCGAATCGGTTCGAGTCATCGACGGTCAGCTCGGCCTGGAAAACCGGGGGCGACGTC
>CAZVJA010000233.1:0-8052 GCA_964626885.1 uncultured Planctomycetaceae bacterium | reverse complement strand
GCCTGCGACATCACCTACGGCACGAACAACGAGTTCGGCTTCGACTATCTGCGCGACAACATGAAGCCGACGAAAGAATTGCAGGTGCAGGGAGACTTGCACTTCGCCATCGTCGACGAAATTGACAATATTCTGATCGACGAAGCCCGAACGCCGCTGATCATCTCCGGTCCCGCGCACGACGACGTCACGAAGTACCCCAAGGCGAACCGCATCGCGCTCGACCTGCGAATGGGAATCGACTTCGAGGTGAAGGAAAAAGAGCACACCTGCCACATGACGGAGGAAGGGGTGCGGCGGGCGGAGGAACTTGCCGGGGTCGACAGCTTCTACACCGCGGGGAACATGGAATGGCCGCATCTCATTGATAATGCCCTCAAGGCGCACTACCTCTACAAGCGCGACGTCAACTACGTCGTCGAGAACGGGCAGGTGGTGATCGTCGATGAATTCACCGGCCGAAAGATGGAAGGGCGTCAATGGAGCGACGGCCTGCACCAGGCGGTTGAAGCCAAGGAAGGGGTAAAGGTCAAGGCGGAGAACCAGACCCTCGCCACGATCACGCTGCAGAATTATTTCAAGCTGTATAAGAAGCTGGGGGGAATGACCGGAACGGCCATGACCGAGGCGGCTGAGTTCTGGAAGATCTACAAGCTGGACGTCGTCACCATTCCGACGAACCGCCCCCTGGCCCGCATCAATAATCCCGACGTCATCTTCCGCACGGAGCGGGAGAAGTGGGACGCGGTGATCGACGAGATCCGCGACGTCCATCAGACCGGTCGTCCGATTCTGGTCGGCACGGTATCGATTGAAAAATCAGAACTGCTGAGCAACAAGCTCAACAAATACGGCATCAAGCATGACGTCCTGAATGCGAAGTATCATGAACGTGAGGCCGAGATCATCGCTCAGGCCGGGCGCAAGGGAGCGGTCACCATCGCCACCAACATGGCCGGCCGCGGCACCGACATCATTCTCGGCGGCAACCCCGAGCATCTCGCGTGGGAAGATCTGCGGCAGAAATACGCAACGCGGCTCGATATCCCGAAGGCCGAGTGGGATGCCTGCACGAGCACGATCGCCAAGCGCGAGGGGATGATCGAGGAAGGTCGGCAGGTGGCCGAGGTCGGTGGGCTGCATGTCATCGGCACTGAACGTCACGATGCGCGGCGCATCGACTTGCAGTTGCGCGGGCGATCGGGGCGTCAAGGAGATCCCGGCTCCAGCCGGTTCTTCCTGTCGCTCGAAGACGACTTGATGCGGATTTTCGCCGGTGATTGGGTAAAGAACATGCTCACCCGCCTGGGAATGCAGGACGGGGAGGCGATCGAAAGCCGGATGGTGACCAAGCGGATCGAAGCGGCCCAAAAGAAAGTGGAAGAACGCCACTTCGACATGCGGAAGCATCTGCTCGAATATGACGAGGTGATGGACGAGCAGCGCAAGCAGGTGTATTCATACCGTCAGCGGATTCTTGACGGGTACAACTGCCGGCAGTTGATTCTCGATATGATCGATCGACAGATCGAGCGGTCGACCAAGCACTTTCTCGACGACAACTACCGCTGGAGCACGGTCGCCGAATGGGCCGGGCAAGCGTTGCACATCGAGATTGAAGCTTCATCCGTCGAAGGGATGAACCGTCAGCAGGCGGAGGAATATCTCCGCGATGAATGCCGCAACCAGGCCGAGGAACAGATCAGCGAGCAACTCGACGCCTGCCTACCGGAAGACGCGGAAGACAAGAATGAATGGAACTGGCTGGCGTTGTCGCGCTGGGCGAACGGCTCCTGGGGGCTCAACACCAACGATCGCGAATTGAAGAAGATCGGCCGCGACGACATCTTCCGGTATCTCGCCGAGCGGGCCAAGGAAGCCATTGACCGCGCTGATCTCTCGCCGCTGGAAGTGTTCCTCGATCTCGCGTGGGGACGGCAATCGTTGTGCGGCTGGCTGCATCAGCAGTTTTCGCTCGTAGCGAGCCCGGAGGAGTTTCTCAACCGCACTCCCGTCGAAGCGAACAAACTCATTCACGATAAGATCGAAAAGCTATATCGCGAAAAGGAGATCTCGTTCCCGGTCGCGGTCGGCATGACGAACTTCATGGCGGAAAGCAAAACCACCGGCGAACGGTATAACCGCGAAGGGCTCGTCCGCTGGGCCAACGATCGGTTCCACACCAAACTCGATATTGAAGAAGTCAAAAACCAACCGCGCGGGGAAATCGAATCTTTGCTGCATGAGACCAGTCGGCGGTATTTCGTCGGCGGGGAAAAACTCAACAAAGTCGATGAATTTCTGGAACGGGCCTATCCAGACCGCAATGGTCATCACGGGCATGATGGCAACGGGCAGTCGGGCGAAGTGGCGGTCAAAGCGGAGGTGATTCGCGAACTGGCCGGCTGGGCAAACCAGGAATACAAAGTCGAATTGAAGCCGGACGAAATCCTCGCGCTCTCTGCCGACGACGTCCGGCAGAAGGTGCTGAGTGCCTACGACACCCGCTACCGTCCCGAGTTGTGCCAGGCCGAGCGCGCGTTGATTCTGGAAGTTCTCGACACCGCCTGGAAAGATCATCTGTATTACATGGACCACCTCCGGTCAGGGATCGGGCTGGTGGGCTATGCCCAGAAAGATCCGAAGGTCGAATACAAACGCGAGGGGCAGAAAGCGTTCCACACCATGTGGGACCGGGTCGACCAGCAGGTGACCTCAGCGATTTTCCGCCTGGAGAAGGAAAGCCCGGGGTTCGTCGGCTCACTGTGGCAGATTACCGCAACAACCCACGAAGATGCCTCGACCGCCGCAGACCAATATCTGGAAGAAACTGGCGGAGTGGAGCCGGGACAAACGCCGAAAGCGATCGAGCCGATCCACAACGCTCAGCCGAAGGTGGGACGCAACGACCCCTGCCCCTGCGGCAGCGGGAAGAAATATAAGAAGTGCTGCGGTGCGAACGGATAGCATGAATAGTTTTCGAAAAGAGCAGGAAACACGAAATCCGAATGCCGAAGGAAATCGGAAGCACTCAGCACGAATATGATAGCGAAGATTGAGCCCAGGCAGTCCTCGTTCTGATTTCCGACGTTCTCTTGTTAATTTCAGGCTTCGTGCTTTGGACATTTTTGATCGGGAAAGGACTCCCGGCATGTCGTGGTTACTCAATCTTGTGTACTTGTGCACGGTGGCGGCTGCTTCGCCGGTTCTGTTGTACCGGATGCTCGTGCTTAAGAAGTACCGGGACGGGTGGGGACAGAAGTTTCTCGGTCGACTGCCGGACCGCGCGGCCGACCATGCAACGGCGGAGCGCCCCTGCCTCTGGCTGCACGCCGTCAGCGTGGGTGAAGTGCTGCAGCTCGAACCGCTGCTGGCCGATCTAAAATCTCGCCGCCCCGAGCTGGATTTCGTCATCTCGACGACAACCAGCACCGGCTATGCTCTCGCGCAAAAGAAATTCGCCGACTGTTGCGTCTGCTATTTTCCGCTCGATTTTTCCTGGGCGGTTCGTCGGGCCATCGCCCGCGTCCGTCCCACGGCCATTGTGCTCGTCGAGTTGGAACTCTGGCCGAATTTCGTCTTCGAGGCGCACCGGTCGGGAATTCCAATCGCGCTCGTCAACGCCCGCATCACCGAGAAGAGCTATCACAACTACAAACGGGTCCGCCCGGTCATCGCGCGGCTGCTATCGTGCCTGGAGGTTATCGCCGCGCAGAATGATACCTATGCCGAGCGCCTGCTGGCGCTCGGCGCGCCGCCGGAACGGGTGCGGATCACCGGCTCGATTAAGTTCGACCGGGTGACGACCGATCGGCGAAACACCAAGACCCGCGAGCTGCGCGAGTTCTTTGGCATTTGCGGCAACGAGAAAGTGTTTATTGCCGGAAGTACTCAGGCCCCCGAGGAAGAGTACGCGCTCGACACCTACTTGAAGCTCGTGCCGGAGTTTCCGGATCTGCGATTGCTGATCGTCCCGCGACACAAAGAGCGGTTCGACGACGTCGCGCGGCTGATCGAGCAGCGAGGTCTGCCGCTCATTCGCCGGTCGAAAGCGGGTTCTTCCAGGCCGATGACAAGCCGTCGGTTCGACGGCGGAACTGTCGGCTTGGGTAATACAGACGCGAATGCAACGCTGGAACCGATTCTGCTGCTCGACACGCTCGGTGAGCTTTCGGCCTGCTGGGGACTCGCCGATGTTGCGTTCGTCGGGGGAAGCCTGACGGACCGGGGCGGGCAGAACATGATCGAGCCGGCGGGCTTCGGCGCCGCGATCCTCTTTGGGCCCAACACCTGGAATTTCAAAGACGTCGTCGAGATTCTCTTAAGTCACGATGCGGCACGCGTGGTTCCCAACGGCGCGAAGCTGACAGCCGCCGTTCGAACGCTGCTCCAGAACCCCCACGAAGCACTCCTTCTGGGGGAAACCGCCCGCGATCTGGTGTTGGCGCAGCAAGGGGCAACCGGTCACACGGCTGATCTGCTGATACCGTTGATTTCCACGCCGGAACAAATCAACACATCCCGGGCCGCTTGATAACGTTTCTCCTCGATTCCGCCTACGATTTCCCATTGGCTTTCCATACTTAACGACGGTTGTTCGCGACGGGAGCCCTAACTACAATCTGTTGCGTGTTTTTGAAGTCTAGATGTCTTGATGTGAAGGGCAAACCGTCATCTCACGGCCCTTCTGTCTCGTCCCGAAAGGCGTTCAATGTCCAGAAGCTTTTTCACCAGCGAGTCGGTGAGCATGGGGCACCCCGACAAGGTGAGCGATCAAATCTCCGACGGCATCCTCGACGCGATTCTCGCTCAGGATCCTAAGTCACGCGTGGCCTGCGAGACCCTCTGCACCACCGACCTCGTGGTGCTGGCGGGGGAAGTGACCACCACCGCCAAGATCGACCACGTCAAAGTCACGCGCGACGTCATCCGGGACATCGGCTACTCCGGCTATGAAATTGGCTTCGACGCCGATACGTGCCGCGTCTTCCTGACACTCCACAGCCAGAGCGGCGACATCGCCCAAGGGGTCGATAAGGACGGCGCTGGGGATCAGGGGCTGATGTTCGGTTACGCTTGCAACCAGACTCCCGAACTGATGCCGCTGCCGATCGCCCTGGCGCATCGCATCATCAATCTGCTCACGGAAGCCCGCCAGCGCGGCGACGTTTCCTGGCTGCGGCCTGACAGCAAGAGCCAAGTCACGGTCGAGTACGAGGGAAGCAAACCGGTCGGCATCTCGGCGGTCGTCGTCTCGACGCAACATGCCGAGTCGGTCAGCCAGCAGGAGATCCACGACTATATCACTTCGAAGATCATCAAGCAGGCAGTCCCGGCGGAACTGCTTTCCAAGAATACGAAATACCACATTAACCCCACGGGGCGGTTCGTCATCGGCGGCCCACACGGCGACACCGGTCTCACCGGCCGCAAGATCATCGTCGATAGCTACGGCGGCTGGGGACGGCATGGCGGCGGCGCCTTCAGTGGAAAAGACAGCACCAAAGTCGATCGTTCCGCCGCCTACATGGCCCGGCATGTCGCGAAGAACGTCGTCGCGGCCGGCCTCGCGGACGAGTGCGAAATGCAACTGGCGTATGCCATCGGCGTGGCGGACCCGGTCGGCGTGCAGGTCAACGCCAACGGCTCGGCGAAAGTCCCCGAGGAAAAGATCGCCGCCGCCGTGCGGGAGATGTTCCCGTTGACACCCAGGGGAATTATCGAGTATCTCCAGCTTCGTCGGCCAATCTTCCGCAAGACCGCTTCCGGGGGACACTTCGGACGGAACGATCCCGACTTCACGTGGGAGAGCACCGCGAAGGCCGCCGAGTTGGCGAAGGCCGCCGGGCTGTAGCCGCCGTTTCATCAGAAGGATCGCTATGTCGCGGCAGGAAGCCGCTCGCCGAAGCCGGGACGACTCGCGCGTCAAATTTGCATTCGGCGCGTGGACGGCGCTCCTGTTGTTTGCGGCGCTGGCGCTCGGTTCGAGGTTGACCAACCCCAAAGCTGCACCGGTTTCGGGGCTCCTGCTCTGTCTTGGCGTAACGCTCGCTGCGGCAATCGGCCTGACTGCGCAGCTGGCATATCATGCGGGTCGTTGTCGCGACCGATCTCAGAGCGGTGATCTGCCGGCGTTTCTGATGACGATGCTTCCGCCATTCCTGCCGGCCGTTGCATTCACCGGTGGACACTCGACATTTGTGACTGTTTATCTATCGGGGCTCTTCGTCGGCACATTTCTGGCGGCGTGGGAAATCACGGAGTTGGGACACTTTCTGAGGACTGTCTCGGAACGCCTGAAAGATCTGGGTGGCCGGGGCAGGAACTCCGTGCCCCCCGTCGAGCTTGTAGAACGCGGTGGGATGTTGCCCTTCGGTGAGGCTGAAAATAACGGATCTGCGGGACACGTTGCGAACGACATGCGCGCGGCTACAGTAACGCTGCCGACACTGGAAGCCATCGAAACTGAGGAGTTGTCGCCTCTCGAAGCGCGGCTGCTGCGGGCCGACAGCGCACACGTGGGTCCACCCGAACCGATGATCGCGCAATGGATGACCCGCACCAAACTGGCGGACGGCGAGGAACGCGTGGAGGGTTCGGTGCGGATCGAATTCGCAGCGAAACAGAAACAAGCGGTAGCACACATTCCCTTCGTTCCGCCATTCGCGCACCGGCCGATCGTCGAGTGCCATGTCATTGACGGGGAGAGGGTGCGGGTGAAGATCGGCACCGCCCAGCGATACGGGGCGCGGATCGAAGCCCGGCGATCCGACTCGGCCGACGATGCCCTCAGCGTGGAAGTCAGCTTTACCGCGGCGGCAGCAACGGCACGCTCCGACGCAGCTTGAAAACCGGCGAACGGAATATTCACCGCTTCAACGGACTCTACGACAGGAACGCTGTTATCAGTCCAACGGCGACGATCAGCGATACCGCCGCCAGTCGCAAGCGCCCGCGATAGGCTCCCTTCGTCCAGTCGTTGAGCCTCAGGTAGGCGGAGGTTGTCGCGAAGATCAGCGTGAGCAGTACGCCAACCGCCATGAGTGTCGCGAGCCGTCGTCGCACGACTTGCTGGTTCCACATCGGAAAAATCGTTTGATTAACCCGTTCCGAACTCTCGACCTGCAAGTGCACTCGGTACATGCGGAACGGAGTTCCCGACGTGCTCACTTTACGGTCGATCGCTTCCACGAAGCTTTGTTGCACCGCAAGGCCGTCGACGGCTGATTCAGGAACCTGCCAGCTTCGTGCTTGGGGATAGCGAGAATGGAATGCAACGGTCGTCAAGACGCCGGCTTGCTGCATGGCTTGCACACGGGCCTCTTGCTCGTTCGCAAACTGCTGGCTCGATACGACGGCAAGCGTTCGGTCTCCGTCACGGACCGATCCTCGAGTCACCCAATCGGGAACAGAAGACGGTGCGTTCGGCTGCTTGTCGCTGCCCGCTGCCTCGGCCACCGGCGGTGCTTGCGGCTGCGCTTCGCTCGGTTTCTCGGCAGTCGCCGGGGGCGTTTGCGGCAATGCCTCCGTTCCAGGAGGTTGCGGTTCGCTGACTTTCGCGCTGGAACCCGCGGCGGAAGCTGCGGGAGGAGCTTGCGGAATTGGCTCCGTTCGGACAGGTTGAGGTTCGATAGTGGTCACAAGCGGGGAGTGCTGACGCATCTGCTCCAGCGCGAGCTTTTTCCCAGCTTCGGCTACTGCCAAATTTCGTGCCCGCGCTTCTTCCGCGAGCACTTTGGCAGCTTGAGCCTGCTGCTCGACACGCTCCGCGGTGGCAACGCGGGCGGATTGCAGGTTGACGAGGTCAGTGACGAGGTTAAAGGGGGGTTGCCCATCAGACGAAGTGAGCGATGGACCTACGCTGAATTTCCACCCCACGAAGGTCAACACGGCGATGACCGGCAGCAGCCACAGGATCGACGCGCACACGACAATCACCGCGCCGACGGAAAACGATTTCCCGCGATGCCGCATCCAGACATGCACGCCGATCCCGATGGCGATGCAAACGAGGACGAGTACCGGAACGAGAAGGACAGCTCCGCCAAGCCA
>CAZVJA010000232.1:0-8114 GCA_964626885.1 uncultured Planctomycetaceae bacterium | reverse complement strand
GTTGAATCGGTGAGCGAGCTCGGCCGGCTCGGCCCCGAAGCGATTGAACAAGTTTATCTTGATGCGCAACCGCTTGTGCGCAGCGCCGATGAACTGCACGACCTGCTGTTGAGCCGATTGTTGCTGCCGGCCGATGAAGGAGCGGAGTGGAAGGCGTGGTACCTTGAGTTGGAGACAGCCAGGCGTGCCGCGACAATCACACTTTCCGATGGTCGCGATGCGTGGGTGGCGGCAGAGCGGCTCCCTGCAGCACTGGCGGCTTTTCCCAACGCTTCGCCGCGCCCGGCTCTCACTGTTCCGGAGGGGATCGAACGGGAGTGGTCGTCGGTCGATGCACGGGTCGCAATGATTCGCGGGCTGATGGAGACGTGCGGACCGGTCACTTCGGAGGAAGTGGCGGAACGGTTGTCGATTACACCGTCTCAGGCCGATGCAGCCCTCGAAGCACTCGAAGGTGAAGGCGTGGTGCTGCGCGGGCACTTTCGGCCGGCTGCCACACCCGACAGTCAGCCTCGAAATCCCGATGGCAGCCCGGCAGCAGCGGACGAGGCAAATCCCTGGAATCGCCGGGCGGCGTCAAAGGTCGAATGGTGTCATCGTCGATTGCTCGCGCGCATTCACCGTCTCACGCTGGAAGGATTGCGTAAGCAGATTGAACCGGTGTCGGTCGATGTTTTCATCCGATTCCTGAGTCGCCGTCACGGACTGCTCCCCGCGGAGAAGCGGAGCGGAGCAAACGGAGTTTTTGAAACCGTCGCGATGCTGCAGGGGATCGATATCCCGGTCGTCTGTTGGGAGAGGGACATTCTTCCGTCACGCGTGAAAAACTATCAGCCGCACTGGCTGGACGAACTTTGCCTGTCGGGCGAAGTCGGCTGGGGACGGCTGTTTCCTTCGAAGCAGAATCCCGAGCGATCCCGTTCGATGGCGGGGCTGACCCGCGTGGCACCCGTGTCGCTGTTCCTGCGCGGCGACGTGGCGTGGCTAGCAGCGTTCCGTCCCAAAGATGAAACAGCGGACCGGCTGAGCGGCTCATCCGAGGAAGTCCTCGATCTGCTCCGCGAACGGGGTGCGCTCTTCGCTGCGGATCTGATCAGCGAGACACGCATGCTCCCGTCGCAATTGGATGACGCGTTGGGGGAACTCGTCACGCGAGGTCTGGTGACGGCCGACGGCTTCGGCGGACTGCGGCAGATGATTGTGGAGAAGTCAGGGACGCAGTCCCGTTCGCGGCGCGCTCGGCCAGGTTTGGGACGCAAACGCTCAGCGGCCGGGGCGGGTCGGTGGTCACTCTGGCGTCCGCGCGTTGAAACGAATGATCAGGAAGGTACCGCGGAGCACAAGAGTAATACAGACCGGTCCGTGTCGCGCTCGGAACAGGATTCGCTCGGCAGACAGGAGTTCGTCGAACAATGGGCGTGGCAACTCTTGCGCCGCTGGGGGGTCATCTTCCGCGACCTGCTGGTGCGCGAGCCTGGTACACCAAGCTGGTTCGACCTGTTGCAGATTTACCGTCGACTGGAAGCTCGCGGCGAGATACGCGGAGGCCGGTTCATCTCGGGAGTGGCGGGGGAGCAGTTTGCCGTCGGGGAAACGGTGCGTGAACTGCGTCGTCTGCGAGATGAAGACGCACGGAGCGAAAAGCCTCGTGAAGAGATCCTCGTGTTGAGTGCGGCTGACCCGCTGAACCTGATTGGCATTCTGACCGATCATCCGCGCGTGCCGAGCACCGCTTCCAACCGCGTGGCGTATTTGAACGGCCTTCCCGCAGCAGCATTGCAAGGGGGAGAGTGGCATGCCTACCGCGAGTTGCCGCGTCCGATCGTCGACCTGCTCCACGAGCGATTCGGGTTGCGCGGACCCGCTCTGCCGGCGAACATGTTCGCGGAGGACTCCGAATCGTCACGTCTGCACGACGCCACATCTGATGCTCAAAGCGACATGCCGGCGACGGAACAGTCACCCCCTGGCGATAGCTCTGGGCAGGAGAAGCCCAAGCGCCGCACCGAGCCGCGCTACCCCGGCGGCATCCCTCGGCCGATGATTTCGTGAATAGGATATCGTATTGGGATCTGTCCGTGATGGGATCGTCGACGTCAGCAAATCACTCAATGGCATCTTCCTGCCGCACTTGAAACATTTACGAATTCCCGCAAACAAGGCATTTGTGGGAATAAACTGCTCCCCCATTGCATCGCAAAGACATGCCGCTCTTTTACCGCGTTCTAGCCGATCTCATCGTTGTCGTGCATTTTGCCTACATGGCGTTTGTGATCTTCGGCCAACTGGCGATTCTGGTCGGCGTGCTCGCGGACTGGGAGTGGGTGCGGAACCTGAAGTTCCGGGTGATCCACCTGCTGGCAATTCTGATTGTCGTGTTCGAAAGCGTGCTCGGTATCACCTGCCCATTGACGACGTGGGAGCAGCAGCTGCACGAGTTGGCGGGGGAGAAAAGCTATACCGGTGACTTTATCGCCAACTGGGTACACGACGCGCTGTTTTACGACGCGGAGACCTGGGTCTTCACGACCTGCTACACGATCTTCGGGCTGATCGTCCTGCTAACGCTGGTGCTGGCTCCGCCGCGGCGCAAGAGCAATGTCTCTGCTGAGACGAAGTCATAGCGAGTGCGGCCGACTCTTTTGCAAGCAGCAATACTGCGTTCCAGCAGGCGTACTTACAGCGAGGGGACTTCCATCAACCGGGGATAGGGATCGAACAGCCAGGTTTTACGATCGCCTCCCGCAGCGGGCTGTCGCGGAACCGCAAAGACTTCCGCCCCAAACGACGGGCTGCCGTCTTCCTGAATGGCTGCGACCTTGGCCCCAAAGTGATTTTGCAACTTGGTGATCTGCGGGTCATCGGCTGATTCGAATCCGCCGACGGTAACGATCGACCCATAGCGATCGTGATAGACATAGGCGTCGTAGTCCCGTTCGTACCCGAGCGACTTCGCCTGACGGAGCGCCCGGGCGAGCTCGAAGGCGGATTCCGCGGACTGATCCATGTGGCCGTCCTTGATTGTCGTATCGAGTTCCTTCAGATCCGCATCCGACACTTTGTTTCCCAGCTTGGTCTCGGTCCGGCCGTAAAACGATGCCACGACGACGGTATATTTGCCCTTGTTCGTCAAGAGGGACGTATCGTCGTTCGAGTTGAGTTGGAGCAGGAGCGGATCTCGCTTCTTACTTCGAATCTCATCCTCGCTCAGCATCGGGTTCATGGTTAAAAAAGCACCCGCGAGCGGGCCGGGGCGTCCCGGCGTGACCTTGTAAAGGCCGCCGTTCTTCAACTTGTGAAGCAGACCGCCTCCCGCGGTGGCTTCTTCCTCTTTCAGAAATTCCGGATGAAATTTCTTGATGAAGTTTCGGGTCTTAACCGCAATTTTGTCTTCGGGGGCTTCGTAATTCCCGGCCAGCACGCACACGCTTCCTTGCAGGGCAATATATTTGCCGATGTGATGTTTCTCCGGATCGCGAGCATCCTTGGTCTGAATCTGGTCCACGACATCTTCCTGCGAAAACGTATAGGCAGGAATGCCTTTCGTCCGCAGTTCGTAGACGAGTTCGTCAGCCGCCTGCTGCGGGCTGATTCCGTCTCCTTTGCGTTCCGGAGGCGGTTCACTGAAGCTGGCGACCATGACCATCCAGGGGCCGTGCTTCCTGGTAAGCCGGTAGGTTTTTCCCTTTTGCGCGTCAATAATTTCGCGGGCATTCGCTTCCGTAAGTGAGAGCACCGCCATTCCGGCGACAAGCAGGCAGGGAACCAGGCGATTCGTGAGAGTTCGCACGTCAGACTCCATTCTGAAGGGCGTTCTGTATATGTCGCGGGGACGCGTCACCCGCTGGATGCCAGGCCGAAAAACTCCACGGGCCTGGCCAGTCGAATTTGTTCAATGTCTTTGGTATTCGCTTGATGGGGTGAACCGGTTTCGGTACCCGGCAGGCGGAGCGGGACGATAGCAATTCGGCCAAATTGAGTCCAGACCCATTCTTCAGGGGACTTTGCGAGAGGGGGTTTCAAAACCTTGTAATCGGGAGGGCGACGCTCCGTCGGAGCCGCCACAACGAGAGACTTTCGGACGCAGCGGCTCGGCGGGAGCCTCGCCCTCCCGATTTTGAAACTCATTATCGTGGGGAATTTGAGCCCCACCGCGTCGAAAGGTTTTCGCCGCCCGATTGGCCAGAAACGGTCCGGTTGGCGCGGTTCTAGCGGAAATCAGCCGGACGGGAGAACTTTTCCCTCGATCAGCCTTTATGCAGGCGGAATATTTTCGCCTCCCCTCAAATCCTGGTCTATACCTTGTCCATCCCCGGAAACTCGTTCCCTCCCGGCCAGACCGGCACGGTGGGGGAGGTCTTTTGGATGAGGACCTGACCGATGACCCAGCAGCATTTCTCCGATCGCCCGCACACCTTGTGCGACCTGGTCTACTCGACCCTCTGCCGCAACCCGTACCTGACCGGCCGCAATGTGCGGATTCAGGTTGTTGACGACAGCGTCGTCCTTTCAGGTGTGGTGAATTCCTACTACCAGAAGCAGATGGCCCAGGAATCGCTTCGTCAGGTGCAGGGACTTGGCCAGGTTCGCAACGAAATTCAGGTCGTGACGGTCTGAGTCGTTCACGATTCGTTCCAGACATCGACCAGAATCTTCAGAGATCCAGGGCTGCTCGCCCGCTCAAAGGCGGCTGCCGCGTCGTCCAGTGAATACCGCGCTGTGATAAGAGGCAGCACCTCGATCCGCTCAGTCCTCAGTGCTTCGATCGCCTTATCGAACGGGCCGCAACGCGAGCCGACAACCGTCACTTCATCGATCACCACGGGGGCCAATGACATCGGAAACTCTCCGGCTACGGTTGTTTTGAGGATAACCGTGCCGCGTGGCTTGACCAGTCGCAGGGCCGTGGGCAAACCGGTTGGGGAGCCGGTGCAATCGACGACGAGATCGGCCGATCGGTCCGGCGAGACGTCAGCCAGGAGCGCGGTCTCAATTCCTCTTCTTTGCAACAGTGCTAGTTTTTCTGGGTGCTTTCCCACCGCGAGCAGACGGCAACCATGCTCCGCGATTACCTGGGCACACAGATACCCCAGACGTCCGTCCCCCAACACGATCACTCTCTGCTGCTTGTGGAGCGGTACCTGGACTGGGATTTGAAACGCCGCCGCAAGCGGCTCGGTGAAGACCGCTTCATCGGTCAGCAGGCTGTCGGGAACGGGATGCAGATTCGTCTCCGGCAGCGAAACATAATCCGCGAATGCCCCGTCCCGGTTCAGAATGCCGAGCACGGTTCGGTGCGGGCAATGATTGCCGAGCCCCGCGCGGCACAGCTCGCAGTTTCCGCACGGGCAGTTGATCTCGCCCACGACGCGCTGACCCGCGAGATATCCCTCTTCCGGGATACCGACGAATTCGTGCCCCGGAACCCCTGAGAATCCCATGTATCCTTTGAGAAGCTGCAGGTCGGTCTCGCAAATCCCGGCGCAGAGGACGCGTACCAGCACGTCTCCTTGTGTCGGGCGCGGCAGGGGCCGGTTCCGATTCAGAGTCATCCGTCCCGATTCGAATTCAACGGCGCGCATCGGCTCTCAACCCCAATTCGTCACTCTGATCGTTCGTGCGCCAGGCCCCATTCCATCGCCCCTCGATAGGCATCGATCAACTCCGGCTGGTGCTCCCACCTTTGGAACAACGGCCGCAAGGCAGGACGCTCCAGCGCGTGCTCCAGAAATCCCGTCTCAATGCAATTTCGCAGCGCTTCGTCCGATTCGAGATAAAGACGGGTCACGCGGTCCACGAGCGTCGTCACCAATTCCTCGGTTTCCTGTCGATGCTTCCAAGCCAGTTCGAGGAATCCGGCAAGTTCCCCGGCCGCTTCATAACGGCTGTGAAGATCCTCATATTGCTCGGGAGAAGTCGTTTTTTCGCGTGCCATGCACATCAGGTAATAGTCCAGAAGAAACTCACCTGCGACGAGAAGACCTAGATCCGGTCGAACACGCCGGTAAGCGCGAGTCGCCGCTCGATAGGCGAGATATTGAGCGCGGAGATCCTCGCAGTCCATCGCCCGCATCACCAAGATGCGTGGAATCGGCGCTCTCCCTTCAAGGAGAGATTCCAACTCATTCATCTCAGCAGGGCTGAACGTGGACAATCGAAGCTCACGATCGAATTTGATGAGTCGCGGTCATTCCTCCCACGGCAACAGCGCCGCGCGCTGCACCTTGGCCGCATCCTGGTCGCGGAACGCTTCGTCAATCGCCGACATCGGATACCGGTGCGACAGAATCTTGTGGAATGGGTATTTGTCAGCCTTCGTGCTCAGGAGCTCGAGCGCCTTTCGCAGGCTCTCCGGCTTGTACCACATCAACCCCAGAATGGTTTTTCCTCCGTGCACAATGGAGGCCGGGATGAACTCGACCCGCTGCTTTTGATTGATGTTGCCGATTTCCAGATACGTCCCGCCATTCGCGAGCATTTCGATTCCTTCCGGCAGCACCGCGGCGTTGCCGACAAGTTCCATCACGAAGTCGGCGCCGTGCCCCCCGGTCAACTCACGTACCCGTTTCACGCGCGATTCCGGCGTCGGAAACTCACGCAGATCGATCGATTCATCCGCCCCGAATTCATGGGCGAGGTCCAGCCGCGACCGGATACCGTCGAGGACAATGATCCGTGGCACCCCCCTTTCCTTCGCAACCGCAATTGCATTGAGCCCCAATCCGCCGGCCCCTTGAATCACCAGCGTATCGCCAGGGCCGACCTGCGCGCGCTCCAGGCCGTCGAGAACCTGTGAGAGAGCGCAATTGGCCGGCCCGGCCAAGTCGTCGGAGACATTATCAGGCACGCGAAACACCGCCTGCGGCTTGCGAATGTAGTAATACTGTCCGTACGCGGCATTGAAGTGCGGTGCTTCCGTCGGGGGGTATCGATAGCGGTGTCCCTCGACACATCGCGGCGTTGTTCCTCTCTGGCAACCCCGGCATTTCCCACAAGGGCAGAAATACTGATAAGCGATACGATCCCCCACGCGGAGCGGCTGGCCGGCCCAATCGTGCGTGACCCCGTCTCCCAGTGCGACGATGGTGCCGGTCATCTCGTGGCCAATTGCCAGACAGTATGGTTCCGACTGTCCGCGGGAGACGTCGTATTCCCCCCGCCAGATGTGCAGGTCGCTGCCGCAGACGTTGGCCAGCGTCACCCGGACGACAATCCCCCCCGGCTCCGGGGCTGGAACGGGGAAATCGAGAAACGCGAACGGCTTTTTCGCTCCTGTAAAGACAGCCACGCGGCCGGTGTCCGACATTTTCGGCCTCTTTCGGGTTGTAGACGGCAGCGTTGAAGAAAAACGCCGGGGATGCAAAAATGGTCGCGGGCACGTCTGAAGGCAGGCTCGAATTTCTCGATCCCGGTGTGTCCGCACATCAATTTTGAATAGAGATCATCGCAAATGCCGCTCTGTCAAGCCACTCTGAACCGTCAGTTGGAACATGCCAACACGCGATTGTCCGCCTGGGCCAAGACATTGGCTGAGCGGGGTGTTTCGTCCGAACAACGTGCGAAGGACGCCAAATGGCGGCGGTTGTCGGCGGACTGCGCTCGAATTCGCGGCCGGCTGGGCGCGGTCGCTTCCGTCGCTGCCCGCGATGCGGAAGCCGCACAACGCAAGGCCGAGAAACTCGCCGCCGTCAAGGAAGCCCCCAAGGCAAAAGCAGGCAAGGGAAAAGGTGGAGAAAAGCCTGCGAAGGATAAGCCGAAGAAGGAAAAGAAGCCGAAAGAAGCTGCCGAGGAATAACGACGACCGTCAAGCTCTGCAAGCTGGAGCAGCCTCAACACCCGAATTCCGGGCGGTGGGTGCCACTGCTGGCTTGCCCAGCAGTGCGAATGAGTTGTGACGACACTTCCGAGCTGTTGGCTGTGACATAGCATGAGAGCTTTGACGGTGTTCGCCTGCGCGACATCATGCATCCCGCTTTTTCATGAGCGGGATAATTCGGAGAGGTGACAGAGCGGCCGATTGTGCGGCACTGGAAATGCCGTGTCTCGGGAAACCGGGACCGGGGGTTCGAATCCCCCCCTCTCCGCTTCCATTTTCCACTCGATTCGCTAAGTCA
>CAZVJA010000231.1:0-8128 GCA_964626885.1 uncultured Planctomycetaceae bacterium | reverse complement strand
CTGGAGAAACACTCGAAATCAATTATTCCACCTCGGCGGCTGGCAGCATCCGCGTGGAGCTTCAGGATCCGGATGGGAGACCGATCAAAGGCTTTACACTTGCCGACTGTCCTGAAATCTACGGCGATCGGCTCGACCAGACTGTTCATTGGACATCTGGTCCGAGCGTTGCCTCGCTGTCGGGCAAACCGGTCAGACTGCGGTTCGTCCTCAGTGACGCCGATGTATACTCATTCCGTTTTCATTAAATCTTGCTGATAGACACGCCCAGCGACAATTCATCGACAGCCTGACCCAGTGGGAGACAGTGATGCGGCGCGCCGTCAGTCTGATTCTTCTCGCATCCGCGATTTACGGGTTGCAGCCGACGATAACGTTTCCGGCCGACACCGCGCGGCCGAACATCCTCTTCGTGATGACCGACGATCAGGCACCGTGGGCCCTGGGACTCTCGGGACATCCCGATGCCAAAACACCAAATATGGATCGTCTGGGGCGCGCGGGAGCCTACTTCCCTAACGCGTTCTGCGTCACGCCGGTTTGCAGCCCATCCCGCGCGAGTTTGATGACTAGCCGCTACGGCACTGAGTTCGGCATTACCGATTGGATCAATCCCCGTGTCGAAATGACCCTCGGGCTCGATCCTGCCGCAGTCACTTGGCCGAAGCTTCTGCAGCACGCCGGCTACAAAACGGGGTTTGTCGGGAAATGGCATCTCGGGACCGAACCGCGGTTTCATCCAAAGAAGAACGGCTTCGACGAATTCGCGGGTTTCCTCCCCGGCGGCACGACCCCTAAAGATCCCGAACTGGAGATCGACGGCGTTCAGCAAAAAGTCGCCGGGTTCACGTATGACATTCTGACCGACAAAGCGATCGAATTCGTCCGCAATCATCACGAACACACATTCGCTCTTTGTCTGCACTTCCGCGCGCCGCACGGGCCGTACCTTCCCCAACCGGAGATCGATTCAGAACCGTTTCAGCAGATCGATCCCCGGAGGCCAGTTCCCGATCATCCCGAACTTGACGTTCCGAAAGCAAAACAACTGACGCGCGACTATCTGGGAAGCGTGGCCGGCGTCGACCGGAACCTCGGCCGTCTGCTCGGTGTGCTCGATGAACTGAAAATTGCCCGGAATACATTGGTGATCTTTACATCCGATCATGGCTACAACGTCGGGCACCATGGCATCTGGCATAAGGGAAACGCCCAATGGATTCTCACGACCACTCCCCCTGGTTCCAAGCATGTCCCTGCCGGCCGACGTCCGAACATGTTCGACACATCGCTCCGTGTGCCGCTCGTGGTCCGCTGGCCCGCCGTCATTCCCGAAGGAACTGTCATTCGTGAAACGGTCACTCACCTCGACTGGTTCCCGACCATCCTCGCGGCCGCCGGCATTGAAGTTCCGCGGAACACACCCGTCCGGGGACGCAATGTGCTGCCGTTGGTCCGGCGGGAATCGGTCGAATGGAATAACGACCTGTATGCCGAGTATTCGATGCATCATGGTGCGAACACTCACATGCGCTGCTGGCGGACGGCGCGATGGAAGCTCGTGCGAGATTTTTTGGACCGCAGCCGCGATGAGTTCTACGACTTGCAGCACGATCCCGGCGAATCGCACAATCGAATTCACGACATGTCACCCGACGTGCAACGCGCAATCACGGAACTGGACACAAAAATTGTTCAGCGAATGCGCGAGACCGGCGACCCGGTGCTTTCGAGCATCGATGCCTCCGGGACCGGGCGGTGAACCCTTGCTCCGTACAACCCTGATCTGCTCGCAGTGCTTGCCTTACGGAGATTTGCAACAGTACTTACAATCGAACCGATCACCACAGCATCCATAAGGATGACATCAACCACGGACCGATCAGAATTATCACACACAAGAATCATCCGGAACAGGAAAGTGCAAATGTCGACCAATTTTACCTATGCGCGGTGCGTGATCTTTGGATTTGTTGTTTTGATTGCCGGCTGCGCGGACTCCCCTTCGCAGAAAACGCCAGCCATACCGACGAACTCAGGACGTCCGGCCCAGGATGGTCCCATCATCACATCGACCGACAAGCAAGAACTGATGAAAGGGGCGGGGATCGTTGATGCCGACGCACCGAAAGAATTCACCTCAACCGATTCCGGGCTCAAGTACCGCATTCTCCGCAAAACAAGCGGTAAGAAGCCGGCGCCGAGCAATTACGTCAAAGTCAATTACCGTGGCTGGCTCGACGACGGAACCGAGTTCGACAGCTCCTACAAACGAGGCGAGCCCACCGGATTCCCCTTGCGGGGTGTGATCCGCGGATGGACCGAAGGACTGCAATTCGTTAGCGAGGGGGGGATGATCGAACTCTGGATTCCCTCGGAACTCGCTTACGGGGCGGCTGGCCGTCCCGGCATCCCGCCGAATTCGACACTTCACTTCATTGTCGAGCTTCTCGAAGTGAAATGATCTTAGAACCGCCGCGTTACGTGTCCGTTTTCGGTCCGTTTTCGGCACGACCTTCTGCCTTTCTGTTTGATCGCACGATCCGTCCGCGTTTCACGTTCATGAGTCGGCGGAGATTTCCGTGCGGCGCGTTCCGGAAATGATGGCCGCGAGAGTCAGTGAGATCGCGCAGATGCCGAAAATGATCTGGTTCGGCGTCCGACCGGTCCATTTCTCCCATGGCCAGGCGTAATCAAAGAAGACGGTATTCAGTCCGAAGTACAGCCAGGTTGTCAGCAACAGCGTAATCGCCGCGAATCTTCGCGCGCTTTGCCCGGCGATGCTCTTCCAGCCCAACCAGACTGCGACGCATAACAGGATCGCTAACGGAACGACGACGAGCGTCAGCCAACCGACACCGTACGAGATCTGAGTCGATTCGTACGCCTTATTCCTCAGCGTTTTGCCGCAGATGGGAGCCGCGACGACCGGAAGCACCGCCAAATAGGGCCAGAACCTCCCTCCCACGATTCCGATCATTGGCAGCGCGGACATGATCAAGCCGAATTCAATGTAAAGATACATCCACTCTCTGGGGAATCTCAGGAATTCGGATGAGAGCAGCAAGATCAGGTGCGCTGAGCAGAGCAGCACTTCAACCGGTGGGGAGAGCGTGACCTGGCTTTGTGAATCGTCGATGTGGACCAGGTGTCGATTGAACCATAGGCCCAACGCTATGATCGCTCCCCAGATCAGGCCGAAAGTGGTCTCCATCATGTTCCACCAGTTGAAATACTGGAAGTAATCTTTGAAGGCCGAGAGTGCCCCTTCGGTAAAAACTTCCGGATGCCAGGCATGGAATGCCTGCACGCATTGCCCGCCGGAGAAACCCAGCCCGCCGGCGATAAAGCCGACCAAAGTCATCCGGGCCGCGAGCCGATCGCCTCGCACCAGCCGCACATATGCCGCCAAGCCGGCCAAAGCGAGGAGATATCCGCCCCAGATCTCCGGACGCGGTTTCAAATCATCGCGTGGCTCGAAGTACCAGTCATCGGAGAAATAAATCCACGGCAAAACCTTGTTCGGGGGATCGAATGGCCGATTGATCAACCAGATTCCAAGGAACATCAAACCCACCAAACCCGCCATGAGGATCGCCACTTCCAGCGGACGATAACGTTTGCCGCTGAGTCCCATTCCCAGAAATGCTCCGCCGAACCCAATCCACAAGCCCCCTTTGATATACAGCCCCAGCATCCCCCAACGGAGCGCTTCGACGTTGCCGATCAATTCCTTGTCATGTGTCAAGCCGACCGTTTGACCATAAGTCATCGACCCGCCGATGCCGATGGCGATTGTCATCATCGCCGCCGCTCGTGCCGCCGACAGCGAAGAGACATTCGGAACGAACAACATCACCAGCGTCAACGAAGCGAGTGCCCCGGCGATCATCGCACCCGACTCGTGACCGTACTGGCCCCGTATGCCCCAGCCCATTCCCGCAGCCATCGCAGTCAGAACGACGGCGAGAAGGCAGAAGAGAGGACCGCGGCGATCGTGCTGGTGGGAAAGGTCTGTCATCGAAATTCGTACCCGTTGAAGGAGAGTGAAATGTGGCTCCCGGCGATAGTTCGCGCCGGCTGATGTTTCACGATACGCAACTGCAAAAGCCCGGGCAACGCGAAGTACCCTCAATTCAGCTCGACCTCAGCAAAGATCCGACCCGCAAAACCGGGTGTGAGCAAATCTTCACTTCCCTTGGAATCGCGGGGGACGTTTTTCCAGAAAAGCGTTCGCAGCCTCGCGCACATCGGCGCTATCGATCAGTTGACTCTGCGCCCATCGTTCAATCGCCATGTGCGTGTGACGATCGGCGCCGTCTCCCTGGTCGACGATTCGCTTTGCCATGCCGACGGCCAACGGGGCATTCGCGGCGATCTGCTTGGCCAGCGCACAAGCCGCCGACATCAATTCCCCCGCCGGCACAACGCGGTTGGCAATTCCCCATAGCAACGCCTCTTCGGCGGAGAGTGCGCGGCAGGTCATCAGCAAATCCTTGGCACGACCCGGTCCGACGAGTTTCGTCAGCCGCGCAGTCCCCCCAACGTCCGCCACGAGTCCCATTCCCGCCTCGGGGATGCTCAATCGGCAGTCGTCAGTCACGACTCGTAGGTCGCACGCCAGTGCCAATTCGAGCCCCATCCCGAGCACTTGTCCCTGAATCGCCGCAATCACCGGCAACTCCGTCGATTCGATCAGATGCAGGGCGTATTGCATTCGATCAGCCAATCGCCGCAACCAGCGACCGGGGTTCTGGCCACCGGCGTTCTGTCGTGCAGCGGCCAGAGACGGTACATCAATTCCGGAACAGAAGATCGGGCCATTCCCCGATAGAATGACAGCGCGCACCTCTGGATGTTCATCGACCCTGGCAACCGTTTCTCCAAGTTCGATGAGCATCTGTGGAGTCATCGCGTTTCGTTTTTCCGGACGATTGAGCGCCACATGGAGAACGGAACTGTCGACGCGGCTTTGAATAAGCAACTCTGCCATCGGAGTATGCACCTGCATAAGGAAGAAATCGGCGGATATGCCAAACCGAGTATGGCCGGATTCCGACATCGAGTCGAGTCACTGCGGGTTTGCTGCATGGAATTCCCGCAGCTGCGTTGTGCAGTTCGTCATGTCGGCCGTCGTTCAGATTCGCTCGTCAACATCTGCGTTCGCAAACATCGCTACGATGAGTTAACATCCGCGTATTGCTCTCCACCTGGAGCATTGCATGAACGGACTGCCAGATTCACCGATCCTTATTCCGAAACGTCCCCTCGGCCGCACCGGCTGCGAGGTGACGCAGTTCGGTCTTGGCGGGGAAGGGGTGTTGAGAACCCACGGGCGAATGCGCGAAGCGGTCGCGGTCATTCATCGTGCCCTCGACTTGGGGGTGAATTACTGCGACAGCGCCCCAGCCTACGCGGGATGCCTCGATTACTTCGGCGAGGCACTCGGCGAACGCCGCAAGGATGTGTTCCTGGCATCGAAGACGCACGACCGAACTCGAGACGGTTCGCTTCGCTTGCTTGAGAATACTCTCAAGAGATTGCGGACGGATCATCTCGATTTGTGGCAGCTCCACGATCTGCGGTCGCCGCGGGATCTTGATGGCATTTTCGGGCCGGGCGGCGCACTGGAGGCTTTGCTCGAAGCGCGCGACCAGCAAAAGGTCCGCTATCTGGGGATCACGGGGCATCATGACCCCCGGATTCTGCTGGAAGCAATGCGGCGCTTTGAATTCGACACCGTTCTCATGGCGCTAAATGCGGCCGACGTGCATCGGCTGTCGTTCATCCAAACCGTAATTCCGGAAGCGGTCCGCCAACAGATGGGTATCATCGCGATGAAGGTCTATGCACAAGGGGCTCTACTTTCACCACGCGGACAACATCCGCTGTTGCCGCAAGACGGACTCACGGCCGGTGACGCGCTCAGTTACGTTCTCTCCCTCCCGGGAGTCAGCACGGCTGCCATTGGCTGTTCTTCGCCCGGGGAAGTGGAGGAAAACGCATGCATCGCCAGAACCTTCCAGCCTTTCGATCAGCAGTCCATGCAGGCATTGGAGGCAAAAACCGCATTTGCGGCATCCGTGACAACATCGTATAAACGCCCGGCTTGAAAGGGATCGTTTACAAAAACAGAAGGTCGACGCCCGGCGATTTTTCTGCTCGACAACCGGCGGGCAGCGTCGAATGAATGACTTCCACAGGCAATGAAGATGCACGGCAAGACTTCTCGAAAATTGCCCGGAGCAGCGGTCGCACTCGTCCTTGGCGGCGGTGGAGCCCGTGCCGCTTACCAAGTGGGTGTGCTACGAGGTATTGCCGGAATGTTCCCGGATTTCAGTGCTCCCTTGCTCACCGGAGTTTCCGCTGGAGCAATCAACGCCGCGCATCTGGCAAATCACACGGGCACGTTCCCAGACCGCGTTGGCGATTTGGCGCGACTCTGGCAGACGCTCGATTTTTCCGACGTCTTTTCCGTCAGTTCGAGCTCGCTGACGTGGCAGGTGATGCGCGTCGGCCTGCGGCTCTCTATCGGACTACCGCCGGGAGTTCCCCGCGCGACAGGGATGGTTGACACTTCCCCGCTCCGGGCGTTCCTGCATCGTGCATTGAGAACGGAAACAGGCGCGCTGCCGGGAATTGCTCAGAATATCGCCGAAGGTCGGCTGGATGCCGTCGCAATCACTGCGCTCAATTACGACCGGGGAGAAACCATTACCTTCGTCGAGGGGAAAGCCATTGAAGGTTGGGAGCGGCCGCGCCGAAAAGGTGTCAACACGCTGCTGACCGTCGACCACATCATGGCCTCTAGCGCGCTTCCACTGCTTTTTCCGCCAATTTGCGTCGGAAATGAATGGTTCGGCGATGGGGGCATTCGTCTGGTCGCCCCACTGGCGCCGGCCCTGCACCTCGGGGCCGATCATATGCTCGTCCTCTCCACACACTACGCGCCGCCAGAGGATCGTCCGATCCACCCGATCTGCGAGGGAGCTCCGTCCCCCGCGGTGATCCTCGGATCCCTCTACAACGCGGTGTTTCTCGACCAGCTCGATCATGACATCCTGCAACTCGGTCGCATCAATCAGCTCAGCCGGACGGCACCATCCGATCAAAGTCATGGATTTCGCGATGTGCAGACGACTGTCATCCGTCCGTCCGCAGACCTGGGAGAGATCGCAAACGAATTCGAGTCGAAGCTGCCGAAGATGTTCCGCTACTTTATGCGGCGATTCGGCTCGAAGGAGACCAAATCGCAGGATCTCATCAGCACCGTTATGTTCCACCATGGGTACATCAACGAGCTCTTGCGGTTAGGCGAGCAAGACGCCGCCTCGCATGCAGATGTCATCGCGCGACTCATGAGCTCCTAGTGGAGCAACTCAAGCGGATGGAAAGCGCGTGATTGAACAGCAGTTGCAGGTCATCCGCTGTGAGTTTCTATTTACGGCTGTTCAATAACGGTGACAATTCCCCACGCACAGCCATTTTGAATCACCGTCGTCAACGGGGGCATGAAATGAGTCATCACCACAGGTCTGACCTGTGGTGATGACTCCCAGAAACGAAATCCGTTCAATGTACCATACGGTTTATTTCATTCCGTTGAATCTCTGCGTGTTCAGCATGCCGAAGTTACTTGTTCAACGATTCGGATTTCGTCGCTGTATCCACTCTCTTCAATCACTTCTCTCACCGCGGGACAAGGATTCACCACGGAAAAGTCGAAGCCAGCTCCCAGCTTTTGCTTGGTGAATGCCAGCAGGCGGAGTACTTCTTCCGCGATACTCTCCAGTTCGTCCACTTCGAATGCGATCGACGTCACGCCGTGGGCATGGGCATCATCGATCGTGTTCTTCAGCGTCGAGACCGCATCGACGTCGAGCGATCCCGCCAGAGAGATGGTAGCGCATTTATCGACGCATTCCAGCAGATCCACTGAATAGTGGACATTTGCGGGGGTCAGTCGCACGCGCACCTTCAGGCGGCTTCCCGACTTGGGAAGCTTGACAGTTAACGCCCGCGGATCGAAGTCATGATGCTCCTTGCCGTTGATCCATACTTGCTCGATGCGCACGCTGACCTGCCCCCCTCAACCGACTCCACCGCTAAGATGGTGGGGTCCAAGAAA
>CAZVJA010000230.1:0-8128 GCA_964626885.1 uncultured Planctomycetaceae bacterium | reverse complement strand
TCCCTACGGCGGTTCCAGCACGGTTTATAACAACAACTGGATCGGCGGCCCGGGCATCCTCCCCGGCAATACCCTTTCGGGATTCCAGGTGCACATCACGGATCTGGTTGCCCCCACAACAGTTCCCTGGTTCGCATTTTCGGCGGCTACCTACGGTAATACCGCCGATTATTACACAGGTCCGGGAGCCTTCTATTACGGCGGCGGTGGGTACAACCCTGGCTTTGAAGGTGGAGGGCTCGCTGCGACTGCCGTTCCCGAACCCGCGAGCCTCTCATTGCTGGGAGCATGCACGCTGGTGGGTGGTTTCTTCGTCCGGCGACGTCAGACCGTCTTCCACGCGGCCCGGTAGCGCAGGCCGAGCCCGATGATCCGCTCCAGCAGATCCGGGTATTTGATCCCCACGACTTGGGCTGATTCCGCGAAATCCTCGCCATGCGACAGGTTGGGGTTGGGGTTCGCCTCCAACACATAAATCCTGCCTTCGTTTGACATGCGGAAATCGATGCGAGCGTAGCCGGAAAGGTTCAGCACGCGATACGTCCGCTTGGCAAGCTGTTTCAACTGTGCTTCCTGAGCATTTGTCAGATCGCGCGCGGCATCGGTCTTCACACCGATTTTTTTCTGATAGTTCGAGTCCCATTTCACGCGCCGCGTGGCGATCAATGGGACGTCGTCCGACGCCTTGGTGAAAAACAATTCCCAAACCGGTAGCGTTTGCAGGCGTCGGTTGCCGAGCACTCCCACATAAAACTCGCGCCCCTCAATGTACGCCTCAACCAGCGCACTGGAATTGGTATGTGCGTGGATGAACTCGATGCGGTCCTTGAGTTTTTCGGCATTGTGCACGATAGATGCCTGCGAAATCCCCATCGAGGCTTCTTCCTCGGCTGACTTCACCAGCAGCGGATACGGCAGACGCGCAGGCAGCTTGATCGGCTCGTCCAGCGGAAACTCCAGGAACCGCGGCGTGGGGATGCGGTGGTACGTCAGCAGTTTTTTCGACAAGGGTTTGTCGTGTGACAACAACAGGCCCCGAGGATTGCATCCGGTATAGGGTTGCCGCATCAGTTCTAGGTAACTGACGACATGCTGGTCGTATTGCGCGACGCTGTGAAACTCCTCGAGCAGATTGAATACGATGTGCGGCTTCTTTTCCTGCAGTGCCTGGCGGATCGTCCCAATGTCGTCGATAACTCCCAGTGGCTCGACGTCATGCCGCCGCTTCCGCAATGTGCTCAGCACATCAAACTCCGTTTTCCACTCGAGAATTTCCTTCTCGGTGTGCCCATCCACCGAGTCCGGTGGAACTAGATCGCTGTGCATCAGCACGAGAATGCGGAGCTTTCTCATAGAGCGAACCTGTGATGGCCTCCGTGCAGGTAGTTCATCGTTTGCGCCGTAATCATCACCAGCGCATCCTTCTGCGCATCCTGATCGCCATTTTCCAACCGCAGGTTAAGTTCACGGGTGCGGGTGATAATGTCCCCCAGGATCTGGTCGATCGTGTACTGGTATTGACCGGTCCAGCGGGCGATCAACCTCCGCAATTCCACGCGGTTTCGCCGCAGGAACGTCGCGGCCAGAAGCTTCGATCGATCTTTCGGGTCACCAGTAAACAGACGCCGAAGTTCACGGTCATAAAAGTTTGGCAGGTCGACCTCGTAACGTTTGAGCTTCTCGGTGTAATGCTCCCCCAACGTCTTGCGGATCGTTTTCAACTGATCCACCTGGCGGCGAGTATTGATAACTTGCTTCTGTCCTGCGACTTCTCCCATCAACTCGTCAACGAACTCCAGCTTCTTAATCGCCGGCCAACCTTCGTATTGAGAACGCCATCGCGAACGGGGACGCAGCCACACCGCGAATGTTTCCGCGAAATCCTCCGCCGGGTGGCTTTGCGCGTACCAGGGATCGAGGTGCAACACGTAACTCCGGCTATATGGTTTCGGCTGATAGGTGTCCGGATATGGAATCGTATACCTGCCGAACATCTCGCTCCAGCGGCGACGGCGATGCAATCCATACGCGTTGTCGATGGCGTGACCGGCTTCATGACGCAAGATCTTCATGCACCATTCTTCGGGTCCCCCTTCGACTTCCAGCATCTGCTTTTTTTCCAGACGCATCAGCCGGGGATGCGCCAGATAAAAAGGGATTGCGATGCCGGGAACACCATCGGGGCAGAACCATTCTTCGGATAACCAGAAGTGGGGACGGAAACTCAATCCGCGTGCTTCAAGCTCTTCGTAGAGACGCTCGATCCGCGATTCCAACTCCGTTCCTTCGATCTGCAGATTCAGATCGCACAGACGCATCTCGAGCAGACGTTGGTCGTCAAACTTCGTCCAGTCGGATCTCCGCTTCCTTCCTTTAGAATTACTTTGCTGTCGCGCGGGTAACCGCCGCGCTGTCCCCCGTGCCACCGAACTCGCCACTCCGCCGACCTTTCTCAACTTGGCATTGCCCTGTCGAAATTTACGAACGGGCCTAAGCGCAACTTGCCCCAGGTGAAGCTCCACTTTTGACGTGCCTGAAGCTCAGCATCCTACCACGACAACGGAGCCCTTTCACGAGACATTTCACGTCGTCGCGACAAGATTTTACCGGGGAAGCGGCATTACCATTGGTCCGCGGCGGCGACACGCCGGGCAGCGGTCAACTCATCCTCTTTCGGCCGGCATTCCAGCCCCACATAGCCCCGGTAGCCCAGGTCGTAGGCTTCTTTAAGGACGCGATTGTAGTGTACCTCGCCGGTTCCCGGCTCGTTGCGGCCGGGGTTGTCAGCGACTTGCAGATAGCCGACTTTTTGGGCCTTGAAACCCTCCCGCAAGTGTCCGCAGAGATCCCCCTCGGTGATCTGCATGTGATAGAGATCCCAGTTGATCTGCACGTTCGCGGAACCGGTCGCCTCGCAGATGCGAATGGTCGGAGGGCTGCCGTACAGGCAATGCCCTTTATGGTCGACGCGAATGTTCATCGGTTCGAGAATCAGCGTGATGTCATTGTCTTCAGCGATCGGCGCAGCCAACTTCAGCCCGGCAATGATGTTCGCGTGCATCTGCTCCTGCGTCATGCCGGGTTGGTCGTTCCCGCCCACCACCGTCATCAGCTTGCAATCGAGTTTCTTCGCCACGGCGCATCCGTCCTTGATCGCCTTCACAAATTTCGGATGATTGGCCGGGTCGTTCAGACCAGGGCTGAACCCCCACGCGGTGAATTGCGCGACGGCAATATTCAACTCCTTGCAGAGCTTCGCCGTTGCGTCGAGGTCCTTGTTATCCCACGGCCAGAATTCGACCGCCGGGAATCCAAGCGCCGCTGACTGCTTGATTCGTTCCAGAAACGGCAGACTCTTGAACCACATCTCGACGTTCACCGCGAACTTCGTGTGGGGCGTTTTGCCAATCGAATTGGTGTCGTCGCTCGTCTCTGCTGCGAACGCCCGCGCGGAGACCGCAGCTGCCAACGTGGTTGTCGTGCCAAGAAACGTGCGGCGTGTGACGGGATTCATGCATAGTTCCTGTCTGTCCTGCTGAACATGGTTAAGCATTCAATGACTCTGACTCGCTATCGTTTGCGTCTATTTCTCCAACACCACGGCTAGCCAGCCGCGCACGTTGACGGTGTCTTCCGCGCCGCCGAATCCTGCGATTGAAACGATCCGCCAGCCATCGTTCAATTCACTCTGCAAGTGCTCTTCGACGGCTCCATGCCGTTCAGCGAATGACACCGTCAGCCATTTCCCCTCGGCGTAAGCCTGATTATCGAGGTAGATCGTCACGAGTTTCTGCATGGCGGATTTTCCTCAGGTGCGCTGAGCGACCTGACAAACCAGTCCTCGGTCTTTCGTTTTCGCGTAGTCTTCCTACTTCGCGGGCGGTCCCTTTTTCTTCTCGATCTTCCCAAACATGTGTCCGCCGACATCGCCGTGCTGCCAGGTACCGGCGTAACGATCGCCGTGGAACATCACCCGCGCGGTGAACGTGCCGAGTCCGGGTATTGCCAGATCCGTCAGCGAGATCATCGGCGTGTCTCCCGCCCAGAGGACTTGCAGCGTCAACGGAATCTTGACGTCGTTCTGACCATATTTGATCCGCGATGTGAAGACCCAGTATTCCCCCTGGGCCTTGGTGACGCTTTCGAGCTCGTACCGTTCGGTGTTCGGCGCTTTGTTATTCGGTTGGCCATCGATGGTAAACGATCCGACCAGCGTCGCACCGGTCAGCTTCTCGGCGAACTCTCTCTCTAACGTCGCGCGGTCCACCGCCGGAGCCGAAGACTGAGGCTTTACAGTTTCCTGCTTTGCAGCTTCTTCCCCGAACAGAATCGACGCACTCAACAGTAGTATGGCGAACGCGGCAACGGCATGAACTCGGCTGGGCATGGTGTCTCTCCTCAAAATCTCCGTGTGAAATCGTCGCACGGATGTCGAATCTCTCGAGGTGGTAGCGGCGGCCTTTCATCGTACCCGGGAGCTCCGCGCCAGACAAACCGGCCTTGCTCCCCCTTTGACCGCCGGTTTCCAGCCCCGTATAGTCAGGTGACGATGACACCTCGTCCCGACAGCAACAGTGAAGCTTCGACAGGCGGGAATCCCACCCACGGGACGCCTCCCGATCCCAGCCGGATGGGCCCAGCCTTTCGCAAATTCTGCGAGATCGTCGCGAAGCTTCGATCCCCGGAGGGTTGCCCCTGGGACCGCGTGCAGACTCTCGAAACAATCAAACCCTACACCCTCGAAGAGACCTACGAGCTGCTGGAAGCGATCGACGCCGACGACAATTCCGCGATAGCAGAGGAATTGGGGGATCTTCTCCTGCAGGTCGTGCTTGACGCACAAATCGCTGCTGACGAAGGGCGGTTCAACCTCGTCGACGTTGTGGAACGCATCACGCGGAAGATGATCGACCGCCATCCGCACGTCTTCGGCGGTGCTCAGGCCGCAACAGAAGACGACGTGCGGCAACACTGGGAACGAGCCAAGCAGAACGAAAAGCAGCGAGATTCGGTGCTGGAAGGAATTCCCGCTGCGCTCCCGCAACTCGCCCGGGCGGCGCGGTTATCGAAGAAGGCAGCCCGTGTTGGCTACGACTTCCCCAATCGGACGATGCTTTTCGACAAGCTTCGCGAGGAAGTGGAGGAACTGGCCGAGGAACTCTTCCCCGGCGGCCAGATTCCCCACGTCCCCGCCACGGTCGAAGCGGAAATCACTCCCGATGAGCCGATCGATGACCCCGCCCGCAAGACACACATTGAAGAGGAAATTGGCGATATCCTCTTCGTGATCGCCAATATCGCCCGCCGCTGGCAGGTTAACCCCGAAGAAGCGCTCCGCAAAAGCAACACGAAATTCCTCCGCCGGTTCCGCTACATCGAGGAACAACTGGCGGCCCAGGGACGCAGCATCCACGACGCCACTCTGCTCGAAATGGAAGAGCTGTACCAGCAGTCGAAGCGACAGTAGCTGCGGCCAAACGATCAAGCAAAGTTGCCCAAGCTCGCTACTCCGGTTGTGCCATCACGATTGCGCGGAGAAAGAGCACGACCTGCGCCGGCGATGCCCCACTCCAGGAAGCGACATCTTCCGCCACCCTCTCCAGCTTTTCGCCCTGGTTCAGGCGGTCGAACATCCGTTGGGCATGTGGCTTGATCTGCTCGACCGCTTCCTCAGTGAGAGTCGGCGGAACGGCACCCGGAGGAACCGGTTCCATCGTCAGGCAATGGCTATAACGGATGATGTTGTTCAGCAGAAAGAACGGCGTAACGATGAGCGAAATCGCTCCCCACCATCCAAGAATAAGTGTTGTTCCCGTCATCTTCCAAAAATGCTCGTGCAAACAGGACTTGCACACGTCGGCATCGAGCGACTGCGAGAACCGCATTACCAACGCACCGATATTCTGATAGAACGACACATGCTTCGTCGGCGCCTCCACTCCGCAAACATGACAAATCATGGTATCGGCTCCGGTGAATATTTTGACGATTCTTGCTTGAGCACTTCGCGGGGCGTCACATCATCACGGCTTTCATAAGCCCACGGTTTCCGGAAAATACAAATCCCCGTCGCTGATGTCCGGGATGCCGACGACCAGCACCCGCATCCGGCCAACCGCGCCGTGGACTACTCCCGGCGGAATGTGCACCATCGACCCCTTGCGCACCGGGTGCTCGACGCCATCCAGCAACACCGTTCCTTCTCCTTCCAAAACGTAATACAGCTCTGTCGCCACCTTATGGTAATGCTGCTTGGCCCCGTCGATATCGACGGCGTGTGCCCAGGCCGCCACGTTGTCGTCCTGTCGACTGATGAGCAGATGCCGCCAGCCGCAGGTGCTTCGCTCGCGCGGCGTGCTTTCCTCATGACGAACGAGAACGGAGGTCGATGCGGCGGGCTTCGCGGTGGTCGGGTTCATGGTGATCCCATCTTCGAAAAACAGGTGCAGGCCGGGGCATGAGAATGTCTAATGACTAATGCCGAATGTCGAATGATGAATGCTTTGACGAAGCACCAAGCACGAATGACGAAAGAAGCACAAAGGCCCAAAGCTCGAAATAAAGAATGGCCTCTGCCGGCGAATTGGTTCATCCTTAGTGCTTCGTGCTTCGTTAGACATTCGAATTTCGTGCTTCCACACCACACTAGACATCAGGCATTAGACAATCGTCATTAGTCCTTCGTCATTTTCGGTCGCCCCCATTCTACCGCCGCACACGAGCCAATTCAGCAGGAAGTTTTCACATGGACCTTTCCCGCCTACGGATCATCGACCTCAGTGTGCCGCTGGAGCATGCCGCCGTCAGCGAGCCGATGCCCGCTCGCATTCATTACGTCAAGCATGGGGACGAGGGGCTGGCACAGATGAAGCAGTTCTTCGGCGTCTCGGCCGGCGACCTCGTCTACTCCAGCGGCGAAGGATGGGCCGTCGAAGAGATCACCGCCGTCACGCACACCGGCACGCATGTCGATGCTCCGTACCATTACGGGGCCATGTCGGAAGGGAAAAAGGCCCGCACCATTGACGACATCCCACTCGAATGGTGCTTCGCTCCGGGAGTCGTGCTGGACGTGCGGCATAAGCAGCCAGGGGAGTTCATCACGGTCGATGACCTGAAGGGCTGCCTCGACCGCATTGAACATGAACTTCAGCCGCGCGACATCGTGCTCCTGCAGACCGGGGCCGACAAGCGGATTCACTCTCCCGAATACTTCCGGCAGCCGGGACTCGGACGGGAGGGAACCTTGTGGCTGGTGGAGCGGGGGGTGAAGGTGATCGGCATCGACGCCTACACGCTTGACCGGCCATTTGCGGACATGGTGGCCGACTTCCGCCGCACGGGCGACGGCAAGTTCATCTGGCCGGCGCATTTTGCGGGGATCACACGCGAATACTGCCAGATCGAGAAGCTGGCCAACCTCGACCAGCTTCCGCGGCCGAAGGGGTTCTATCTTTCCTGCCTGCCCGTGAAGATCAAAGGAGCCAGCGCCGGTTGGTGCCGCGCGGCAGCGCTGGTGCCGGAGGAGTAAAACGAACTTTCCGCGAGAGCTTGCCGCAGATTCTTTACGCGGAACTCCGCCGCAAAAAAGGCGCAAAACTCGCAAAAATTGAAGGCATAAGTAAGGATGTGGTGGATATCCGGCAGTTTGAATACATGCTCGTCTCAGGAGAAGGCTGCCATTATTGTTTGGGGAGATTCATCCACAGCATAAACTCTTTTTATCGCCTCTTCGCGGCTAATTCTTACAGAGCAACAATCATGAAATCGAAAACCGAATACCTGACCTTCAACATCCCGCAGCGGATGGGGTTCGTGAACATCACTCCCGAGGTCGAACAGCTCGTGGCTGACAGCGGAGTGCAGGAAGGACTGGTACTCGTGAACGCCATGCACATCACCGCCAGCGTGTTTATCAACGACGACGAACCAGGATTGCACGAGGACTACAAGAAGTGGTTGGAAGGGCTCGCTCCATTCGACGCTTCGCCCAAGCGATACGCCCACAACCGCACCGGCGAAGACAACGCCGATGCCCACATGAAGCGGCAGGTGATGGGCCGCGAGGTGGTGGTGGCGATCACCAACGGCAAGCTCGACTTCGGCCCCTGGGAGCAGATCTTCTACG